>CBZS010000307.1 GCA_000613065.1 Richelia intracellularis | reverse complement strand
GGTGAAAATTATTATCCGTGGGGATAGTGCTTATTCCAGAGAAGAGATAATGGCTTGGTGTGAAGATGAAACTGATATTGATTATGTGTTCGGACTTGCTGAAAATCCTCGTCGACTCCAGCTATCGCAACCAATTCAGTATCGTGCATTCCAATAATATTCACAAAAAATACAACCCATAGTAGAGTTTTTTTAAAGCTTATTTCCTGGAGAAGCAGATAAAAAAAAAGATGCGGCAGCCTTTGTTAATAACTCAGTTTGGTATTGTTCTGTTGACTATCAAACATTAGACAGTTGGAGCCGTAGTCGTCGTGTAGTAGCCAAGGTCGATTATAGCAATGAAGAAGTCAATCATCGATTTGTAGTCACTTAGCTCCCCATTAAACAAATTCCTCCAGGGCGACTTTATACTCAAAAAGGCTGTCCGCGAGGCAACGCCGGAAAATTATCTCAAAGAACAAAAATTAGATTTACAAAGTGATAGAACAAGTACACATACATTTGAGGGGAACCAATTACGTTTATGGTTTACAGCTATTGCCTACATTTTACTGAATAACCTGGGAGAAAAGTGCTTAGTAAATACAGAATTCAAAAATGCAACAATTGGAACTATACGCACAAAATTATTAAAGCTAGGGGCTGTGATTACGATTTGCAAACAACGAGTTTTAGTTTTAATTGCAATTAGTAGTGCTTGCCCTTACAAGGAATGGCGTTGCAATGAGTTATGAGCGTTTATCTCGACTACCTTGCCCTGGTTAATGAGATGATTGGATTAATAAGTAATAGCGCTCTCTGATTTGAAATAACTGTCCTGCTGGGTTAATTTACTTGATTTAACCCAACAAGTTGGTGTGTCAATTTTTATCACTATTTTGTTCTAATTTAAGTATATTTCAATTTTGATGTATCTTATATATATTTATTGTACTCGGTTTTTACTTAGTACTCCTTGTCATCTGCAAGGAATTTGACAATGTGCCAATTAATTTATCCTAAATCTGGCTCATCCAAGTGTTTTTTTCTCACTTGTGAGAAATCCGGGTACTGACTTTCCCGGCACATACCCCACTTTTAAGCAACGCAAACCTGTTCTGAGCAGAAATTATCTTACCTGAGTTAGACTGCACTTAATACCAGTTATTTTTTCAATGGCATCACTCCCTTCTGCAATACTTGTAGCTGGATGTTTCTCAAAATATTATTTCAAAATATCACTATACTGATTTAATTCACTTGGCTGTCCTTTGTGGTGTATTTTTTTTAGTTATTCTACTGCTCCTGATTGATATTGTTTAATGTTAACTATTAATTAATGTTGTTTTTTCTATTTGACACAAACTACAAATATCTTTATGTTTTATACCCTGACTTTTTAGATACAGAAATTCCATCTTTTTCTGTACTAATTGATGAGGATAATGATATCATTTAATAATGAAGTTTATCAATGTATTCTTGCGTAAAATCTATTTTTAACATCAGACTTTACCTGGTTTATCAAGTAATATTGTTTATTAATTTATAATACTTGTTATTACCGCTATACAAAAGTCCAGCTTTTAGCCGTTCTTAGTATAGTCAAGTTTTATCTTTCACAATGAATGCAGAATATAACTGTATCTCAACCCACAGAAATAGAAAAAGATGATTGATAAAATTGTTCCCTAGTAACCTTTGTTAAATGCGATTATGTACAGGGTCAATATTGTGAATTATTACTATGTAAAATGAAATTATTCGCAACTGGAAAATGATTTTTTTATACTGAGTAGTATTAAATACATAGAAATGCAGAAATTATAGATATATAATTATGAATGCAGTTCCTATTGGTAAATATAGATTTTTTCAAACAATAGATCCAATTTATTTATTAAAAAGTATATCTATTCAATCTCTTAGTGGTTGTTTGCAAATTTTTTAGAGTTTCAGAAACATGGAAAATATTCTGTCAACAAGGTAAAGTTATTTATGCTTCGCAATCAGAGTTAATATTTAAAATTATTTTTAATAAATTAAATAAAAATATTTATGTATAAATCCAATATTTCCTCTTGTATCAGTCACTACATACGTACATATTATGAAAATAGTATTGAAACTAAGGTAGGGAGTAATCCTGACTATGAAGCTATTTTTTGGTTGATAAAAAGCCAATACATTAATCATCAGGAAGCAAAAATTTTCATTGAAAATATAATTTTAGAAGTTTTTAAATTATTACTGAAAGTCTATAAGGGTAGCTATGATTTTTCACCCCAATTATGTTTGCAAGAAATTACTCACTTTTATACATGGGAAGTTAAGTATTTAGTACACAGTCTACTTTTAAACCATAATAGCAAAAATAATATATCAGGTAGTTATATAGTAAATGATATTAGCCGTCAGCAAGAATCAAGATTAACAAAAGCGATAGACTTTATTTATAAAAATAAGCTAAGTAGTGATATAAAGAGAAAGTCTTCTTTCTCACTTACAAAAGGAAGAAAAATATATAAGATAATATGCATTGATGATGATCCTATAATATTGAAAACTATATGTAATTTTTTAGATGAAGAAATTTTTAATTTTATTGGTATTTTCGACCCGTTACAAGCATTAAATAAATTAATAGAATTACAGCCAGATTTAATTTTACTCGATATTGAGATGCCTTTTCTAGATGGTTATGAATTGTACTCCCTATTACAGAAACATCCATATTTAAGAAATATACCAGTAGTTATTATTACAGGTAGGAATGGAGCCCTTGATCAAGCAAAAGCTAGAATAATAAGAGTCGCAGATTATTTAACTAAACCTTTTTACACAATTGGATTTAGTTAGGAGTATTTGTCATAATCTCCAATATGTCGATGAATAGTAAGCGGGTATAGAAATTTGAATTTTTATCCCAACATGTAAAGGCATACACTGCAATGATTTGATGGATTTTAATTTGAGGATTGTTGATGATTAATAGAATCAACTTAGATAGTAATATTGCACCACGAAAAAGTAATACTTACCCTAAACATAAATATTCAGCTACAGAAATTGAAACTGTTATACAGCCCAGGCTTGATCATCATAATTTATCTATTAGAAATATCAGTTATTGGATTAAGAATAAGGGATTTAGAACTAAAGCAATTATTTTTGCAGTCACGGTTGGAGTTTTACCGATATTGGGGATTGGGATTGCAACTTATTCTTTGGTAAATAAATCTGTCACAAAACAAATTACAAATTATAATCAAACAAATGCATTATGGATATTAGATAATATAGATAGTTATCTAAAAAATAGAAAAAAAGAAATAACTTCACTCGCTAAATCTGATTGGTTATCTACTATTTCAGAACAGAATAATATGGTTATAGTGGAGAAGCAGTTGAAAAACTGGCATAATTCCCACAACATCTATAAAAGTATTACGATATTAGATACGCAAAATAATGTATTTATAAGTACTGATAATAAAAAACTTTTTAAGCCTCAACATCACACTTATTTACAGCGTGTTTGGATTCATAAAAAGACTGGAATTATTAACCTATGGGTTGGGAAAGAAACGAACCAATCTGAAGTTTATGTTTTCTCCCCTATTTTTAATCATAAAAAACAGAAAAGTAAATATATAATACAAGCTATAATTTCGATTGACAGCTTAGAAAGTATTATTAAACATCCTCGGATAATAGATTACGATTTTTATCTCGTCGACTCTCAAGGTAAAATTTTTCTATCGAACAATGAGGCGAATAAAGGGGATAAAATCCAAGATTTTTTTGCTGAATGGCGGGTTCGAGAAATCGATTCTACCTTTACCAGTGTCCTAAAAAATAAAGCTAATCAAAGAGAAGAATTAACAACTATTATACCTTGGAACAGAGTTAAAAGTTCCTCAAGTCCAGAGTGGCAATTGATTTTGAGTACAGATAAAGCGTTCGCGTTTAATACTCAAAGTCAGTTATTGCTAATTTTGGCTATGGGGACTGTCATTACTGCTGTGTCGGTGGGAGCAGCAGTTGTATTTTTGGTAAATCGCCTCACATTACCCATTGTGACTGCCACCATGGCTGTGAAAAAATTATCTAAGGGTAATTTGACAACGAGGATTGATGTGAAAGGAGAAGATGAAATAGCTGATTTGGGTGCTAGTATCAATCGCATGGCAGATCAACTACAGGATTTGCAGAATAATCAATTAGAGGAAACAGAAAGATTAGAAAGATTTACGAATATTTTGATTGCCATTAGGCAGTCTTTACATAGTGATGATTTATTAAAGCAGGCAGTATCAGAATCACGCATTGCCCTTGCAGCTCATAGGGTAGTAATTTATCACTTAAATTCCCGTAATACGTTACAGGTATTAGCTGAGTCTGTGGCTCCTGGAGTGAACATAGGATCCGGGAAAAGTATCGAAAGCATCGGCATTATTCAGGAATTGGTAGATATTTGTCAACAGCATGGGTTAATTGCTGTAAATAATGTTTTAGAAAAAGAATTTGCTCCTGAATATTTGCAGTTAATGCAAATATTGAAGATTAAGGCAACTTTAGTCACGCCAATTTTGAAAGACAATCAAATATTTGGGTTTTTGATGGCTGATTATTGTTGGGCTCCACATATTTGGCAATATTTTGAAATCAATTTTCTCAGCCAATTAGCGGTGCAGGTAGGATTGAGTTTAGAAAGGGTGAGTTTAATTGACCATACCCAAGCTTTAAAAGAATTAGCGATTCATATGTCTGGTTCTTTAAACTCCCAAGATATTTATCAGGTTGCAGTAGATGATATCCAAAAAGCATTGCAAGTAGAACGGGTATTTTTCTACAAATTGCATGATGATTCACCTGCCCAGAGTCGAGCGATCGCAGAATGTGCAATTCCTGGTTTAGCATCAATGATGTATAGTTCCCTGACAGATGACTGGGTACTTAATTATTTAGAGAATCTGCAACAAAGTGACGTGGAAGTCATTGAAATTGATGGCTTACCATTGGAAGAACAGAAGATTGATGGCAACTTAGTTGCACCTGTAATTTTGAATGAGCAACTATTTGGCTTCTTAATTACCCATGATGTTTCCCAAGTTAGGGTTTGGCAGCAATCTGAGATAGATCTATTGGCACAATTGGCAAGGCATATTGGTTTAGCCTTAGAAAGAGCTAGTGTGTTAGAAAATAGCTTGCAAGCTCTGGCAAGATCAGAAAATAGTTTACAACAACAAACTGATAACAATCGGGAATTACACATTCAACTGCAACAATTGCTAAATGCGATCGCAGAAATTGCCCATGGAGATTTAACGGTTCGCGCTCCACTGAATGAGGGAGAAATTGGTGAAGTTGCTCAATTTTTAAATCAAATTGCTGACAATTTACAAACTATTGCTACCCAAATTAAACTTAGCGATCGCCAGGTAAATACAGCACTAGCCGAAAATTCCGGAGCAATCTCCCAACTAGCAATTTCCGCACTCAAACAATCAGAGGAAATTAGCCGTACCCTAGATGCGGTGGAAAATATGCAATTATCCATTAAGGATGTAGCTACCAAAGCCCAGCAAGCCCTTACTGTGACGAATACAGGGACTTACAGTACAGAGAATGACCTCACCGCGATTAAAGTAACCATCGATCAATTCTTAGGTTTGGGGACAACCATAGTCACAGCCATGGACGAAATGCAACACATGGGAGAATCCATGCAGGAAATATCCCGTCTGGTTTCATCAATTAATCAAATTGTCACCGAGACTAACATAGTTGCGATTAATGCTGGAATTGAAGCTAATCGTCTGGGAGTTCAGGGGCAGGAATTTAGTTTATTAGCAGAAGAGATTACTGGACTCACAAGCAAAACAGCCAGCGCAACCACGGAAATTGAACAAATTATTTGTAATTTACAGCAACAAACCCAAAAAGTCAGTCAACTTCTCAAACAAGACTCCATTCAAATCGAAGAAAGTTCTAGTCTCTGGCAAAATCATTGGCTCTCCTTCAGCCATATAGCCGATGTATATCACCAAATAGATGAATTAGTACAATCAATTGCGATCGCTACCACATCCCAAGTAGAAATCTCAAAAGAAGTCACCAAAGCCATGAAACAAATTGCCAAAGTATCTAAAATGACAGGCAATTCCTCCCGGAAATTTTCCGCTTCTCTACAAAAAACCGCAGAAGTTTCCCAGCAACTGCAAACAACAATAAAAAAGATGCAAGTATCTTAGGATACAAAAATATTTCCCGATAGTAAGAAAAAATACACTATATAAATATGTAGTATTGAATATGTAGTATTGAAATGCAATTACTCTGCGCAGTAGATTGCCGTAAAAATGTTACAGTTTTCAAAAATTATTCATGCTCGATCTCTATATAGGCAATTCTTCCTGCTTGTTGCGATTGTTTTTACCCTTGTTTGTGGCTTATTATTAACCCCAGCAATTGGGCAATCTACCCAAGAATCAGCTGCCGTGGTGGTGGATGGTAGACAAATTTTTCTAGTTAGTAGTTTTCGGCTTAGTAGTACAGAAGCTGTTACAGCACAAGAACGGGCAGACGCGGTAATTTCTCAACTTAAAGCGGTTGTTAAATCCGGCAAAACCCCCCAAGTAAAAATTCAAGAAGATAATAATTCTCCCACCATTTGGATGAACGGTCGCTACTTATTAACCGTCACCCAAAATGATACACCTCCTAATCTGAAGTTACCCTTTGACGAAAAACAAAATTTATGCGTAGTGAGACTTACAGAGATTTAAAGTCCAAGCTTACTGGGTACAAATCATGCTAATTCCGAGTAAATCTATTGCTCTTTGTTGTATAGCTGTAGGCTGATTAATCTTCTCAAAAACGAAGGATTTACTACCAATTGTTGTAGAAATTGTATTTTTAACAATTGTAGCTAAATCATCCAATAAAGTTTGGAAGCTATGAACGGGCAAATTATCTGAGGTACGCTTTTTGTTCGATTTATTTTTAGCTTTTTCGGTCTTTTTGGCAGGAGATACAACAGACTCTTTTCTCGCTGCTGCTGCTTCCCAATCATCTTCATCAAAAAGTATTAGAGCTAAAATTTCTCGCATATGCCATTCTACATAATAATAAGACAACAGACATAGAAATATATGGGCTTTTACACGTTCGGGTGTATAGTGGTAAATTGGACGAACTTTTAAATCAACAGTTTTATAACTACGGAAAGCTTGTTCTACTTGTGAGAGATTTTTATCGGCTTTTACCGTATCCGTAGCACATAAAGTTTCTTGATACAAAGATGTACTAATTATAATATATAAACCATCTAATACTGTTTCTGCATCAAATTTTGACTGATGATTTATCTGATCTGAAAAACTGTTCTCTTCTATATCAATAAATTTACCTACTCTTACACCAATATTATCCTCGCCTTTTACTGGACGAGCTTTTCTCGAAGTTGCTGCAACAATTTTATCTAATTCCTTTTCTCTTGCTTGTAATAATTCTTCTCTATTTTTCTTTCTTTCTGCTGCCAATAAAGGATTTAGACAAGCTATTAATCTTTAACCTGGATAATCTTCGCTTTTAATTGATGCTAAATTTCGTTCATCAAACAGAGCTAATTGAATAGCTGATTGTTCTACTAATTTCTTTATTTGAGGCGCTCGCTCTTAAAGCCCTAATCCAGTCTAAACCTTCTTTATCTTTTTAGTCTTCTCGAATCCTTGCTTGAGTAATCATTCCACGGTCTCCGACCCAGACTACTCTCTTAATACCAAATCTCGAGCTAACTTTATCTATTTGACTAGTAAATGTCTTTGGGTCGGATGTATTTCCCTCAAATACTTCTACTGCTATTGGAGAACCTTTATCATTACATAATAGCCCAAATACTATTTGTAATTTACCACGTTTTTTCTCACCGTTATAACCATATTTTGCTAACGGACAAGCTTTTCCTTCTAAGATATGTAGAACTAACGTCATATAGAACCAAACATCCTTCCTTCAGATGAACTTTGGCAAGATGATTTTCAATTTAACCTTGGGGTTCCAATAAAAAATCCATCGCCAAATAAAATTCATCCTCATCCGCTCCTTCTAATCCTAAAACTTCCTCTAAACTGGAGAAAAAAGTTTCTCCATCTAGCCCTCTTGCTATTGCTAATTTAGAAGCTGGTTTGACAATAAGCGCCACTATCATAGTCTCAATTCTTCTTATTCTGCTGTTTTAACTATCAATTAAGGTATGTAATCCTAATTTTATTAAGCTTGATAGTGTTGCCGCCACTTGACCATGAGGACGGCTACGAATAATTTTAAATATTTCTTCTAAATCTTCTACTGCTTTACCTCCTTTAAGCAGAATTTTTTTATCATCTACCGTTTCCGAAGGCAGTTTTGAAACATTGGCAAGGGTACGTTTACGAACTTTTCCGTCCTCACGGTATGACTCGCGAAGCAGAACGGCTGGGGGAGAGTTTCTGTTAGGAATACTTCTATATACATGACTACAATTATCTCATATTACTCCACTCAAGATATTAAGGGAATCTTTTATAACATGGGTACAGCTCTTTTGTGTAAAAACCCTCAAGCCTTGGAAGGTTAAAGCTTAAAGGTCTGTTTAGTACATATGCTCAGGGGGAACTTCAGCCTAATACTACACCCAAACAACTAGCCACCAACTGGGCTGACACCATGTCCAATGTGGTGGATCAAGCACAAGAAGAAAGAGATATTAAGTTTATTCGCAATACCTCTATACTTAGTATTGCCATTATAGCGATCGCAAGTTTCCTCAATTTCACTCTAGGTAGGTTGTGGCGAATTACCCAACATCAATGTTCTCAAATTCTAGGAGATCATACATAATCTGGGGAGCAGCATCTCAAAACATTAAACTTTCTCCTCAAATCTACTCTGATTATTGCCAGAACCATACTGTGGGTGGGGACGGTACTATATATTACTAACATCTTCCCTATAACTAGATATTGGAGTTACAATTTACGCAACAAGTTAGTATTTAATATAACTTAGTCTGTGACAAAAAATACTTATTCAGTTGTAGATATATTAATTCTAGTTGGTTTATTTTTGGGTTTAATAATTCTCTCCGGTGCAGCCACAAATTTACTGCGTTCTCGGGTTCTGCCAGTATTGCGAATTAGTTTAGGTATCCAAGAAGCGATCGCAGTTATTTGTCGATATGCCTTAATTGGTATTGGTAGTGTAATTCTACTGCAAGTTTGGGGAGTAGATTTGAGTCCCCTAGCCATTCTTGCCAGAGCCTTGGGTGTGGGCATTGGTTTTGGCTTTCAAGATATTGCCAAAAACTTTGGTAGTGGCATCGTTTTATTATTTGAACGTCCCATCCAAGTAGGAGACTTTGTGGAAGTCGGGCAGTATATGGGGAATGTAGAACATATCGGATCTAGAAGTGTAGTAATTATTACTTTATATCGGGTATCTATCATTGTTCCCAATTCCCGTTTTCTAGAAACGGAAGTAATTAACTGGAGTCACCAAAGTCCAGTTTCCCGGATTCATATTCCCGTGGGAGTTGCCTATGGTTCAGACATAGAAAAGGTAAAATTGGCTCTGTTGGATGCAGCTAATGCACATAAAGATGTATTAAAATCTCCTACATTCCAGGTATTTTTCCAAGGATTTGGTGATAGTGCCCTCAATTTTGAACTTCTGGTTTGGATTAATAACCCTAGTCATCAACCCGCAATTAAAAGCGAAGTATATTTTCTCATTGCTGCTTCAATGGAAAAATATCAGATTGAAATACCTTTCCCCCAACAATATTTACATGTCCGCTCTGGTGATTTACCTATTAAGCTGTCCCATCAATTAGAGCAACCTTTGTTACATTTATCGCAAAAATTTAACGGTATCTCCATAAATAGAGAGAACTAAACCTCATCTATACAGCACCATTGCGTGATTAAATTGGATAGAAATTTGACCAGGTTATTGACAGCTATTTTTATGGATTATAATCCAGCTTTATATGAAGCGATCGCTCACCAGATTACCACTTGTCCCGAAAACCGCATTACTTTTTCTACATACATGGATTTGGCCTTATACCATCCCCTGCACGGTTATTATTCTAATCAAGCGGCAAATATTGGAAAAAAGGGGGATTTCTTCACCTCTGTACACTTAGGTACTGATTTCGGTGAATTACTAGCTGAACAGTTTGTACAAATGTGGGAGATTTTGGGCAAACCACAACCATTTAACTTGGTAGAAATGGGAGCGGGACAAGGATACTTAGCTGTGGATCTCCTCAACTATATCCAGCAACAATACCCAGATTTTTACACTTACCTAGATTATATAATCGTGGAGCGATCGCCAACTTTAACGCAAGTCCAGCAGGAAAAGTTAGCAGAGTTTCCAGTTACTTGGCAGACTTTAAACACTATACCTAGTAATTCCATTATTGGTTGCTTTTTCTCCAATGAATTAGTTGATGCCATGCCAGTGCATCAATTTACTATCCGTGGGGGTAAACTGCAAGAAATTTATGTTACTACCAAAGAATTTGTAACAACAGGGGAGGAAAGTAAATTCTCCCAATCCTTGTTTGTGGAAGTTTCGGGAGAACCATCCACACCTAAACTAAAAGAATATTTCCAGTTAGTAGATATTAGTGTTGAGAAGTACTCTGACGAATATCAAAGTGAGGTAAACTTAGCTGCTTTAGAATGGTTAAATAAAGTCAGCGATCGCTTACAACGGGGTTATTTGTTAACTATAGATTATGGTTATCCTGCCCATCGTTACTACAACCCCATGCGATCGCAAGGTACCTTACAATGTTACTGGCAACATCAACGCCATAATAACCCTTACATCAATGTTGGCAAACAAGATATTACTACCCATGTAGATTTTACTGCCTTAGAAAAATGGGGCGATCGCTGCGGTTTAACAAAAATAGATTTTACTCAACAGGGTTTATTTTTAATGGCTTTGGGATTAGGGCAACGTATAGCTTCATTGTCCTACACAGAGCAACCAATATCACAACTATTACATCGCCGAGACACCCTACACCAATTACTAGATCCCATGGGGTTAGGAGGATTTGGAGTTTTACTGCAAACCAAAGGACTCCAAGAAACTGAAATCTCTCAACCACTCCAAGGATTCACTATTCCCGATTCACCCTAAATTTTCCATAAATAACTTTGAGAGTCCGAAGGTAACATAATTCAGACCTTAGGAATCATATAATGCAGTCATAGTCACAAAACTTTAGATTAGAGCTTAGACAAAGCGTAAAGGGGAAGGGATGGAACTATTCTTGTTTAAAACTTGTGGTTGAATATGTAGGAGAAATTAGTTTAAATAATATAATTGCAGGTCGTGATAATCCTTGTAGCATACCTTTGCTTAACGCAAAAAAGGAATTTGTTCTCAGGGTAGTTATTTATATCATGTATCAGCGATCATTAAAATTGTTATAAAAGTAATTACAGTTCCAAAATAATAAATAAAAGATCAATAATTATGAATACCCATGACTTATTAATGCTAGTTGTGTTACTCACTCCGGGAATTTTACTTTCAGTCATGATTATGGTAAGTTTCGCCGCAGGGGGATAACTTTTTCCAGGTGACTGCTGGGGATTAACTAATTAACTAATAATTTATTTATGACTCAGCAGTAAACAAACTTCAATTAACAGTAAACGCTCAACCATTGGGAATATCAACAATGAAGGTGGCATTTCTGGGGACTGGACTAATGGGACAACCGATGGCTCAAAGGCTATTAGCGGCAAATATTCCGGTAATAGCTTATAACCGCACCCCAGAAAAATTGGAGCCATTAAAAGCTGCTGGTGCGGAAATTGCAGCAAAACCCTATCAAGCTATTCGTGCGGCTGATTATGTAATTCTTATGCTTACCAATGCCGCAGCTATTTACAGCGTTTTACTTTCAGATCGCTCTTCCGGCGCAGTACAAGGACGTAGTATTATCCAAATGGGAACTATTGCTCCCACAGAAAGTAAAGAAATCCAAGATGCGGTAGAGATTGCAGGAGGAGAGTATTTAGAGGCTCCTGTATTGGGTAGTATCCCAGAGGCAAAAGCTGGTGAGTTAATTTTGATGGTAGGTGCTTATCGGGAACAATATTACCGTCACTTAGATTTGTTAAAGAATTTTGGACCAGAACCAGTGTTAGTCGGTAGGGTAGGAAGTGCTTCGGCTCTCAAATTAGCCATGAGTCAGTTGATTGCTTCCATGACTACAGCATTTGCTCTCAGCCTTGGTTTTATCCAGCGTCATGAGATAGAGGTAGACTTATTTATGCAAATTTTGCGGGATAGTGCCCTCTACGCTCCCACCTTTGACAAAAAATTGTCCAGGATGGTGGATGATAACTACGATAATCCTAATTTTCCCACAAAACATTTACTGAAGGATACCGATTTCTTTATTGAAGAGGCAAAATCAGCAGATTTGAATGTACGTAGTATTGAAGGTGTTAAGCAAATTATAGAAATGGCGATGAAAATGTCATTTGCGTATGCAGACTATTCTTCTATAATTGCTGCTATTAAATCAGGCGATCGCTAAAATTAATTTAGTTCTATACATTGTCCTATTTTAACTTATTTTTTTGTTTGTATTCTCTCAATTTAATTAATAAACGTTCTTGTGACGATTTATCTGTTAGTTGATCCTTTATCAAAGGAGTTTTTTTGTCAACGTTTTTCAACACTGTGTCAGGAATTTTTAACTGAATCTGGGGCTGATTCTCAGTCTTCTTTTTGGCAACATTGGTAGAATAATTTACAGATGTTTTTACTTCCTCTAGGGTTGTGGCCAACGTTACCTTTTGCTCCACCTCCTGCGTAGAAGAAACTAAATTACTTAAGCCATTAACCAACTTTTCTAAGTTCTGACGAAAGGCAGGATTACCTGTTAATGCATCTAAATCTGAGGTAATCTTTTGAGTATTTTCGAAGGTTACCCTAGCAGAATCTAAAGTTTTTTGTAAAACAAGTAAATTGTTGGGATTGCTCAGGCTTGTAGTCACATTTTTCAGATTAGCCGAAGCTTGAGCCGCATTTGCAAAAAGGGCTTCTAAATTTTGAATTAATTCTCCTTGGGTTAATTGGTTAACGGTAGGGGATAATCTCTCCACATTAGCGCGTAATTGATTACTGGTAGCTGTAATTTTGTTTAAAGTTGTGACCAAAGAAGAGCGGTTGGAAACAACCAAGTCGTCTAAATTTTTCAATAATTGATTGGCTTGGCTAATCGTTAAACTAATATCCTTAGCAGTTGCACCAAATTGGTTTGCCGTATTTCCTAACTTATCAACTGCTTCCGAGCTAGACACACTAATTTTGTCAGCAGCTTTGGAGACAGAAGTTGCTGCGGTGGAAAAACTACCCAATTGGCGTTGGGAAGTTCTGGTTAGCTTAGCAAGTTCCCCACTCAGTTGAGCTATTTGTGATGCTGCAACAGAGGTATTTTTTAAAGCATTATTAACATTGCTATAGAAGCGTTGATCTGTGTATACCGTAGCTAAACGACTAGTAGTACGGATTAACTCGTCCATACTTACACCAATCCTACCTTTGAGACGAGAGCCATTACACACTATCAGGTTGCGATCGCAATTTGGGTCTAAAGCATTAACTGCCTTAAAATCAGGAGGAAGGGGTTTTGTGGGGGTAATATCAATCACACTTTCACTAATCAACCCAGACTGATTCGCTTCAACAATAACATCCTTAGGGATTTTTAGTTCGGGCTGGTAAATTTCGATTTCCACGTCCACAGCATTAGGTCCTGGTTGAATAGAATTAATTCTACCCACCTTCACACCACGATAACGGACAACCACCCCCTTTTGCATTCCTCCAGCATTAGCGAACTCCACAATTGCCTTGTAAGATTTACCAGATGGACCCAAACGATTTAGCCAGAGTATTGCTCCCCCCAATACAGCGAATCCGACCAATAGCAATAGTCCCACAGAACCTTCCCTGAAAGTTCTGCCAGAGACAAAGGGAATTTTTCTTCTTGGATTGTTATTATCTTCTTCTGCCATTAACCTACCACCTGAATTGGTCCCGATACATTCCCACTCATAAATTGTTGAATTAAAGCATGGTTTGTACTGTCGATTTCATTTACCTGTCCTTGCCACTGCACTATACCTTGATAGAGAAATACTATTCTATCGGCTGTGCGGCGAATTGTACTATCTTGGTGAGTAACAATAGCATAGGTGCTACAGGCTCCTTGAATAGACTGTAAATGACGGATTAAATCTTCAATCACTGTAGAAGCAATAGGGTCTAAACCTGCAGTAGGTTCATCGTATAGTAAAACTTCTGTTCCTTGCTTGGGGTTATCCGGATTAGACATAATTGCCCTAGCAAAGCTTACCCGTTTTCTCATCCCTCCCGAAAGTGCCGATGGATAGAGGTCTCCTGTTCCTGGTAAACCTACCATCTCTAGTTTCTCATTGACTAGATCTCGAACACGCGCTCGCGGTAACCTAGAGTGTTGATATAGTAAAAAGCCTACGTTTTCTTCTACAGTTAAGGAATCAAATAATGCAGCTTGTTGGAATACCATACCAATACCAACTGTATCTCCACCATCTTCAATTAAACCTTCTCGTTTCATACCTTCAATGTATACTTCACCACTATCGGGTTCCATTAATCCCGCAATGATCCGTAAGATTGTTGATTTTCCAGTGCCGCTAGGACCAATAATTCCCAGTGCTTCCCCCCGATAAATTTGCAAATCAATATTATCTAATACTTTGTTATGACCAAAACTTTTAGAAATACCTTTTAATTCAATTATTGGTTCAGACATACTATTTTAGATTTTAGATTTTAGATTTTAGATTTTAAATTTAGATATTAATATTTTCCCCCTGTTCCCTGCTCCCCTCAAGAGAATAACCATGGATGTGATTGTAATTGGTAGTGGTATCGGTGGACTAACTGCGGCTGGGCTGCTAGCTCGTTACGGTAAACAGGTGATAGTTTGTGAAAGCCATAATCTTGCTGGTGGCGCAGCCCATAGTTTTCGACGAAGGGGATTTGAATTTGATTCTGGTCCTTCATTTTATTGTGGTTTAAGTAGTGATTCTGGTTTATCTAATAGCCTCAATCCTTTGAAGCAGGTATTAGATGTATTAGGGGAATCTTTAACCACCGTACGTTATGATCCCCTGGGACATTATCACTTTCCTACGGTTTCTTTCCCCGTTTATAGCAGTAGCGATCGCTATTACCAAGAATTAGCCAAAATTACCCCCCAAGGGGCAAAGGAGTTCCACCATTTTGAACAACGTTTGTTGCCCCTATACCAAGCTATCAAAGGTATTCCTTCCCTGGCTTTAAGGGCTGATTGGCAAGTTATCCCCCTACTTATGGGACGCTACTTACCATCATTGTTGCAAATGCTGCCTAATTTACCCCTAGTAAAAGCTTCTGTGGGTAGTGTAATGGATGCTACTGTTAATGACCCTTGGGTGAGAAAATTAATTGACTTGGAATGTTTTCTATTGTCTGGATTGAAACCCAACGGAACCATTGCTCCGGAAGTCGCTTTTATGTTGGGGGAACGTTCTCGGGTGGGGGTAGAATACCCATTGGGAGGTAGTGGAGCTATTATTCAGGCTTTAGTGCGGGGATTAGAAAGGTGGGGAGGTAAATTACGTTTAGGATGTCATGTGGAGCAAATTATTGTGAAGTCTGGTAAGACTGTGGGGGTAAAATTGCAAAATGGTGAAATACTTAGAGCTCCCATAGTTATTTCCAATGCCTCTATATGGGATACCTACAACAAATTACTACATCCCCAAGACTTACCCTCATCTTGCCGTATAGCAGCATTAGCGACTCCCGCAGTAGATAGTTTTATGCATTTACACTTAGGAATTAAGGCAGATGGACTAGAAAATTTAACCGGTCATCATGTGGTAGTTAATGATAACCAACAGGATATTACCGTACCAGGAAATACTTCCATGATTTCTATTCCTAGCGTTTGGGATGCAAATCTCGCTCCATCAGGACACCATGTGGTACACACTTACACCCTAGAACCATATGCTGGATGGAAAAGGGATACAGAATATGAGCAAAGGAAACGGACAAAAGCTGAAAATTTATACCGTGCTTTAGAACGGGTAATACCCGATATTAGACAAAGGGTGGTACTAGAATTAATTGGTACTCCCTTAACCCATGCCCACTATTTACGACGTTATCAAGGAACCTATGGTCCAGGTATTGCCGCAGGTAAGGGAAAATTCCCCAGTACCCACACACCAATACAAGGATTGTATCGCGTAGGAGATAGCACCATGCCAGGAATTGGTGTACCTGCGGTAGCTGCATCGGGGATTATGTGTGCAAATACCTTGGTTAATGTGAGACAGACAGGAGAGTTGTTGAACAATTAAAGTTATGAATCCCAAAAATTTGCTTTCAACTTCTTCCACACTGAGCAGTAGAATTTAGATTCATATAACTGAATACTCTCAATTGTCTGGACAAATTATTTTTTAGTAAACAAAAAGACTTCATCCTTTCGATACTTGACAGAAAAAAGATTAGTTTGCTGAATTTTATTTAAGAAGTTATTAAACCGTGTTTTATTTTTCCCAGAATCCCTACTAAGACTTAAATCCAACAAGAAGTAATCATATTTTTTGAAATCACTAGGTAGAGAATGATAATCGGTTAATTCAATTAAGGGACGGTGACTTAAATGAGATGCTATTCTTGTACTAGTTAAGACACTACCTTGACTGTCTATTAAGCTAATTGCTTCCCTTGTTTCTTGCCAAGTACTCAAATATTTTAGATATCTATCGCCAAAATAGGTAAATTTTGCCAACCAGACAAATGTGACTAAACTCGAGGCAATAATTGCTTTGGGATTCTGGAACCATCCTTTACCTGCTGCTAGACTCGAGATTACAGCTAGCAATAAAAATGGCAAAGCTGGCAAGGAATATTGATCAACTAAATATTTTTGTGGTTGATAATCTGCAAGTAAATTTAAAGCCACACAGGGTACAGCACCTACTAAGGGTTTAATTCCAGTCCAAGATAAGCCCCAAATTACTGGAGCAAGCAACAAGGGTAAATATCCTAAGTTATCTGGGAATAACAACTTACCAAAAACTAATCTTGGTTTTAAGAATAAATTTTGAGCGATTTCGAGAACAGAATTACCCAGGTAGCTGTATCGTCCCACTGCTGGGGCTTCTCTACCACTAAAAAAGGGAATAATTAGTTGAGAACTAACCACAAACCAGGTAACACCGGCACAAATTGCCACAACACCACACCACCGTCGTTTCTCAAATATCAGTAACCATAAACCCATAGCTGCAACAGTAAATGATAAAACAGCTTTACAACCCAGAATAAAGACAACACTGGCACAGAACCAGACAAATTTACCTTGACGAGCAAACCAAACTGCTGCTGGTAATACAGGCAAAGCCATGACTTATGGATGGAAGTCAAATAGATTAATGTTAAATACTACTGGGTATAATAGGTAAGCAATTGCCATGGCTGTGGCTTGTAGTACCTTTAAAGCAGCTTGTATGGCTAAATTCCAAGTGGGTAATGCCCCTATCGCTAGAGCGATCGCTTGTACAGCAAAGAACCAATATACACTGGGATAAATCTTGTATAGTAGGGCGAGGGGATACAAGTTAAAGGCAGCATGATCCCCCATAATGTGATATCCCATAAAACTATAAATTGGTGTTAATCCCTGACTAATTAGGGTTTGCTGAAAAAAGAGAAAAAGTAGTTGCTGTGGGAATATCAGACCAGACAAATATATTTAGATGCAAGAAAAAAGGATAAAATAGCACAAAACCCATGCATAACAAGACCAGTATTGTTACTGGCATTATTAGTGCTTATGTACTACTTGTTGAAGTAAACTCAAATTTCAGCATCAAAGTTCCTTCTGCCATTTGAGGGGAAGTTGTCTTGTGAAAATAGGTGGGTAATGATGGCTGATTTGATACCCTGGCAAGAATTTGAAGATGAATATGCGAGCCTTTTCTCCGAAGAGATGGGGGCACCACCAAAGTCATTTCCCATGGCATTAGGTGCATTAATAATCAAAGAGAAATTGGGGATAAGCGATAGGGAAACAGTAGAACAAATAAAAGATAACCCTTCTCTACAGTACTTTATAGGAATGTCATCTTATATAAATGAAGCACCATTTGATGCATCTATGCTAGTAGATTTTCGTGAAATAATCAGTGCCAATGTGGTGAATAAAGTCAATCAGATGATGGTAAAAAAATACAATAGGCGAGCTTTGAGGAAGGAGACGAAAAAAAGAAACACAAAAGGTTTTAGAACCAACAAATCTAGGTAAATTAATATTAGATGCGACTTGTGCGCCAATTGATATTAGCTATCCAACAGATTTAGGCATCTGAAATCAAGCCAGAAAACAAACAGAAAGAATTATACCCACATTCCGCACTTCAATTTGAAGTACAAAGGAATTACAAGCAAAATAAAAACACAAGAATCATAATGATTAATAAATAGAGTACAGAACAAATATATTTAAAAATTCAATTAATTAAACAGAATAAATTTGACCATAAAATCGGTAATATGAGCACTCAAAAATTGAGGAGCAATAAATGAGCCTTCAGATGTTGATAAATTTTTATTTGGGTTCAAAATTTTGTTAAGTTAAGAAAGCAAATAATATTTTCGGCAAGATGATGGCAGACAACTCAAAATGAAATGGCCTGATGACGTTAAATTAACAATTTGATTAACACCATCTAAAGTTAAAAGATGGATACCTTGAAAGCATTGAAAGACTCATCTTAATGTAGGAGTCATGGTTAACTTACCTAATTTATTTTTGGTTCCGGTTTTTATTATTTTTAAGGTATTCCTTAGTTGCCTTTGACCGAGATTATAAACTAAGGTAATTCTTTGAACAAGAAATTACCAGCTAAAGCGGTTGAATCAAGATATCCCATTTGGGCAACAGTGGATTTCGCTGTAATCTAGACTCGACTTGTTTCATAGCTTTCTTTGTTAAAGAAATCCCTTTTTGGTAAACAGTTTTACTTAAACTCAACATAGGATATAAGCCTTTCCAAGTCATACTCGAAGCCCAGGAAAGCATGACTTCAACATCAACAAGCTTCGCCCCCCCCCCATTCCAATGCTGGTCAAGAATACCCCAACAACCCTCTATGGGATTGTATTTACTATGGTAAGGAGCATAGTAAAGCAATTGAATTCGTATATTTAGGAGATCAACAAACTCAACCATCCTTTTTTTTTATTGAGTTCTTACTCCACTACTTTCCGGACCATTATTAACTGTAATTTGTATCAGTTCGGTATCCTGCTTTTGTTCTGGTGTCATTGTCTTCCACCATTCAATTAGAGTATCAACAATAAAATCCCTGGTTTTATAAGAACAACTACCAAAGTTAATATAGAAGAATTGCCCACTATCTTCATCAAGAATCCCACAGGGAGTATATTTTTCTGTGCATCCCATATCATGATCCTCACCTTGATTGTCTCCTCTGGTTTTTCCACCACGAGAATAACCCCCGATATTAACCGTAGCTTTGCAATCCATACTTAGTCGTTTGACTTTGAGGCTTGTTTGTTGATTCCGGCTCAAATTCTTTGATGTTGTTGAAGATATCATCCGTTTGTGCAATTTTTTTTGAGGTTTGGCTTTTACTACTTTACGAAGACCATAGCCAATTCGATTCAATACTTGTGCCATTGTACTGGCGCAAGGCAATTGCTCCTGGCTAAATCCCTGTTCTTTGAGTTTTTCTAG
Source organism: Richelia intracellularis (assembly GCA_000613065.1). Taxonomy (GTDB): domain Bacteria; phylum Cyanobacteriota; class Cyanobacteriia; order Cyanobacteriales; family Nostocaceae; genus Richelia; species Richelia intracellularis_B. The sequence continues at coordinate 23,550 of CBZS010000307.1, read as the reverse complement.
TGCCGATGTTGCTGTTAACCGGGTATAGGCTAAGGAAGTTTTAAATGTTGGGTCTTGTTGAGAATCAGATTCTGCAATTTGTCCCAGGGATAATGCCACAACAGAAGAGGTTGTTTCTCCTGGCAACGCTTTGCTGTGCTAAAGGCTGATTGTAATCCCACACAGATTATCCCTGTTCTTTTTTCCGGTAACCCTAACTCTATATTTTCTCTACCCCAACCCAATACTGTTTGTGCTAACCTTGCTCTACCTTGGCAATATTTCAACGTCATCTGAGCTTGAAAGCCCCGACGTTCTACTCCATTCATTTTCCATGCTGCCAACCGCAAGTCTTCTATTTGTTTGTGATCTTGTTAATGATTTGAGTTCCTCTGGTGGGTCTAGCATAGTCCAAAATACTTGCCCCTGTTTTTTTACTCATCAACATTACATCTTACTTTCATTGGTAAATTCTTTCTTATAAATCACCTAACAAACACAAAGACATTAAAAATAACATCGTCTCAATTCGTTCAGTATTTTCAACAAAGAAGCTATCAGCAAAAAATAAAGGGTCTTTCAAAAATCAAAATCCTCTTTCACAAGATTGTTGATTCTTCTAATTTGTAATAATTTCGGATGGCTCTAACTTCTGTTTGTCAACTAAATTAGTCGCACTCAAATAAATCTTCCAGCTTGCTTTTTTCGGATTTATATCTCTTCTACCCCTCTCATTAATAATGGTATATCTCCATCACTACTCGTAATTAAATCTAAAACGCATTGCTTTAAATCCGGTCTATGGTCACGGGAATATCCTCTAGTTATAATTATTGGTCTTACTCTAGTAATTTATTCTTTTTCATTCACATCATCATTTTCATATTCTCCATGTAGATGAAATGATGTTGAATCCAGATGTGAATATTTTGTATCTATTTTAAATTTATTAATTACTGATAAGACTCTTTTTAGAAACAGGTTACTTAATCCGTATTTATATAATTTATCCATGACGATTCCAATTTTCTCATCATTTAAATAATCTCTTTCCACGTTTTATATTCATCACATTTTTATCCCTTTATCATCAAACAATTGACTGAATAAATATAAATATCTTGATACAAATCCCAATCCATTAATTAAAAGAGCTTTGACTAATATCCCCGATGCAATCTTCTCAGGAGAATCTATTCCTAGTTTAGAATTAATTATTTCAACTATTCCTATTTCATCAATTAACCCTGCTACTATTCCTAACCCGGATTTCTCACCAAGATTGAAAAAATAGGGGTCTAAAACTGCCAAAATGTATGTATATTGCAAAAGAATCTCAGCAGTTAAAAGGATGACCCCAAATAAAAATCATTCTATACCGGAACAGTTTGTATTTGGACAAGTAAAGTCATGTCCAGTTGTAGTCAATTTAAAGGGAGAGCCTGTAACATCGGATGCAGGGTTAGTTAACATTCATTGCGGAACTAGACAGAAAAAGAGAAATAACATCACGATTTGCAAGATGTTTCAAAGATTACCGAGACCCCAATAAAGTTTTATATCCAGTTCATAACTTAATTGCACAAAGGATATATATATGGCTTAATCATGGGGTATGAAGACATAAATGACCATGAAATTCTACGTCACGCTCCAATATTCCCACTTGCGGTAGGAAAGCTTATTAACTCAGAACAAGAATTAACGACTTTGGCGGGGAAAAGCACCTTAAATCGTCTCGAACATTGTCCAGAAGACGTATCTTCAAGAGAAAATAGTCGGTATCATCGTATTGACTATGATGCTAAGGCGATAGAAACACTTTTAGTTGAGCTATTTTTAGAATCTTATCATCAGCTACCGCGACAGATAATAATAGATTTAGATGTGACGGATGATTTAGTTCATGGTCATCAAGAAGAAAGATTCTTTAATCCGTATTACAAAGGATATTGTTATGCTCCCCTTTATCTTTTTTGTGGTAGACATTTACTTGCTGCAAAACTTCGTGCATCCAACTTAGACCCGGCACCATGGGGGTTAGAATAATTACAAAGAGTAATCAAAATAATACGCTCTCCATGGAAAAAGGTGAAAATTATTATCCGTGGGGATAGTGCTTATTCCAGAGAAGAGATAATGGCTTGGTGTGAAGATGAAACTGATATTGATTATGTGTTCTGACTTGCTGAAAATCCTCGTCTACTCCAGCTATCGCAACCAATTCAGTATCGTGCATCCCAAGAATATTCACAAAAGATATAACCCATAGTAGAGTTTTTTAAAAGCTTATTTCCTGGAGAAGCAGATTTAAAAAAAGATGCGGCAGCCTTTGTTAATAACTCAGTTTGGTATTGTTCTGTTGACTATCAAACATTAGACAGTTGGAGCCGTAGTCGTCGTGTAGTAGCCAAGGTCGATTATACCAATGGCGACTTTATACTCAAAAAGACTGTCCGCGAGGCAACGCCGGAAAATTATCTCAAAGAACAAAAATTAGATTTACAAAGTGATAGAACAAGTACACATACATTTGAGGGGAACCAATTACGTTTATGGTTTACAGCTATTGCCTACATTTTACTGAATAACCTGGGAGAAAAGTGCTTAGTAAATACAGAATTCAAAAATGCAACAATTGGAACTATACGCACAAAATTCTTAAAGCTAGGGGCTGTGATTACGATTTGCAAAGAACGAGTTTTAGTTTTAATTGCAATTAGTAGTGCTTGCTCTGGTTAATGAGATGATTGGATTAATAAGTAATAGCGCTCTCTGATTTGAAATAACTGTCCTGCTGGGTTAATTTACTTGATTTAACCCAACTAGTTGGTGTGTCAATTTTTATCACTATTTTGTTCTGATTTAAGTATATTTCAATTTGAATGTATTTTATATATCTTTTGTATACTCTGTTTTTACTTCGTAGTCCTTGTCATCTGCAAGGAATTTGACAATGTGCCAATTAATTTATCCTAAATCTGGCTCATCCAAGTGTTTTTTTCTCACTTGTGAGAAATCCGGGTTACCTTCCTCACAAATTCCTCAAATTTTTTTGCTATTCGTAAAGATATAATCGACAACTATTCCCCAATGGAAAAAGAGGGGGTTAACTAATGAATCAAGTCCTGGTTGCTGTTATGAATAAAACCAGAGGGAGGTTCCTAACTCTAGACTGGGGAGAATTTCCCGAATATGAGTCTGGACCGAATTTGGTGGAACAAAAAAGTATCTTGAATCCTATTCAGGAATCCCAGGGTAAGGAATTATGGGCAAGTGTGAAAACTGGACGCAATCAAGCCTCAGGCAGTCAAGCCCATGCATATGATGAACGCCGGGAAAGTCATGTGGTAGAGTTCGAGCGTCGCTTTGCTCAGATGATTGCCCAAGAAATTTTGCTCCTGATACAAGATGGTTATATTCCCCAAGTATTACTGGTAGCTGAACCGCAAATTTTATGTATTGTGCGTCAAGAGATAACCCCTGCACTGTCTACAAAACTACAAGTTCAGGATTTAGCTAAGGACTTGAACTATAAAGCATTGGAAATTCATGAGCATTTAGCTAATTATCATCTCTTACCCGTGCGTAAGAGAATCCCTAATTAAAATATCGAAATTGCATAAACGATACCTTAAATCAGTTATCATGTCTGAGAGCGTATGGTAGAGGATTTAGACCCAAGGATTTTACTGATCACTATTTACTTTTCACAGTTCACTGTTAACAGTGGATTGATGGTATCAGTTAGTAATTTAATTACCGCGTTTCACCCCACCAACAACGGGTTTAACTTCCGAAGGGTCAAAGGGGTTCGTTCCACCAGTCCAATTAAAGTCACTGATGCGGAAACTAACTGCACCTAGCTCTAAAACCGGATTGTAACGAAAAGTAATCCCATAAGTCCGCCGACTATATTCTAAGATGTAGTCGGTGGTACTACTTTCTCCGGTATCTAAGTTTATAGTAGTTTGAAATCCAACACGCAAAGGACCATAAAGCTGCTGGGTAATACCCGCACTTAACACTGTAGTATCAACATTGCGATCAAATAGAAATGGTGATGTTCCACTATTTATACCTTGGGACAGGCTAATATTAAAGCCTGTGTAGTCGAAAAATTGTTTAGAAAAATAACCCAACTGCCCTTGTAATCCTATGCTTCCAATTAAAGTGCTTTGGTTGTCCCCATTGGTGTAAAAACTACTAGTACCAGTAACCCCGGCATATGCTGTTAAAAAAGGTACTACTGGATTCGGTGTATATCGTAGTCCCTCCTTTGCTGTTGGTGGTAATCCTTTTCCTCGCCACAATAATAAACCCCCACTAAGAGCTGCACTACCTTGAAAACGCCCTAGGGAAACGCGGTTATTATCCCTGACTGCATCTAGTAAATCTTGGCGATCTGTATCAGTTGTAATGTACTGAGCCCCAGTTTTGTAGCTAAAATTAATACCTTTGCCTAAGGGTATTATTGGAGAAGTAAGAATACCTCCGATGCTACTTTGGACTGTTTGGAAGCCTAAAGTACCGTTAAAAAGCCGATCGCGATAATTAAATTGCATAGTCAAGTTGTGGGGGTTTTGCAAATTCCCCAACTGTTGGCGAAGACGGAGATTTGCCCTTAAGTTGTCCTCTACCTGGCTTAAATCTAAACTGGTAAGGGAGCCTGTACCCTCCAATACAGTTCTTTCGCTGAAGTCAAAATTCAGTCTACTTTTGAGTCCAAATACAGAAGCAATATTACTTGGTCCTTCTGTGGCTTCTTGGACGAAAAATTGTGGGGTAATGCTCCAACGAGATGTTTCTGTGCTCCGGATTTGAAAGCGACGTTCTAAAAATAAACCTCCCCGTTCATCCCCATCAAAGCCGAAGGAAACTAAGCCTGGTGTTACATCTCTTTCTCGGCGATCAATGGTTTGGGAGTTTTTGGGAATTGGTAAGCTCAAGCCCCGGTCAAAGACTAATCTTTGCCCTTGGGTTTTAATTCTAGCTTTCAAGGGAGATTTGCGGGTGAGGGTAACTTTTTTTGCCCGTACTTCTAATTCTGGGGGTGAGAAGGGGTCATTAGTCAGTGTGACATCCTGAGCTTGCCAACCACGGGGATAGAAATCAACCCGTGCAGCTTCAAATCGTACCTTTTTCACCACTCCTCCTTGTTTGGGAGTGGGTAGGTTACTAACATTACTCACACCGCCAATGGTGAAATTCACCGCTCCGGGACTGCTGGCTGTTAAGGGCTGATTAGCACGAATGCGATCGCTAATTGGTTCTGTGATTCCCCCTGTTGTCACATCTGTTGGTAAGAAGGAAAAATCCCTGCCTGCCGTGGGGATAAATATTTCTCCCTTACCACCTTGGAGTTCTCCCCTATCTTGAATAAAGTTATAGGTGAATTTATCTCCCCGCAGTAATTGGTCGCCCCTAGCTAAAGCAACATTACCTTCTCCCACAGCAATCGAATTATCCAAATTTACCTGTAGGCGTTCGGCATCTACCACTGTCCCATCAAACCTGACGACAACTTTACCCTCGGCGGTAATTATACGTCTTTGTTCGTCATATTCTTGGCGATCGGCAATTACCTCTATCACCCGTCTATTGGGGGTAGGGGTATTTTCTGTGTTTACTGGCTCTTGGTTACTATTTGGTGAATCCAGTTTGGTTTTTTGGGGATTTTTCGTTTCTGGTTGGGTCGCTTGGGATATTGGTTGACGAGATTTAAACTCTATAGTTGCTGGTGTTGTCTTACCTGAAGAGTTAAATTTAATTTGTATTGGGTTTTGTGTAGCTGAATTATTACTAGATTTAACACTTGTATTTTGCGAACGCCCAGTTTTTGCTTCCTCTACTGGTAGGGAGAATTCCCTATTGCCTGCTCTTCCATAGGTAGGTTGCACGGGATAACCTACTGATAACTGGTTGCCTAGGGGAAAGCTGTTGCGTCTAGGTTTCCCAACGCGAGACTTTCCAAGAAGGGGCGTTACTTTTTCTAATTTTCTCGGGGGGGAAAACTCTGGTGGCAATGCTTCTGGTGAACTGGGGGTTGATAAAGCTTTACCAGCAATTAATCTTTCCCTAGATATTTTATTAATGACTTGAGAGGAATGAGAATGATTAGTTTTATCTTTATTTTTAGTTTCTAAACCGGTTGAAGGAGATTGGTTCTGATTCCGACCGAGATTAGAGTGATTGAGATCTAAATTTTGGTTATTAGTTAAATTTCCTAAAACAGGAGGGACTGCGGGCGGCAGAAATGAGTGAAGCATATTTCAGCACTATTAAGCAAGAGCGTATAGCCAAATGAATAGTCGGAAGGTAGAACAGGTAAAATTTTGCCTTCCGACAAGTTTTCTGCCAAGCCTGGGACAACTGCCCCGTAACTTTTGATAAATGTGGCTATTTTCTGAAGAAATAGGGGACTTACATCAATAAATCTTAAGCCTTTTGGCAGTAAAGGATTACGAGTATAATCCTTTACTCTAAATCTTGGCGGCCAGGGTTACGAGATGGATCGCTAGACAAGAATCCAAAGACAAAAAGGCTGACAAAGAAGGCAACTACGATATAAACTACGATTTTTAAAGTCAACATAGGAATGTCTCAAGTTGGGTATGAAAGGCTTTCCGTATCTACAACACAGAAAAAATATAACTTGTATTATCTTACCTAAATCTCGTCCCTTTTCCCAGAAACTATGGTATTTGATGGTATTGACTTTTGCTGTTAGTGATCGGTGTACCTAGTAAATGTCCCAGGCTAGAAGCTATTCAGCTAGTGCTTGTTCAGACGAGCACGAACAGTAAATGTTTCCAAAAGGTAGGGATGGCTTCGAAGCATACCTTTTGATCTTTTTTAATGAGGCAGTCCCAATGAAAATTGTTTTCATCATGAGTTACCTAAGTTGGATTTTCATTCCCCCTTCGACTTCTTTCGGCTTCGACTACCCTCAGTACAAGTCAAGGCAAGCCACTTAGGGCACACCCGTTCCCCATTAGTGCCAACTTAAGGTAAAAACTAACTTAGTTAAGTCTTAATCTTTACAACAAATCTAGTTCCAAGGCTTGAGCCTTGGAACTCCTTGAAATTCAGTGTTTGAAGCTCTGGCGTTTTCAACAAGAGGCTGAGTCGCACGTGTCACTCACTCCCTGCCCCAACTTCATAATTCAGAAGCCTCAGTCAGATTGACTAATGGCAAGCTCCCACTTCTTGGGGTTTACGACTCTTAATAACCCTAGCTGGAGTTCCCACAGCCACAGAGAAGGGAGGAATACTTCTTGTTACCACCGCTCCGGCACCAATCACACTTCCCCTGCCAATGGTGACACCATCTAGTACTGTGACACCATGACCTAACCAACAATCATCTTCAATGACAATTCCCTTGCGAGTCACACCTTGGTCTTTAATAGCTATAGACAAATCATTAAATTTGTGGTTATTAGCAATAATACCTGTGTGTGCAGCGATTAAACAGCGTTTTCCGATTGTTATATCCCCGGGACCACCAATACAAACATTGGGACCGATGAATGTTTCTTCGCCAATATCCATATTAGTGTTGTCTAAAAAACCGATTTCTACATTTCGCTCAATTGCTACTCCATTCCCTAAACGTAATCGATTATTTTTATGTCCCCGTACATCTAAACGCGCCCCTTTAAAGATATATACATTCTTACCAATTTCTATAGAATTAATACCAAAAAAATCAACATTCTGCTCAATAAAAACTTTCCAGGGAAGCTGAGGGTAAAGTAAACGATATGTTAATTTTCTGAACTGCGGTCCCAACAGAATAGATGGTATCCATCCGAATAAACTAGTTAATAAAAATTCTGGCAATCGTTCTAGCTTTTTCGATAATATTTGCTGATTCATGCAAAAATAGTTCTCGCTAAAAATGAGATTGATATGATGCTTATTGGTAGAGAATATATGTTTTATGTCTTGCTGATAACTTTTACATAACCTACTAATAGAGCCATCAGAGCAACTGATGATTCTAACAACATAATAATTGCACTAAGTTGAAAGAAGATAATACATAATTCAAACATTACTTTTAAACTGCTAATTAATAGCTTTTCTAGTATTGTTTGAATCAAATTCAATCTACAATTCAAAATAGGACTAAAATTATTCACTATTCAACTGAGATTAATTTGTATTTGTTTACTAACAAATCTACTCAAATTGTGAATTATATCTGCTTCCCAAAAACGTAGAATATCAGAAAAAATATGATCTAATATCCAATTAATGCAACTGTATATTCAAGGGTATTTGCGTTTGCGAAAATAAACTGTCACTATCTTTACGAGAAAGAAGGCTAAGTGAAAATTAATCTGGTACAGATTGCAGAGAACGATCAAGACGGCGAAATAAAAATAGCCATAATGGTAGAGAACTATTGATAGCAATCAATCTTACTAAGTGACCTGCTGTCACAACCTCCACATTATGATTTGGGTGCGACTATTTTGGTCGTAGGGAGTATGATATAAGAATAATAAATGACAAGTCAACCACAGTAGTATTGACAGCCAAAAATGTACTTGATGGAATTGGCTTGTAAAAAGTGAAAAAACAGGAACAGTTCCACACCCTATGCAAGGATCTACATCAAATCAAGGTATGTTTTGGTCACAAGCACGAGAACTATTTGAACAGATAGTTAGTTGGTTAGACTCAGACAGCATTTGTGGGTTAGAACACTCCCAGATAGAGAGTAAGTTACTTGAGAATGTATACGAACTATTGACACGGTTGTTACAAACAAAGATATTTTGATAAACGCAGTCAAGATGACATAGAGGCAGAGTGTGCAGGCACAGACTCAGTAAACAGAACACACAAGAAAAAATTGTCGCGGAAATTGACCACAGTATTTGGCACAGTAATCGCCAATAGAATCGGTTATGGAGGAAGAAAGATAAATACCCTATTTCCTTTGGATGGGGAGTTTAATCTACCAGCACAGCAATATTCTCTCTCATGGACTAAGACAGGGATATTATCCATGTGATTGAGTATTTGTGGAAAGCTGCATTTGTCTTTTATTATCAGACTTCAACACAGCCAGAAGCTTGGGAGAGCAAACGTTTACAGCTTATCCTTGAAGGTAAATTAAGTTCAGTTGCCCCAGGTATGCGCCGCAGTGCGACTTTACCCAAACTCACCCCCAAGAAGGTAAACCCGTGGATACCTGTGCTAGATATTTACTTAACAATGCCAAATACCTCAAATATCACGATTACTTAAAAGCTGGATTCCCCATGGCCACGGGGGTGATTGAGGGTGCTTGTCGCCACCAGATTAAAGACAGGATGGATATCACTGGGGCTAGATGGACCATGAGGGTGCTGAGGCTGTTTGACCCCTGGGTTCTTTATACATCAGTGGCCATTGGGATGAGTATTGGCAGTTTCATCTACAAAAAGAACATAAACCCAATCACCTGGCTTTGTACTCTAGTGGTATTCCTTTGAGCAAGCAAGTTCTCAAAGCTCGTTGTTCTACTACCCCTCCACCTGTTCCAATACCTGTCTAAGTTCCACTCCCCGTCTTACTAAAAGAGTCGCATCCTTATTATTTACTCATAAAGCAACTAAAATAATTTCGGCTGAACCCCCTGGAGCTGTTACCAATAGACAGGTTAACCAATCCCAGGATGTTAATTGCATCGCTAATAAACTAGCGAACGCTCCTGCACTTAGGGTCATACTAACGCACATGAAGGCATAAGCAACGGTATTTTTCCCGAAATTAGAATTATTGCCCCAGTATTCGCCAATAGTAATCCCCAAGAGCAATTGACCAGCAAATTGAATCAAACGGGGAGGAGTAAATTGAATATAATCTACAAAAGGCAATAAATTGAGGGTGGCATTAAAAGCGAGCGCTACTAGTAAAGCACCAAAAAAATCACTTGCTGGTATTTTAAACAATTTCGCTACATGTACCCCAATTGCCGTTACCACCAGCAATAACCCTAGTAGTCCTAAGTTTCCAGCCTGAAAGCTAAAAAAATCGCCATTTGTGTTTGGCGCTCTAAAAAAATGACCAGTGGAAGTTCTAGCAACCAAGGGGATTAACAAAACTACAGATGTCACCCGAATTGCTTGTACCAAGGCGACTAAAGCTACATTCTTATTATAATCTGCTGCGATCGCAGCCATGACGCCAACTCCACCAGGTACAGTGGCAAGCATTGCTGTCATAATATTTATTTTACTTAAGCGGGAGTAAATATAACCGCTCACAGTACCGCATAGCAGTAAAAATATAGTTAAAACCACAAAAATGGGCATACTAACGGCTATATGGGCTAAATTACTATGGCTACTAGCAAAACCAGCCATTATGCCAACCAAAGCCAAACCAACCCTCCTGGCTAAACGATTTGGCTGGGGACAATAATCATAAAATAAGCGGCTAAACTGCAATACCACAGTACCAGCTGCAGCAACGCGAAAAACGTTTGCTAAAAGCAGAGTTTTGATAAAAGCTATTCTTGATTAATGAAGAAGAACTTACACTGGGAAGCATTTATACAGATTTATTAATTTTATTTAATTATGCATTCACTCTATTACTTTTGCCCCTCCTCTGAATAAACAGCAATTAGGTAAATATCCTAGATAATCAAAAAGAGTGATCGCTTTAGTCTTATCGGGTAAATTGAATCCAGGTTAACTACAATACACAGGATATGAAAAACCCTCAAAGTATTGTAAAAACACACCAAAAACCTAATGAGAAAAAAAAATTCAGATTTTATTGGACAAAATACACATTTAATGGTCAAATAAATAAAGAGATGTTTGCTGACTCCAAAAAAACAGCAAGTCCCAGATAAATACATCTGGGGGTGTGGCGGAATGGTAGACGCTACGGACTTAAGAAATTGAGCCTTAGAGGAGAAATCCTGTAAGTGTAAGTTCTCAAATTCAGGGAAACCTAAATCTGATAACAGACAAGGCAATCCTGAGCCAAGCCAAATTGGTCACTTGTCATATGTTATTTGCCAGTTATAACTAGCAGGTAATAAATAACAGAGGGCTAATACGGAAGGTGCAGAGACTCGACGGGAGCTACCCTAACGTAAAGCCGAGGGTAAAGAGAGAGTCCAATTCTCAAAACCTAACATAAATAATTATGATGAGGCAGTGGCGAAAGCTGCAAGAGAATGAAAATCCGTTGACCTTAAGCGGTCGTGAGGGTTCAAGTCCCTCCACCCCCATTTATAATACTTAACTTTGTCCATGGTGGTAAAAAGGTAATAGTTGGAATAGTATTCTGGACAATCTTCGTTTAATCATTCAACCAACGGTATTTTTTCATCTAATTCAACCTTGGTTGAAGGTGATTAATATATCTGATTTATATAACGGTTTCTCTAAACTCATACAGATAATTAATTACTTCACTGATTCCATTTTTGATGAAAGAATCCATCCATATTTCTATTTCTCTTCTGCCTAGAGTGAGAAAAAAGGAATATGCTCGGTAGACAGAGCAATTTTGAGGATATTTTAAATTTATAATTGCTCAAAAGGCTATCAAAGAAAAATACTCCTGATGGCGTAGCAGTAAAATACTTGCCGATTTGTGGTGCGAGGTGCGACCGCAACTGGGATTCGTTTTCGACTCTATCTATCTCTTTAAATAGAAGCTGTAAATCAGTCATATATTGTCTCAAAGAGTACTCGTTCGAGTACTAGGCGCAATTGGCTGTTGTTCTTAGCATCAAAGATAGAAATTAATTGCAAGTATCTTCAGAAAACTAACCCATGACTGAACCCAACAATTACGGGCGTTGGATATTTGCGGGATGAATCAACCAAATACAGGTATTTTTATATACTTAAAGTAATAAAGTAACAATCGAATAGAGTGCTGAAGCATATCTACGGATTTAGAGTAGCATAATGTTTTTCGATGTAGACGTGAGAGATAATGACGTAAACGTGTGTTTTTCCCTTCTACTCTGGTCATATATGTTTTGCTAATAATATGGTCTCCTGGTTCAACAAAACTGGCGTAAACTTTCCATCCATCTGTGACATAAAAATAGCACTTCCAGAGGTAGACAATATCCCACAAAGGTTGAAAGGTTTTTGCACTATGGTCTCCCAGTACCCAAGCTAAAATTCCTTGGCGGAAATGGTCTACTGCTGTCCACAACCAAATTTTGTTTTGTTTTAACCGACGAAAGTTTCTAATTCGTCCAGTTCTGCAACTTCTGGGATATCCTGTATTGATGGTGCATCTGGCAATTTTTCACCAACTTGTTTTACCCAACTAATTATGGTTGTGTGATGAACTGCTTTTTGGCGTTCAATAGCCCTAAATCCCGAGCCATTAACCTATGCTTTTAAGCATTCTTGTTTGATCTCATTTGAGTATCCTTTTGGTGGATTATAGATATGTATAAATTGGCGTTCGCAATTTACACAAATGTGATTTTGTTTACCTCGACGTTTCCCATTTTTTATAATCCTCCTAGACTTGCAGTCTGGACAATGTATTTTATATATCTTTTGTATACTCGGTTTTTACTTCGTAGTCCTTGTCATCTGCAAGGAATTTGACAATGTGCCAATGGCGTTGCATAAGTGCGGGATGAATTAGCGTTTGAAACCATTGAGAAATCGTTGAAAATTTAGTGAAATCATCCCTCTATTATGCAACGCCAAAAATAGTTCTTCACAGCAAATAAATTAAACAGAGAATAAGGCTAATGCTTAACTATAGCTGCCCAGATAGTTTGATAGATACTCAATTATCCATCTGTGCGTATCATTGAAGCTAATATGAACCCAGAAGCCTGCAAGGACGCACATATTTCAGGCGCAGTTTTCTGGAACATACTCTCGGATTTAATGAAGCCCGACATGAGCATGAATTTAGATTCAAAAGCGTTCGCAGAGCTATTCTCGAGGTTGGGTATCTTACCTGAGACTACCGTAGTCGCTTACGGCAGTTATCCTGCTACAGGACGGATATGATTAGATTTACAACGCGCGGACATTGCATAAATATTCACCCTAATTCATATTCTCATTATGCAACGTTCTGCTTTCTATACTTGATTGGACTCACGGTAAGCTTATCATTCCATTTTGGACTGGCGGCAAAGTTATAGATGAAGTCACAGCGATCGCGCGTGGTCAAAGTCACTCCAGTATTATCTATTCGTTGTAGGTAATAGCTTAATTAAATTTAGCTGTTAATAACTATTGATCCAAATATGTTCTTTTCGCTAGAGCACTACATCATGATTAGGCTCGGAAACTGTTGAAAAATCAATAGCTTGAATCTGACAACAATCTAACTAAAAGAATATATGAACTAACGTGAAAGCTAAGGCTGCACTTCCTAAGGGTACAATTAGATTATCAATGCCCAAAAAAGAAAAACTTTCTAAAACCGTAGCTACTAATGCCACGGTCGCAGAAATTAACCAAGTCTGCCAGAAATTACCCTGTATAGCCATTAATATCAATAAAGAAATTATCCAACTAACTAAACACATAGCTAGGGAACCTTCCCAACTTTTTTCTGCCCCTAGTACTTTATACTTATGTTCGCCAAAGCGTTGACCAATTAACGCTGCTAACCCGTCTCCCCATGTCATTACCATAATTCCTAAAACTGCATATTGGGGTTGGTTAAAATGCCAAAAGCAAGCAATAAGAATACCAATGCTAACAGAATAAAAGAAAGTCCCTAAACTTTGTCTTCCGACACTATTAATTCCCGGAATAATGGGTAATCGATAAGACAATAAGGTCACTGCGCTAGCGCAAATTGCCGCCGTAATGCCCACATTAGCAGGTATATTGAACCACCAAGCTATTAAAATAACATTACCAGTACCAATATGTACTATCTTACGGATAATTTCTGAGTTAGCCTGGGCAAAATGACTTGCACCCCATGCGACAAAGAGGACGAGTGATAGCCAAGTTCCTACGCTGCCAATTTGCAGCCATAATAGGGGGATAGATGTTAACTGGGGAAATAAGCTCAGCAATTACCATTCCATATTACTAACCTTTATTACCACTTTATTCGATTTAGGTGACGGCAATGAAATTATTATTAATTTGGCTAATCCAATTTTACCGAACTTTTATTTCTCCTTTATTTCCACCAAGTTGTCGCTTTCAACCAACTTGTTCTATGTACGCAATCCAAGCCATTGAAAAATTTGGTGTGTGGCATGGTGGGTGGTTAGCTATGTGTCGTATCTGCCGATGTCACCCATTTCACCCTGGTGGTTACGATCCCGTTCCAGAAAAAGAAGGTGTTGATTGACAATCCAGAAGGTAAGGAAGGGGTAGTTTGTCCTGTGGAAACGCTACACTAACACTAACTAGAGCATGGGAGGCTCCACGGCAGAAAGCCATAGGAGGTTTTCGCCTTAAGTTGAAAACAATTAAGACTTGCGCGCAAAAACAAAAAGCCCGTCTAGTAGACGGGCTTTTTAACTAATAACAGTCTAAAATCGTGAATTTTAGAACTTAAAGGTGGTACGAACTGTACCTACATAGATGGTATCGTTGTTATCGTTGTGCTCGGGGTTAAAGATTACCGTCAAACCGGGAGTAATGGCGATATTGTCAGAAATCTTCATCTTATACAAACCTTCTAAGTGGAAGGAAGTATCATCATCTTCACGAGCAGCGATATCGTTATTGGTGACTTTAGGAGACTGACCGACAATCAGACCTAAAACATTACCTTCTCCACCAATATCTTTAATACCTACGTTAGCAGCCCAATAGAAGATATCAGCGTCTGCACCTATGTTCACACCAGACTCTGCTTCGGCAGTGGAGAAACCAGCCCAACCACTCACAACAACCTTATCAGTGGCTTTGAAGGTACCTTGAATACCATAGTTGTTGGATGTGGTTGCAACATCATCAAAAGGATCGGAAGCAAATCCGCTACCAATACTACCTGTTAGGTTAACTTGATTTCCAGTTTGGTACACGCGAGAGTATACCAAACCTAAACCTATTTTCTTGTTGGGCTTAAATGAAAGCTGGGCTAAAGCAGTATTAGAACCGTTGAATAGACCTCTACGTTCTGCCGGGTTAGAAGCATTATTACCGGGTACTACATAGGCAGCATCAAAGCTAATTTTACCCTTGGGATTAAAGCTAACAGTAACACCAGAACTACTGCTACCTGTGTTGGGATGATAAACGGAACTGACACGTCCGAAACGAGAAAGAGCACCAGAACTACTACTCTTAAAGAGTGGGTTAAATACGTTGATATTACTATGAATTGTGGCACCTATGGCGTCAACTTTGACGCGGACTTTATCAGTCACGTTGAAAGCATAGTTTAATTTATCAAGCTCAACGTTATTACCGTTATTGCTATCAAAACCTAGACTCGTCATGTTAGTACCAGTTACACCACGTCTAAATTTTGTGATATTCGCTGCATTTAAACGGGTTTCTAATTGGTCTTCACCAGTGAAGCTTGTTAGTAATCTTAAATGTACGCGGTTAGAGAAGGTAACGTTATCTTCTAAGTCAGGATTATTGGTGGAATCGTTATCGGTGTCAGCCGCATCATCACCAAACGCACTAGACAAAGCAAAGATTGCTTCCCCTTTTAATTTAGTGGTGGTGGAAAACTGGTTTCCTTCCAATTCAGCGGTACGTGCTTCTAAGGAATCTACGCGACCGCGTAGGGTTGCTAATTCAGCAGAAAATTCCTCTTGTAGTCTTTGTAAGGTAACTAAGTCTTCTCTAGTTACGATATCAGCAGTAGCGGTAGCAATTAACTCGTTAACTCTGTCTAAACAAGCATTTAAACCAGCAGCAAACTCATAACGGGTTAAAGCGCGATTTCCACGGTATGTACTGTTGGGATAACCTGCTATACAACCATAACGCTCAACCAAGGATTGTAATGCTTGGAATGCCCAGTCTGTAGGCTGTACATCAGAAAACTGAGATACTGAGGTAACCTGACCCATGTCTTGGGAAGATTCCTGGGAAAATTGGGATACTGAAGTTACTTCTCCAGCGATCGCAGCAGTGTTTGCTGCTCCAAATGTTGCTGCTAAAACTACGGGACTTAGTTTTAAAGCATTCAAGAATAGTTTGGTCATTCTTTAATTCTCACTCACACCAACTATGTTTTTCATGGTACCATTTGCTGTCTAACTTTTATTCAGAAAAATTTTCCATGGTTTATAAAATAAATTTTACCAAATTTGCCAGTCACGGGTAAATGTTTTACAGTAACTTTATAGTTATTTCTCCCATAACAATTACAAATTTTCTTTGCTAGGGCACCTCGATTAATCAAGTCTTAGGTAATCTGAGGGGGTTAGAAGAACTACAAGAAAGTGAAGTTGGGCAAAAAATAGCTCAACCGGAACGATTTCTAGTTTCAATCTGGGTCAAGAGAGCCAATTTAGAGGCAATTATCTCACAGCTTTAGGATTTTGATTCTCCCAAAATCCATAACGTTTGAAGTTGTAGACTAAATTCTTCACTCCAATAGTCGCCTTGACTTACTCCTTACCAATGGAACCCATTAACTTGCCTCCCATTTCATTAACCCAGTGACCAAAAACGTGTTCGACCTGAGCTCTGACTTGAGAAAGCTCTCGATTATCTTCTTTCTGTTTTGCAGTCAATGGATGATTGCCGTAGGCTCGTTCATGAGTGTGACTGAGGAATTGTAAAATCTGTAGAATCCATTCAATAGATTCACAACGAACGGCACTATGTGCCCAAACCTCTTCCCCCTGGTTTTGCTCATCCAACAGTGCCCCTAACACTTGGGAATCATGCACTGAGGCATCCGTGACTTGATAGCGACGAATAAAAGCGTACTCCACATCGATACTGATGTGGTTTTTATAACCAAAGTAACTCTGATCATTCTTTTTTCTCCAGGGAGCATGGGTATCCTTCTGGGACAAGCCATGAGGCTTTTGCTGCCAACTTTCGGGAATGTCTCCTAGGGCAAGTTTTTGCTTCTCTTCCGTAGTCTTATACTGCTTGGAAACTGGAATCAGTATGGCATCTACTATTTGAGCCCCCTTAGCTTGGTAGCCTTGGTCTCTCAGGTCCCTATCAAATTAATTGCTCAAACAGTTCTTCAATAAGACCCTGCTGCTTCAACTGCTGCCGAAATAACCAAACTGTAGTTGCATCTGGTACTGGTTCTGCTAGCCCCAAGCCCAAAAATCTCATGAACGATAGTCGGTCATTGACCTGGTACTCGAGTTCTTCATCACTGATGTTGTACAGTTGTTGCAGCACAAGCATTTTGAACATGACTATTGCATCTATGGGCTTTCGGCCAGCATTATTTTTTCTGGCCTTGTCATGCACTTGTTCTAAAATCGGACGAAATTATGACCACGGCATCGTCTCGTCTAACTTCATCAACAGGGTCTTCTTGCTTTCTAACTTCTGGTATCGCTGTTCAAGTTCCCCGATTTTTTTTATTCCATGGCGATTTAACCCCAGCTTTTGCTCTCCCTATACTCTCATGTCGCGAGCTACTTGCTCAATTTTTCAAGGTACCCAGTAAAAATTTCCACAAACGTAGATATATAGGTTGGTAATGGATTATGTTTAATAACTCTTCCGATTGCTGAATATGATTTAATAATCCGTTAACATTTCTACGCCAAAGTTCTGGTGGTAATATGGTAACTTTTATATCCGTGAGACACTGAATTTTATAAGGTTTAATTTTAGATAAAGGATAGCCAATTAAATCTCCAGTTCCCCAATAACCCAAGGTAATTGGGGAGCCGTCTTCATTTTGAGTCTGAGTCCGGACTGCTCCCCATTCAATTCGCCATAAAATATCTTCGCATGGTGGCATTACTTCACGGCGATTAAATAATTGTTGCTGTAGCTTCCCTGGCAGTGTATACCGGAATGGGAGTGTGTTTGGTGTCACTTTTTTAATAGCGGTCGATTATCAGTGTGCTTCTATATAGATTCCTTTAAGTTGTCAATTCAAATATTTGTTTTATATTTTACATACTTTATTGATAAATAATTTCACAAAATTGGCGAAAAATCGTGTTTAATTTTCATTGTATTTGTTTCGTTGAATCATTGTTATAGCCTCTAGTCTCAAGTCTTATAGCTGGTCAATAAAATAAATAAATAAGATTGCATTCCCCTCCATTCTCATATATATTACTAGGAATAAATAGAAACAATACTTGGTTTCGGGGGATTTCCAGGGATTTTACTGGGCCAATTAGAACCAATAGGCACTTGACGTTTTTGCGAAAATTCTTCTCCTGTGGTGGTGGTAATCATAATCTCCCGAGTTTTCGATGTATTATTTTCTCGTATACCATTAGCTTCTCCGGGATGCTGGATAGCAGCAAACATTGTTTGCTGATCTGGAGTGAAACAGGGACCCGTAATTTCACATTCCATCGGTCCGGTGGCAAAGAGGAATGCTTTGCCTACATTTTTTCCACTGGTGGGAAGGAACCACATGGTATTGTTCCCAAATACACTTGATACATTCTCTGTCTTGCCTTCATTGTCCCTACGACTATACAGAGATTTGTTCATTTTACTAGTGGATATATCTGTTACCATCCACACATCACCTTGGCGATCGATTAATAAGTTATCTGGGTTAGCAAAACCAAGACCACCTGCTGCGGTTTCTCCTCCAGTGGCTAGCATTTGCCATTTAAAGCTCAAGGCATCAGGTTCATTCTTATCCTCTGTTAACCGCATTACCCAACCATATTCATAGGGTGCTTCACCTTTGGGACCTTTAAATACCCGCAAGTCAGAACCCCCATCTTTGCTGGGGGAACCAGAGGTAAAACTGATATATAAATCTCCATTGGGGGCAACTTCTGTATCTTCGGGGCGAGCGGTACAACTAGCTCCAACTGCGTTGGCGGCATAGTGGGCATCAATTAAGATTGCTCCCTGTTTTTCTTCTCGGTTACCGATGTAGAGATCCCCTAATCGCTTATACCTATTTTTATAGTGGGTTATTTGCTTGTCTGCTGTTACTTCTAGGTATCCTCCGGTGACGAGATTGGCAAGAACGTCACTGAATAATGCAGGTTTTGGCCTTGCTGCACCTTTAGGTAGAGGAATTAGATGACCTGCTATTTGACTGGGCAGGTCGGGATTAATGGCAGTATCTACCTTCAGAGCAATCCAGCTACCAGTGCCATCGGGGTTAAATTTGGCTGCATAGAGCATACCGGTTTGCAGTAGCTCGGAGTTGCCTTTATCTTGAGGCTTTTTGACCCGTTTGCTACTGACAAATTTATAAATATGACCACCCCGGCGATCGCATCCAGAATAAAAGGCTAAGGGTTTGCCTGACTCTACCCTTAGCCCCACTGCTTCATGGCGATACCGTCCTAGCCAAGTGTGTTTGGTGCCGTTATCTTTAGGGTTCGCTGGATCGATTTCCACAATCCAACCATATTTATTCCCTGCCAGTCCAAATACATTCCCCTGCCCATATAGTTCTTTGTCATTCAAATGGAATTGAAGCTCACCAGGGTCGAATGATGTACCATCAGCATAGACTGGTTCTGGAACCTGAAATTGAATATTTTCCTCGGCACTCAATACCGTACCCCAAGGTGTAGTTCCACCTGCACAGTTACCAAAGGTACCAATAATGCGATCGCCCAACTTATCTATGTAGCCTTGTCCGGTTTGTTTGCGAAATATAGCTACTGCTGGTCCTGTTGCTTGGAGATATTTACCGTCTGAAAACCCGGAAATCCCAGTAATTCTTCTATCGGCCGAGGAATTAGTCCGCTCCCATTTCCCGTCATTGGTTTTGCGAACAGAAATTACCCCCAATCCTTGGTCGATTAAAGCTGCTTGACAAATTTGCTTTATTCGCTTCTTCAATGGATCCTGATCTGATAAGGCAAAAGCATTTATCTTACCGTTTTCCTTTGAGTGCAGTTTTCACATCATTAAAAGGCAAAGCCCTTCCTATGACTCGCTCATAAGTTTGCATCCAGGGAATGGCACTAATATATTCAAAGTTAATCGAGAGGTATCCTTTATTTTCTCCTGTGGGGATAAAAGCCAGGTAGTCATTATTATATCCAAAGCGTTCGCTACCCACAGAATCGCCCCATGCAGCAATTACTTGGTACTTATATCCCTCTGGTAAAACTAAATCATCAATAATTTCATATTCACTGTATTGCTTTATCTGCTCTTCGGCAGATAAAGCAGTTGTTTCCAAGGGAATTGCACCCTTAATTGGTTGAAAGCCAAAAGATAATTTACTAGAAGAAACTTTAGACTGATTGATTATTTTGCCACTGCAACCACCCAAAGTATTCAGGGATAATGCACCTGCACTCCCTGCAATCAACAACAAAAAATTCCTACGTTTGATACTCATCAGCCTTTATTTCCTACACCCAATCCATTAGGATGCCTCTGGTTAATTTAATCCTGAAAGTTTAAGAATTGATTAATGTCTGTCTACCAGATTGATTAAGTGACATGGGGTTTCTCATGTTAAGTATAATCAAGTACTGGAGATACGGGTACATTAATAAGTCAAACTTGATAATATCTTGTTCTGGTTATGTGGTGTCAAACCCTTAGAAGCAAGTTATTTAAATAGCAGAGATTGAATACAATCTTGGCTGATTTTCTCTATTTGTGGGTAGTTGTATAAAAGTAACGATGGATGTATAATAACCTTCTCCATAAGGGATTCACATTTGCGTTCGCATTTCATTCATGTAAGAGAACTACCAAAAAACACTTAATATTGTATTATTATTTGCAGGGTAAATTGTTTGCTGTCGCTATTCTGGTGTCGTTGATAATCAAGGCGGCAAGGCAGTAAAACGGAGCAAGTCATTTGTATACTTTTAACCGCTAAAACTTGGACTTTTTTAAATGTCTGAAACTCGAGAGTCAATAAGCTGTTTAACTTCTTCTGCTTATGAGTATTACCGGTAGCAATGCAGTTGGAGATTGCTGCCTTAAAATCTGCAAAATTAGCATAGTACTTAGAGTATAAACATTCATTTCTAATAAATTTCCAAAATCTTTAAATCAAATTTAAGGCGTTGCATAAGTACGGGATGAATTGAGGTGTTCTACTGTGCATTGTCCATACTGCAAGTATACGAGGATTAGAAAAAATGGGAAACGTCGAGGTAAACAAAATCACATTTGTGTAAATTGCGAACGCCAATTTATACATATCTATAATCCACCAAAAGGATACTCAAATGTGAGCAAACAAGAATGCTTAAAAGCATAGGTTAATGGCTCGGGATTTAGGGCTATTGAACGCCAAAAAGCAGTTCATCACACAACCATAATTAGTTGGGTAAAACAAGTTGGTGAAAAATTGCCAGATGCACCATCAATAGAGGATATCCCAGAAGTTGCAGAACTGGACAAATTAGAAACTTTCGTCGGTTCAAAAAAAACAAAATTTGGTTGTGGACAGCAGTAGACCATTTCCGCCAAGGAATTTTAGCTTGGGTACTGGCAGATCATAGTGCAGAAACCTTTCAACCTTTGTGGGATATTGTCTACCTCTGGAAGTGCGATTTTTATGTCACAGATGAATGGAAAGTTTACGCCAGTTTTGTTGAACCAGGAGACCATATTATTAGCAAAACATATATGACCAGAGTAGAAGGGGAAAACACACGTTTACGTCATTATCTCCCACGTCTACATCGAAAAACATTATGCTACTCTAAATCCGTAGAGATGGTTAAGCACTCTATTCGATTGTTACTTCATTCCTTTAAGTATAGATAAATACCTGTATTTGGTTGATTCATCCCGCAAATATGCAACGCCAAATTTAATTGTGGAGAATAGCAAGGTAAATAACATAGTTGTATACCTACTGATGTCGCATAGATTTGTATTAATTTAAACTTATGATATCTGGCATTATCTAGTAAAATAACAATTGGTTTATTTAGCCCCAGATTAGCTAATTTAAATAACAACTGGCACAGACTTTCTGAATTAATATGGGTGCGACTCTTTTGGTAGTACGGAGTATGATATAAGAATAAGAAATTACAAGTCAACCACAGTAGTATTGACAGCCAAAAATGTACTTGATGGAATTGGCTTGTAAAAAGTGAAAAAACAGGAACAGTTCCACACCCTATGCAAGCATCTAGATCAAATCAAGGTATGTTTTGGTCACAAGCACGAGAACTATTTGAACAGATAGTTCGTTGGTTAGACTCAGACAGCATTTGTGGGTTAGAACACTCCCAGATAGAGAGTAAGTTACTTGAGAATCGATACGAACTATTGAGACGGTTGTTACAAACAAAGATATTTTGATCAACGCGCTCAAGATGAAATAGAGGGAGAGTGTGCAGGCACAGACTCAGGAAACAGAACACACAAGAAAAAATTGTCGCGGAAATTGACCACATTATTTGGCACAGTAATCGCCAATAGAATCGGTTATGGAGGAAGAAAGATAAATACCCTATTTCCTTTGGATGGGGAGTTTAATCTACCAGCACAGCAATATTCTCTCTCATGGACTAAGACAGGGATATTATCCATGTGATTGAGTATTTGTGGAAAGCTGCATTTGTCTTTTATTCTCAGATTTCAACACAGGCAGAAGCTTCGGAGAGCAAACGTTTACAGCTTATTATTGAAGGTAAATCAAGTTCAGTTGCCCCAGGTATGCGCCCCAGTGCCACTTTACCCAAACTCACCCCCCAAGAACGTAAACCCGTGGATACCTGTGCTAGATATTTTCTTAACAATACCAAATACCTCAAATATGACGATTACTTAAAAGCTGGATTCCCCATCGCCACGGGGGTGATTGAGAGTGCTTGTCGCCACCTGATTAAACACAGGATGGATATCACTGGGGCTAAATGGACCATGAGGGGTGCTGAGGCTGTTTGACCCCTGGGTTCTTTATACATCAGTGGCGATTGGGATGAGTATTGGCAGTTTCATCTATAACAAGAACATAAACGCAATCACCTGGCTTTGTACTCTAGTGGTATTCCTTTAATCAAGCAAGTTCTCAAAGCAAAGCTCGTTGTTCTACTACCCCTCCACCTGTTCCAATACCTGTCTAAGTTCCACTCCCCGTCTTACTAAAAGAGTCGCACCCAATTAATATAAGTTTCATTTGTAATTGTAATTATTTCCTTAGTAACTGCATTAACTGCTCCTAAAACATTAAATCCTTTTTCACCGGAAGGTGAACAGATAAATGTTCTTGTAAAACACCATAAAAATCCTAAGTATGCTCGATGTACAAAGTGGGCTGCGTCAAGAAAAAAAACTACTTCCTTTCCGCTAATAGCTTATTCCAGTAATGGTTCTAGCTTTTATTGTCTATATTTTTTTACCTCTTCAATCTTTTCTGGGTCTACTGACTTTCCCGGCACATACCCCACTTTTAAGCAACGCAAACCTGTTCTGAGCAGAAATTCTCTTACCTGAGTTGGACTACGCTTAATACCAGTTATTTTTTCAATGACATCACTCGCTTCTGCAATACTTGTAGCTGGAT
>CBZS010000306.1 GCA_000613065.1 Richelia intracellularis | reverse complement strand
AGAATTGGTAATTAATTAATTCAATTGCAAATTTTACTACGTAATATAGGGCGCGATCATTGCGCCCATTCTATTGTTAATGCACTTTATCACTACCTGTTGCATTGGTTTTTTTTTACTGCTGTTAGCATTTAACTTGCTCCCATTTGAGATAAATTTGGGGTAATGTTTAACCTCTAACCTCTTATTTATGGATAAGCTTGCAAGTATAAAAGCTTTTACTCAGGTCCTTGTTCATAATGGATTTACCGCAGCAGCAAGAGAAATGGGACTCTGACGTTCTGCTGTAAACAAATTGGTGATCAATTTGGAAAATGAATTGGGGGTACAGTTATTACATCGCAGTACACGAGGGGTAAATGCAACGGAAACGGGATTAGCCTTTTATGAAAGGTGTGTGAGTCTTTTAACTGATTTGCAGGAAGCTTAATTGGCTGTGTCTCGGTTAAATACGGAGCCAAAAGGAATTTTGAAAATCAATGATCCCATGTCTTTTGGTACAATGCATTTAGCACCCGCGATCGCAGATTTTATGGTGCAATATCCTGATTTAACTTTGCAAGTGACTTTGGATGATCGATTTGTCGATCCGATACAGGAAGGTTTTGATGCAATTATTCGCATTGCTGAACCACCAAATACTGCAAGTCTAGTGGTTCATCCCATTACTAAGGTCAAGAGTCTAATGTGTGCCGCTCCCAGTTATTTAGCTAAGTATAATACTCCTAAGCACCCCTTATAATTACGCCATTGCTCTTGTCTTTATTATGGACATTTAGCTACTGGGAATCAGTGGAAATTGATTGGGACAGATGGGGAGTATATGGTTCCTCTACGTGGAATATTATCTTCCAATAATGGGGAAATGCTACGAGAAGCAGCCATTAAAGGTTTAGCCCGGATTTCTCACTTGTGAGAAAAAAACACTTGGATGAGCCAGATTTAGGATAAATTAATTGGCACATTGTCAAATTCCTTGCAGATGACAAGGACTACGAAGTAAAAACCGAGTATACAAAAGATATATAAAATACATTCAAATTGAAATATACTTGAATCATAACAAAATAGTGATAAAAATTGACACACCAACATGTTGGGTTAAATCAAGTAAATTAACCCACCAGGACAATTATTTCAAATCAGAGAGCGCTATTACTTATTAATCCAATTTGTAATTATTCTAACCCCCATGCTGCCGGGTCTAAGTTGGATGCACTAAGTTTTGCAGCAAGTAAATGTTTACCACAAAAAATATAAAGGGGAG
>CBZS010000305.1 GCA_000613065.1 Richelia intracellularis | reverse complement strand
CCATTACGTAGACCACACAGAAGGTGGAGCCCAGGGAATTGCCAAAACCCTGAAGGTTGATTTAATTATTGGTGCAGATGGTGCTAACTCCCGCATTGCCAAAGAAATGGATGCTGGAGACTATAATTATGCGATCGCTTTCCAAGAGCGAATTCGTCTGCCTGAAGATAAGATGGCATTCTACAACGATTTGGCAGAGATGTACGTTGGTGACGACGTTTTCTACCGACTTTTTATGCTTT
>CBZS010000304.1 GCA_000613065.1 Richelia intracellularis | reverse complement strand
TAGCAGTTTCCCCGATTGTAATAAGCGTCAGCATCTTGGGGATTGATAGTAATAATCTGGCTATAGTTAGGGATTGCACCTTGGTTATCTCCTAAATCATATCTGGTATTGCCACAGTACTTGTATGTTTCAGCATCATCGGGTTTTACTTCTATTTCTTGAAGTACATTATCTGTTTCTAATGGCTTAAATTCTCCCTGGTGATTCTGGGGAATAATTTTCACTGCTTCAGTGTAGTCCTCAATTGCTCCTTGTTTATCCCCCAGACAAGAACGAACATATCCACGATTGATATAAGCAGCACTATCATGGGGATTAATCTGTATGGCTTGGGTCTAATCAGCGTTCCCTCCTTCGTAATCTCCTAGTTTATACTGCGTTAACCCACTTTTTTTGTAAGCTTAAGCATGATGGGGGTTAACTTGGATAGTTTGGAAATAATCAGGGATTGCTCCTTGGTAATCTCCTATTTCATAGCGAGCTAAACCCCGTTGATAATAGATTTCCGTTTTATTCTGTTGATGATTTAATAAATATTCAAAAAGATTAATTGCTTCTTGATAATTTCCCTGTTCTAATAATTCTTGACCTTGTTGTATGTTTAGAGGCTTTATAATATTAAAAATTATCGAAGAGATAGGTACATTTTTATGACTCTTGTTTGGTGCAATTGAGCTATTATTTATCCTTTTTTCTTGGGAAGTTTGGATAAGATAAGAGTTAGCTTATTCTAACTTTAGTTGCTCTAAATAGTGACGCAATCCCCCACCAGACAGCAATTGCTGTATACCAAAATTAATTCTACCTGTTTTTGACTTAATCATTCGAGTAGGTAGAAAACCAGCAAAAAATAAATGGTATTCTGTTTGAGCTTCATTTACTTCTTCTTGGATTCAAATGCAAACTACAACTGCATTTTTTTATACATCATCCGAACTTATCGACGATCTTACCCTATCAATTGTG
This sequence comes from Richelia intracellularis, assembly GCA_000613065.1. Taxonomy (GTDB): domain Bacteria; phylum Cyanobacteriota; class Cyanobacteriia; order Cyanobacteriales; family Nostocaceae; genus Richelia; species Richelia intracellularis_B. Next base: position 9,920 of record CBZS010000304.1, on the reverse strand, counting down.
CCATGACGCGATTTAACCTCTACACCAATTTATGGATGGGAAGTTAAAGAAAAATCCATATTACCATCACCACCAAAACGCTTTTCATAGTCTATTTCGGTGATAAAGTCCGCTAACCTTTCCTTAACTACCTCTTCCCCTAATTTACCCTTCAGATTATTAAGAAAAACATCACGAACAGGATGGTTGCGCTTACGAAATTTCTGCCATTTGCCAGCATAAATTTCGTAAGTTTCTTAACCTCTCTCCATAAATGACAGTCTGTTCGCTATAATCGCCTTCCCTTTCACAATGCAGCAGACAACCAGACGATAACCTTCTAATGAAATCAGACTGTAGCGTTCGCAGTAAGGTAATTCAGTCCATTGGGATTTGGCGTGCATTTTATCATCATGCCATTTTATGCACATATTCTCCCCAGGTAAAGCTTTCTTTAAGCTACTTAATTCAAACTTTATAACTTTCCTTGGCAAATGAGAACTCACAATTGCAATTGTGCTAGGGACAAGGTATAAAAACTTACTGTACATTAATTTAGTCATCTTAGACTTGCCCTAAGTTTTCACAGTAGTATTGTCTCGCTGTTCTGTTAATCTCCAAAAATAAAATATAGACGTAAAGTAATTTTAAAACTATTACTATGACTTGGCTCTCCCTCACAAAATATTGTAATCAGGAGCGATAAATATTTTTCATCACTAGAAAAAAGTAACCACCAGCTATTAACAGTAAAAAGTAATTAAAAATACAAAATGCTGGAAGAGTGTGATGGGATTGGGATACATTATTATAAGTGCCAATTTTATCATTGAAAATGCTTGATGGAGACTGGAATGAGTAAGGATGTGATAAACATCAGCGATGCTGAGTTTGAAACAGAAGTTTTAAAGTCTGAACAACCAGTATTAGTATATTTTTGGGCTTCCTGGTGCGGACCTTGCCAATTAATGGCACCATTAGTGACCTCAGCAGCGAAGAATTATAGCGATCGCTTAAAAGTTGTGAAAATGGAAGTTGACCCCAACCCAGAATCAGTTAAACAATATGAAGTGGAAGGTGTGCCAGCTTTCAGAATTATTGAGGATGGTAATCTTGTTGCTTCTGTAGAGGGAGCAATTGGTAAGGACAAGTTAATCAACTTCATTGATACTCATCTAAACAATGAGCGTGCGACTCTTTTTGTAGTACGGAGTATAATATAAGAATAATAAATGACAAGTCAACCAGAGTAGTATTGACAGCCAAAAATGTACTTGATGGGATTGGCTTGTAAAAAGTGAAAAAACAGGAAGAGTTCCACACCCTATGCAAGGATCTACATCAAATCAAGGTATGTTTTGGTCACAAGCACGAGAACTATTTGAACAGATAGTTCTTTGGTTAGACTCAGACAGCATTTGTGGGCGTTGCATAAGTCCGGGATGAATTAGGGTTTGAAACCATTGATAAATCCTTAAAAATTTAGTGAAATCATCCCCTGATTCAGCAACGCCCATTTGTGGGTTAGAACACTCCCAGATAGAGAGTAAGTTACTTGACAATGAATACTAACTATTGAGACGGTTGTTACAAACAAAGATATTTTGATAAACGCAGTCAAGATGAAATAGAGGGAGAGTGTGCAGGCACAGACTCAGTAAACAGAACACACAAGAAAAAATTGTCGCGGAATTTGACCACATTATTAGGCACAGTAATCGCCAATGGAATCGGTTATGGAGGAAGAAAGATAAATACGCTATTTCGTTTGGATGGGGAGTTTTATCTACCACCACAGCAATATTTTCATGGACTAAGACAGGGATATTATCCATGTGATTGAGTATTTGTGGAAAGCTGCATTTGTCTTGTATTGTCAGACTTAAACACAGGCAGAACCTTGGGAGAGCAAACGTTTACAGCTTATCCTTGAAGGTAAATCAAGTTGAGTTGCCCCAGGTATGCGCCGGAGTGCGACTTTACCCAAACTCACCCCCCAAGAACGTAAACCCGTGGATACCTGTGCTAGATATTTACTTAACAATGCCAAATACCTCAAATATGACGATTACTTAAAAGTTGGATTTCCCATCGCCACGGGGGTGATTGAGGGTGCTTGTCGCCACCTGATTAAAGACAGACAGGATGGATATCACTGGGGCTAGATGGACCATGAGGGGTGCTGAGGCTGTTTTACCCCTGGGTTTTTTATACATCAGTGGCGATTGAGATGAGTATTGGCAGTTTCATCTACAACAAGAACATAAACGCAATCACCTGGCTTTTTACTCTAGTGGTATTCCTTTGATCAAGTAAGTTCTCAAAGCTCGTTGTTCTACTACCTCTCCACCTCTTCCAATACCTTTCTAAGTTCCACTCACCGTCTTACTCAAAGAGTCGCACCCAATTAATTTAGTCCAGGTTCTGGGACCAACAATGCCGTCAGCAACTAAACTATTTTGTTGTTGAAATCTTTTCACGAATCCTTCTGTCTGTGGGCCATATATACCGTCGGTGTCTGCACCTAAGCGGTGTTGTAAATATCTCACCGCAACACCCCCAGCATGATTCCTTCTGAGGACTCGTTTTGATAATATTTGGTTAATTGCGCCCCAGGTTGTATTACCAGCAATACCGGTTTGCTGAATCGCTGTGATTCTTTGAAAGTTTTCCACTGCTGTTTTGGTTTGCTTGCCAATAATCCCATCTTCAACTATAGATCTACCGTTTTGTCCAGGAATTTCCAGCCTATTTAAAGCCTTTTGTAACCTCAGTACAGCTTTATTGGGATTATCCTCTTCATCAGGGATATGAATTACAGGTTCATCCTCCCCTGGTAATTCACCAGTTAACCCTTTAACGATCGCATTTGCCATGGCTTCTGGCTCGTAAATCCTCATATCTTTACGAGCATCACAAAAGCAACATTCTACAAGAATAGCTGGCATTCTTGTTTTTTTGAGAACATAGAAGTGGGAACCGTTCTTTAACCCACGTCTAAAAAAACCTAATTTAGCAATCTCATCAAGTACTGGCTGGCCAAATTTTCTCCCACTACTACTCATAGCAAAGACCTCTGTACCATTTGCCAAACCATTAAAAGCATTGAAATGGATAGAGACAAATAAATCTACTCTATTCGCATTAGCAATGTTACATCTAGTTTGTAGGGAATCGGTAATTGACCTAGACCTTTGTGGCTTACATTCTATAACTTGGTGTTTTAAAGCCCTGAGTTTGTTTATAACCCTATTGCCTACATCCATCGTTAACTGATCTTCAGGTTTGATACCTACTGCTCCCGTATCTGGGGGTGAATTGTGTCCGATATCAATGCCAAATTTCATGGATTTTTTCTTCATTTTTTCTCAATGTTGTAAATAGGAAATTCTTAATAGGTGCCCATTAGTTGAAGTAGCTGTAGGATTTTACACAGTTTTGATACTAACAATAAATTGATAAATGTATTTTTTATTATGATGGTAGCCATATCGCCAATTTCTGACATTCCTTTAATATAAAAGTAAAGAAATACTTTTTAACATAAGGGCATGAAACGCATTGTCTTAATTGCTGGATTTGAATCCTTCAACGCTGATTTATACAGGAAAGCTGCTGTCTTGACAACCTCCCGGTGTCAAAATTTAGACGTGCGAGTGTTTAGCGATCGCGATATAACTAGCCAAAAAACTGAGGTGGAAGCTGCACTACATGGTGCTGATGTGTTTTTTGGTAGTTTATTGTTTGATTATGAGCAGGTAGTATGGTTACGCGTTCGCATTGCCCAAATCCCCATCAGGCTGGTGTTTGAGTCGGCTTTGGAATTAATGGCTTGTACCAAGTTGGGTGATTTTGCTATTGGGGATAAGCCCAAGGGAATGCCGAAGCCAGTAAAATTTATTTTGAATAAGTTCAGTAATGGTAGGGAAGAAGATAAGTTAGCTGGTTATATTAGCTTTTTAAAGGTTGGTCCGAAATTATTAAAATTTATACCCATTGGTAAAGTTCAAGATTTACGCAACTGGTTAATTATTTACGGTTATTGGAATGCTGGTGGTGATGATAATGTTGCGGCGTTATTTTGGATATTAGGGGAAAAGTACTTAGGGTTGAAAGTTGGTGATATTCCTCCTGCAGTAGAAACCCCAAATATGGGATTACTACACCCCGATTATCAAGGTTATTTTGAGTCGCCACGGGAATATCTGGAATGGTATGAGAACCTCACACCAGCCCCTCTGTTTACTACGGAAGGCGGGGTGAGGTCTAAGTCTGTTGTTGGTATTTTGCTGTACCGCAAACACGTAATTACCAAACAGCCATACATTCTCCAATTAATTCGATACTTTGAGAAAGCTGGTTTAATTCCCCTACCCATATTTATCAATGGTGTAGAGGGACACGTCGCTGTCAGGGATTGGATGACCACTGAGTATGAAACCCAACAACGGGAAAATGGCAACACGGAAACTATTTCTCTATCTTCAGATGCAGTACAAGTAGACGCCATCGTCTCAACCATTGGTTTCCCCTTGGTAGGAGGACCAGCAGGTTCAATGGAAGCCGGGAGGCAGGTGGAAGTAGCTAAACGCATTTTAACAGCGAAGAATGTGCCTTATATCGTCGGTGCACCGTTATTAATTCAAGATATTCACTCTTGGACAAGACAAGGAATTGGGGGATTGCAAAGTGTTGTATTATATGCATTGCCAGAATTAGATGGTGCGATCGATACGGTTCCCCTTGGTGGTTTGGTAGGGGAAGATATTTATTTAATTTCAGAGAGGGTAGAACGGTTAATTGGCAGGGTTAAGAGTTGGATTAATTTACGGCGTAAACCTACGTCTGAAAGGAAAGTTGCGGTTATTCTGTATGGGTTTCCCCCTGGTTATGGTGCCACAGGTACAGCAGCTTTGTTAAATGTCCCCCGTAGTTTGATCAAGTTTTTGCAGGGGTTGCAGAAGCAGGGTTATACCGTTGGAGAATTACCAGAAGACGGGGAGGAGTTAATTCAGTTAGTAAAGGAAGCGGATGAAGTTGCAATTGATGAATCTGCTGTCACATCAATTCCCAATACAGTGAATGCACGTCAGTTAGAAAAATGGTTGGGATATTTAGGTAGTTCCCGGATTGAGAAGCAGTGGAAGTCTTTGACGGGTAGCGGGATTAAGACTTATGGGGATGAGTTGCAAGTTGGGGGAATTGAGTTAGGAAATATTTGGATTGGGGTACAGCCTCCTTTGGGTATACAAGGTGACCCCATGCGGTTGATGTTTGAGCGGGATATGACTCCCCATCCCCAATATGCTGCTTTTTATCAGTGGTTGCAGAATGATTTACAAGCGGATGCAGTAGTACACTTTGGGATGCATGGGACGGTGGAATGGTTGCCCGGTTCGCCTTTGGGTAATACGGGATATTCTTGGTCGGATATCTTACTAGGAGATTTACCTAATCTGTATATATATGCAGCAAATAATCCTTCAGAATCTATGTTGGCAAAGCGTCGCGGTTATGGGGTGTTGATCTCTCACAACGTTCCTCCCTATGGACGTGCGGGGTTATATAAGGAGTTAGTTGCTCTGCGGGATTTGATTGCAGAGTATCGGGAAGAACCCCAGAAGAATTATGTGTTGAAGGAGGGGATTTGTAAGAAGATTGTGGATACTGGTTTGGATGCTGATTGTCCCTTTGAGCAAGCGAGTAAGTTAGGGATTACTTTTAGTCCGGAGAATGTGCGGATCTTTAGTCAGCAAGCTTTTGATGATTATTTAGTAAGTTTGTATGAGTATTTGCAGGTGTTGGAAAATCGCCTGTTTTCTTCCGGGTTGCATGTGTTAGGGGAAGCACCCAATGAGGAGGAAATGAACTCATATTTGCAAGCATATTTTGGAGAGGAAGAAGAGAGAGAAGACGAAGGGATAATTAGGGATTTGTTGATGCAGACTACAGATGAGCTGACAAATCTATTGCGGGGTTTGAATGGGGAATACATTGCACCTGCTCCTGGGGGCGATTTGTTGCGGGATGGTGCGGGGGTTCTACCTACGGGAAGGAATATCCATGCGTTAGATCCCTACAGAATGCCTTCTCCAGCAGCTTATGAAAGGGGACGAGAGATAGCTCAAAAGATTATTCAGCAGCATTTAGAAGAACATCGGAAATACCCGGAAACCGTAGCAGTGTTGTTATGGGGTTTGGATGCAATTAAAACTAAGGGTGAGTCTTTGGGGATTCTTTTAGAATTAGTGGGTGCTGAACCTGTGAAGGAAGGAACAGGGAGAATTGTTCGTTATGAATTGAAACCTTTAAGTGAGGTGGGACATCCCCGCATTGATGTTTTGGGGAATTTGTCGGGTATTTTCCGGGATACTTTTGTAAATATTATCGAATTATTGGATAATTTATTCCAACGAGCAGCAGATGCGGACGAACCGAAAGAAGAGAATTTTATCCGCAAACACGCTTTAGCCTTAAAAAGCCAGGGTGTGGAGAACATTTCAGCAAGGCTATTTTCCAATCCTGCTGGTGATTTTGGTTCCTTGGTAAATGATCAAGTTGTAGATGGGAATTGGGAATCTGGGGATGAATTGGCAAATACTTGGGAAAGTCGCAACGTATTTAGCTATGGTAAGCAAGATAAAGGTCAAGCTAGACCAGAAGTATTGAAGCAATTATTGCAAACTAGCGATCGCATTGTCCAAGAAATTGATTCGGTGGAATATGGCTTAACTGATATTCAAGAATATTATGCCAATACGGGGGGGTTAAAGAAGGCAGCAGAGAAACAAGGAGGAAGAAAAGTAGCAACTAGTTTTGTGGAAAGTTTCTCCAAAGATACAACACCCCGTAATTTAGATGATTTATTACGTATGGAGTACCGGACAAAGTTGTTGAACCCGAAATGGGCGGATGCTATGGTTAATCAAGGGTCTGGTGGAGCTTATGAAATTTCCCAGCGCATGACAGCGATGATTGGTTGGGGTGGTACTGCGGATTTTACTGATGATTGGGTATACGATCAAGCGGCAGATACTTACGCTTTAGATGCAGAGATGGCGGAGAAGTTGCGTAAAGCGAATCCGGAAGCGTTTCGCAATATTGTAGGAAGGATGTTGGAAGCCCATGGGAGGGGTTTTTGGCAAGCAAGTGAGGATAAATTGCAGCAACTGCGAGATTTGTATGATTTGACAGATAAGGAATTAGAAGGGGTGGGCAATGCCCACCTTAGTATTAGCCAATTATAATTTGGGTGCGACTCTTTTAGTAAGACGGGGAGTGGAACTTAGACAGGTATTGGAAGAGGTGGAGGGGTAGTAGAACAACGAGGTTTGAGAACTTGCTTGATCAAAGGAATATCACTAGAGTACAAAGCCAGATGATTGCGTTTATCTTCTTGTTGTAGATGAAACTGCCAATACTCATCCCAATCGCCACTGATGTATAAAAAACCCAGGGGTAAAAAAGCCTCAGCACCCCTCATGGTCCATCTAGCCCCAGTGATATCCATCCTGTCTTTAATCAGGTGGCGACAAGCACCCTCAATCACCCCCGTGGCCATGGGGAATACAGTTTTAAGTAATCGTCATATTTGAGGTATTTGGCATTGTTAAGTAAATATCTAGCACAGGTACCCACGGGTTTACGTTATTGGGGGGGGAGTTTGGGTTAAGTCGAACTCCGACGCATACCTGCGGCAACTGAACTTGATTTCCCGGTGTTGCATAAGTGCGGGATGATTTCACTAAATTTTCAAGTATTTCTCAATGGTTTAAAACGCTAATTCATCCCGCACTTATGCAACACCGATATTGGCAGATTACCACAGATCCACAAGAGCTGCCAAAAAATACAACTTGGTATGTAATGAGTAAATATCCAGATATTACCCCAAGAGAAGTAGGTAATTTTTATGGTTTAAGAACATGGGTAGAATATGGGTTAAAGAAAAGCAAGAATGAATTAGGTTGGGCTGATTTTTGAGTTACAAACTATGAAGAAATAGAGCATTGGTAGGAAATAGTTTTTAGTGCCTATTTAATGGTTAGTTTACATTCAGAACAATTATTAAATCAACCAGCTCAATCTGAATAAAAATTTTCTCTACATCCCTGGTGGCAAAAAGGTAATAGTTGGAATATTATTCTGAATAATCTCCGTTTAATCATTCAAACAGTGGTATTTTTTAATCTAATTAAACCTTGCTTGCAAGTGATTAAGATATCTGAGTTATATAACAGTTTCTCTAAACTCATACGGATAATTAATTACTTTACTGATTCCATTTTTGATGAAAGAATCCACCCATATTTATATTTTTCGTCTGCCTAGAGTGATAAAAAGGGTTAAAGTCGCAAACTGACAAAAGCCCTACGGGCATCCAACAAACAGCACAAGTGATCGCATATTGTGGGCTTTCACAATTGTATAATTCATTTGCAAGCAGTATGTTCTCGTGGAGCCAGTATTATATTTATGAATAGCTCCCCCGTCACCCAAACCCTATCTGAATTTCAAGTTAATTGTCACTTACTCCTGACTGGAAAAAGCACAGAATTGTCCATGTTGGTGCTTAAATTAATAAAGATTAACAAAGTGACAAGATAAGAGGAATTAGATCTGATGATGCGATTAATTGTGATTTTCCTCAGCTCAATTTTGATGTTGGGCTGGGTTGGGGAAGCGTTTGCGGCTGAAACTGTGCAAAAAATTACCCAAGAACAGTTTCAGAAATGGGAAAATTTAAGCAATCAAGCTTTAAATGCAGCCAGTGTAGGTGATTTTGCCACTTCAGAGAAGTATTGGACGCAAATTCTGGACGAATTTCCCCTCAATCCCGCAGTATGGAGTAATCGCGGTAATGTGCGGGTGAGTCAAAATAAGTTGCAAGCAGCGATGGCAGATTACAATAAAGCCATAGAATTAGCACCTAATGAAACCGATCCTTACTTGAATCGAGGTACAGCCTTGGAAGGATTGGGAAAATGGGATGAGGCGATCGCAGATTATAATCATGTATTGGAGTTAGATCCCCAGGATGCCATGGCGTATAATAACCGGGGAAACGCTAAAACTGGTTTAGGACAGTGGGATAATGCGATTGTAGATTATCAAAAAGCTTCGGAAATTAATCCTAAGTTTGCCTTTGCCCGTGCCAATCAGGCCTTAGCATTATATGAGACTGGGAAAACAGAAAATGCGATTGCACAAATGAAAAGTATTGTTCGCAAGTATCCACAGTTTGCAGATATACGTGCTGCTTTAACTGCTGCATATTGGGAAAATGGCAAGCCTGGTGAAGCGGAAAGTAATTGGGTCGCAGCTTATGGCTTGGATAGTCGTTATAAAGATATTAATTGGGTAAAAAATGTGCGTCGCTGGCCTCCCAGTTTAGTGGTAGCCTTGGATAAGTTTTTGAGACTGCAATAATTTCCCAAAATATTTGCTTTCATTGTAATAACTAAAAACTAGGATACACCCATTTTTCTTATGGAATAGCAGTGTATCCTAGATATTGTGCTTCAACAAAATGCAAGAATTTTTACTGCTAAAGTTAAGATATGGTAATCAAGATAAATCATATGAATTCATGTTGTCGGTTGACAGTTATCTTAGTATCCCTGCTCCCCTCACCTAATTATGGGCGTTGCATAATAGAGGGATGATTTCACTAACTTTTCAAGTATTTCTCAATGGTTTAAAACGCTAATTCATCCCTCTATTATGCAACGCCATTATGAATTTTGGCATTAGTTACAACGGTGTATTCGGTTTAGTTTCTATCCCAATAGAACTATAAACTAGAACTCACAGCGATCGCAGTTTTGAATTTTTACTTCTAGGCAATGATACTGCGGATACTATGGGAAGATGATTGATGGGTTCGCCCAAACAAAATTAGATGCTGCGTTTGAGCTATCTCATGTTCAAGTTATTAAAAT
>CBZS010000303.1 GCA_000613065.1 Richelia intracellularis | reverse complement strand
CCGGTTGTAAGCCACCTGTTTCTGACCAACTTGGGTGGTTTCACCGCGATAGTAGGGGACGATGTTTTCACCAAAGTTGCCTTGGTACTCATCATTATCGATGTAAGAATCGATTTCTGCTTCATATCCGTTCTCAATACAGCGAACGATATGCTCAGAAATCTCCGCCTGGGATTGGGGAGCACGACCGAGGAAATGCATGAAATTCAATTCTACAAAGCGATATGGGGCGCACTTTTCAAAGTAACGACTGCGGTAAAAGTCTGACTTACCTACTGCTCGTACGAAATCACGAACAGTAATGCTGCGATCGCATAATTGAGATTCAGCACTTACCAAACGCTCGCTTTCCATTACATGGGGATTGCCCAAAACCTGACGGTAAATTGCCCGAATAATGTTCTGCTTATCTACCCCAGAGCTAGTAGGCCATAATTCGTATATATCTGGACTTGACATTAAAAGTCTCCTAAATTTGTCAATTTCCTAAAACAAAACCTTTGTGTTTCCTTTGTTCTTAGTTCACAGGGGTGATACTAGCAATTACACCACCTTGTTTGTGAATCCGTTGGTATTGTTCGGAGAGCTTATCAAAAGGTACTAGGTAAACTTGGTTGGAACGGCGGAATTTAGACACTCTATTTACCGCATTCGATCTATAACCAGTAACCTCAATCCGGAATACCTTACCTTCTGAAGTAGCACCCACGCCTAAGCGGGTTCTAGAACCAAGGGGAGGATTGCGGAATGCTGCACCATCGCTAGCAGGTGAAATTACAGCAGTGGGAGTTTGATTAATTACTAAGCTGTTTAATTTAGGTTGCTTACCAGCTAAATCACCCTTCAAGCTGCTGGTGGAAGCTCCACGCACCATTTGGAACAGGTGGGTAAATTGCACCATACTTTCGCAAGCCTCGGTTTTATAGCCGCGAATGTAAGGTACAAAATCTTCGCCAAAGGTGCTTTGATATTCGTCGCTATCCAGATAGGAGTCAATCTCAGCTTCAAATCCTTGTGTATCGAGGATAGTGCTGTGTGCCCGCATTTCCTCCAAATCCAAGGGTGTACGCCCTAATAAATGGCGGAAATTCAGTTCAATTGCCCGATAACGAGGGCAACTGGTGAAAAAGCGAGAACGGTATAGGTCAGATTTTGCTACCACCCGTACAAAGTCGCGAACGCTCAATTCACCACGCTTGAACTGAGATTCGGGAACAGAAAGTCTTTCACTTTGCATTACATAGGCGTTCCCCAAAACTTGGCGGTAAACTGCGCTAATAATGATGTCTAGGTCTTCTTGTGAACTACCAGGAACCCATTCCACCGGTGGGGTTTCGTCAAATCGGCTTACGCCTAGGCGCGAAGCTGGTCCAAAAACCATCTAATGATATCTCCTGTATATGAATAAAAGCTGAAAAGGAATATTGCCAAACTTTACAGTATTTAATATTTGTTTGTGGAAACAAACAAAAAAACACTCTGATTGATTTTTAAGTCTTGCTGCCAAAGACCTAAAAATGACAGCAGCATTATATTCCTTAAGGTGTGTACACCTTGCTCAATTTTAATCTTCGTACAAACTAGGAGCTAGAATCATCAAGAATTATGAACTTACTTTACGTTTCTTAATTCTAAGTACTGGTATAAAATTGATGTGTACAGGAACAGATGTCAGAATAATTAAGGCTTGCTGATAAAGTCCTTGGATGGGACTGGAGAAGGTGCAAAGGGCAAAGGGAAAGAGTTTTAGCCGAATTATGAATGGTTTTTTGTGGTTCCAAAGTTTGCGTGTGCAAGCTTTTTAAGACTTATACCCCTATTTTATTGCGCTTTATTTATTCAAAATCACCTGAAAGACTTACATGATAAGAGTTTTATAGTTATTGAAATTAATTTCCGTATGCTGTAAACAGCATGAATACCTCTTTAAACAAGAGTTTAGGCAATTCTGCAGCTATGGTTATTATTCAGAATGACTATACATTTATCCAGTAGACCCTAATTATAAAAATTCAAAGTTCATAGACATTTGCACAGTGAGTACTTCTGTTATTCGGATGGTAAGGGCGCAAGCCTTGCGCCCTGACAATCAATTTTCAATAGCCTGGTATTTTTCTAGGAATTGTGGAAATACCTTAACTATGTGGACAATTGTTAGCTTTTCCGTTTACAACCCTGAGAACGAAGGCATAGGATTGGGGCTCTAGAATACGATGGGCACGAATAATAACTTCCACTTTGCCCGGTTTTATATCTTGCCAGATAACTTGCTCCACATTGTTATAGTGATCGCAATCTGTGGATGATGGAGGCATATTCCCATGGCGTTCTTCTCCTTCGCTATGACGCACAATTAAATCTAGGTCATTTTGTAGTGCTTCTCCGGGATAATCCACCCATACTAAGGTGGCTTTTAATACCGACTTCTCTTCAGTTATTTCTAGCTCTGTTTTCTCTTCCTCTCCTGTATCTAAGGCATTGGCTTCATCTTTGAAGATTACTGTTTCATTCTCAGACCTTGGTCCCACGGTTGCAGCTAAGTTTACCCGTCCAAATCCTTCGGCAAAGTTGGGAATGTCCCCTGCTTCCGAAGGCACATATTGACCAGTCATATCTTTGGCACCATTGATCAACATGGTTTTAACCATGCACCACTGGGTTTGTGGTCATGTTGCTTGCGGAAATATTCCCGCACCACCGCCGCACATCCAGCAACTAAGGGAGTCGCCATACTGGTTCCGGCCAAAAAGTACTAGTTGGGGTCTGTCGAAGTCCCAAAG
>CBZS010000302.1 GCA_000613065.1 Richelia intracellularis | reverse complement strand
TCTATGCTTTTTTGCTTTTGCTTTGGGAGTGACATCATCATACTACAGTCAAACTCAAAGTTGGTCATTTACTAGTCTTGCTGCGGGATTAATTGTTGGAATTACTACCAGTCTAATTTTGTTTTGTTCCCACTTTCACCAGGTTGAAGATGATTTAGCTGCAGGAAAGCGATCGCCAATTGTGCGTTTGGGAACCCATAGGGGCGCGAAGTTACTCATTTGGATTACTGGTAGCATTTATGCTTGTAATCTTCTGTTTGTAGTCACGGATATTTTTCCTGTCTGGACATTACTGAGTACGTTGAGCTTACCTTTTGCATGGAAATTATGCACCCATGTACGGCAAAATCACGACATACCAGAAAAAGTAAGTAACAGTAAATTCATTGCGGTAGCTTTACATTTCTGGAGTTGTTTGTTCTTGGGTGGGGGTTTCATGTTGACAGAGATAATCAATGGGAATGCTTTATCGATTTGAGTTTCGTCCTTACCAGCGAAAATTTGCTAATCCTTTAATTACAAGTCATGGGATTTGGGATATACGTGAAGGGATAATTCTCCGCCTCCAGGATGATATGGGTAGATTTGGTTGGGGGGAAATTGCTCCCATTAGCTGGTTTGGTTCAGAAACTTTAGAACAGGCTTTAAACTTTTGTCAGCAAGTTCCTCGGGAAATTAGCACAGAGGAAATTTACTCGATTCCAGATACATTACCTGCTTGTCAGTTTGGCTTTGAATCAGCATTGGAAGGAAGG
>CBZS010000301.1 GCA_000613065.1 Richelia intracellularis | reverse complement strand
CCGGGAAAGTCAGTAGACCCAGAAAAGATTGAAGAGGTATAAAAATATAGACAATAAAAGCTATAACCATTACTGGAAGAAGCTATTAGCGGAAAGAAAGTAGTTTGTTTTTGACGCAGTCCACTTTGTACATCGAGCATACTTAGGATTTTTATGGTGTTTTACAATAACATTTATCTGTTCACCTTCCGGTGCAAAGCGATTTAATCTTTTAGGAGCAGTTAATGCAGTTACTAAGGACATAATTACAATTACAAATGAAACTTATATTAACTCAGAAAGTCTGTGCCAGTTATTATTTAAATTAGCTAATCTGGGGCTAAATAAACCAATTATTATTGTACTAGATAATGCCAGATGTCAGAAGTGTAAATTTTTATAAAAAGATGCGATATCAGTAGATATATAACTATGTTCTTTACCTTGCTATTCTCCACAATTAAATTTGATTTAAATATTTTGGAAATTTATTATAAATGAATGTTTATACTCTAAGTACTATGCTAATTTTGCAGATTTTAAGGCAGGAATCTCTAACTGCATTGCTACCGCTAATACTGATAAGCAGAAGAACTTAAACAGCTTATTGACTCTCTAGTTTCAGATATTTGATAAAGTCTAATTTTTAGCCGTTTAAAGTATAGAATATGATACCCAAAATTTATACGTAGAGTTAATTCAAATAGCTAGCGATCGCTCAGAAGGTGACTCCAGAGCTAATTTATGCTGGGTAGGTCCTTTAATACTGGTAGATAGCAGTTATGAACCACCTGTAGTTGAGGATTTACGCAATGCATCGGATTTACTCTGGCAGTTGGATTCATTCAGAGTCGCTTTAGATACAGAAGTAATTGCCTATTTTCATCAAGTACGAATCAAAGAGCCTGATCCCAACTATGAGCCATTAGCAAAACAAAAGGGCGTTGCATAATAGAGAGATGAATTGAGGTGTTATACTGTCCATTGTCCATACTGCAAGTCTACGAGGATTAGAAAAAATGGGAAACGTCGAGGTAAACAAAATCACATTTGTGTAAATTGCGAACGCCAATTTATAGATATCTATAATCCACCAAAAGGATACTCAAATGAAATCAAACAAGAATGCTTAAAAGCATAGGTTAATCGCTCGGGATTTAGGGCTATTCAACGCCAAAAAGCAGTTCATCACACAACCATAATTAGTTGGGTAAAACAAGTTGGTGAAAAATTGCCAGATGCACCATCAATAGAGGATATCCCATAAGTTGGAGAACTGGAGGAATTACAAACTTTCGTCGGTTAAAAAAAACAAAATTTGGTTGTGGACAGCAGTAGACGATTTCCGCCAAGGAATTTTAGCTTGGGTACTGGGAGACCATAGTGCAGAAATCTTTCAACCTTTGTGGGATATTATCTACCTCTGGAAGTGCTATTTTTATGTCACAGATGGATGGAAAGTTTACGCCAGTTTTGTTGAACCAGGAGACCATATTATTAGCAAAACATATATGACCAGAGTAGAAGGGGAAAACACACGTTTACGTCATTATCTCCCACGTCTACATGGAAAAACATTATGCTACTCTAAATCAGTAGATATACTTAAGTACTCTATTCGATTGTTTCCTCATCTTTTAAGTATAAAAAAATACTTGTATTTGCTTTATTCATCCCGCAAATATGCAACGCGAACAAAAGCTCAATCACTTCGTTCAGCAAATTTGGCAACATCAGGATAATAATAAAGGATTTTAGGAAGTAATGGGGAGCAAGGGCAAATAATTATCTCTGTCCCATTCCCCATTTCTTATTCTCCATAACGAATTCCTGCATCCCGCATCCTCTGGATGGCTTGTTTCATTCTTGCTTCAGGGATTGTCAAAGCTATCCGAAAAAAACCTTCTCCCTGGCTACCATAACCATTACCAGGCGGTACAATAATGGCACATTTATCCAATAATAAGCTAGTAAACTCTGCGGAAGTATAACCTTGGGGCACAGGAACCCAAACATACAAAGTAGCCTTGGGTGGTTTAATTGACCAACCCAGGGATTGTAAGCCTTTGATAATCACATCCCGACGGTTTTGATAGTTTGACACAAGGGATTGTAATTGTTCTTCCGTTGTAGAAAAAGCTGCGATCGCAGCTTTTTGAATTGCTTTAAATACCCCAGAATCTACGTTTGTTTTTACTTGAGACAAACCTTTTATACCCATGGAATTGCCCACAACAAAACCAACTCGCCACCCCGTCATATTGTAAGACTTGGATAAGCTATGAAATTCAAGGGCAATATCTTTAGCTCCAGGAATTTGCAACACACTTGGTGGTTTGTAGCCATCGTATGCTATTTCTGAGTAAGCATGGTCATGACACAATAAAATGTCGTAATTACGACAAAAAGCAACTAATCTCTCGAAAAAATCAAGATCTGCCACTGCCCCTGTAGGATTATTAGGGTAATTAATCCACAACAACTTTGCTTTTTGGGCTACTTCTTCAGGAATTCTTTCAGTATCTGGTAAAAAATTATTTTCTGGCTTCAGTGGCATTACATAGGGGTGTCCGCCAGCGAAAATAGTAGAAGTACGATAAACAGGATAACCGGGATCTGGAATCAGGGTATAGTCCCCTGGTTCTACAAAAGCTAAAAAAGTATTATGAATTGACTCCTTAGATCCAATAGCAGAGATGATTTCTGCTATTGGATCTAAATCTTTCACCCCAAAACGACGTTCCATCCACTTAGCTGTTGTCTCTCGAAATTCATCTATTCCCTGGTAAGGAGGATAGTTGTGAGTAGAACCATCGTTAATTGCTTCATGCATTGCCTGTAAGATGTGAGCAAGAGTTGGCTTATCAGGATCTCCCACTCCTAAGTTGATAACATCTATCCCTTGAGCTATTAATTTGTCTCGCTTCTGGTTAATTTCAGCAAACAGGTAAGGAGGGATTTTTTCTAAACGTTGAGCAAATTGCATGGCGGTTGACTGACTGAACAGATGCAAAGTGTGGAGGCATACTAGCTCAGTTTACGCCAAGCGGGATATCTAGAATAGTTACCCCAGCCAAAATCATGAAACTACTGGCAATCTTTAGATAAAGCGAATCAGTAGAAATAATATACCTACTAAATGAGGTTATAGGGAGGGGACTAATTTAATCCTACCTGCATCCATTTCCGCCATTAACAATTCTAAAGCTTCGTAGTCAGCATCAGATATACAACCTTGATGTGTTAGCTCAAAGTTAATCTCATTCTCAATTTCAGGAGTTAGAGTTTGTATATTCAGGGCTTTTTCGACTAGTTGACGGATCATGTACTTTGTTTTCATCAGAGGATGCACGTTGTACTACGGAACTGATTATATTATTTAATCTTGTTGTGATATAAGGTACGGCTTACATCACATAATGTGTGTAAGCCGTACCTTATATCACAACAAGATTAAATGAATTAAAAATACCTATAATCTAGTTACAATTTCGTACCTCAGTCAAGACAATTAAGTAAAGCGGATGGCATTTAGTTATTCGCCAAAACAAAATTTTTGGGTGAGCATAAGGGGCACATGGATTGACTTCAAATTCCTCGGCACAAGTAGCTCAATCAGAAGATGGAAGGGAGGGAGGAGAAACTTATACAATCACCAAATACGAATTAGGAATATTGCTTAAAACTGTAAGAGGCGTAATAATACTAATATCAATTTTGTAATCAAAAATTGATATTAGTATCTAAATATCCTTCCCAAGAGAAAAAAGTATCCAGTGATACAAAAAATATATCTTTTGGAGAATCTTTGTGGACAATCATACTAACGGTAAAGATTTAGCAAAGACAAAGTAGAAGTATGGTCAATGATACGTAAAAGGGATTACCTTCATAAGCATCAATTAATTAAATTTTATAGAAATAGCCAATGCCTACTACAGTAAATAATCCTCAGATTCAAATTATAAGCCCTTTAGATTCCCTCAATGCCAGTAATGCTTCTGAATTTGAGCAAGAGTTAACTACATTATTAACCCAACACAGCAATACACTGTTATTAGTAGATTTGGAAAAGGTAGAATCATGGGATGAGTATTGGCAGTTTCATCTACAACAAGAACATAAACGCAATCACCTGGCTTTGTACTCTAGTGGTATTCCTTTGATGAAGCAAGTTCTCAAAGTTCGTTGTTCTACAACCCCTCCACCTCTTGCAATACCTGTCTAAGTTCCACTCCCCGTCTTGCTAAAAGAGTCGCACCTGAATTATTTTGGAAGTGACTCAGCTAGATCAAGTATTTGAAATATTTACAGGTAATATAGAAACTGAACTTATTGTGTAGATTTTGCGGATTTCCGAATAGTCTGCAACAGTTAAATCAAAAATCACAATCAATGGAAAGTGCTGCCGATGGAGACTAATTGTTAAAAAAGCCTCAATCAATGTTAACTTAGTACACAAGTAGCCGTAATTTTAAGAAGCTAAGAAATAGCATAGTGGCTGTTGCAGTAGAAACATTAATTACATCAGACATATTAAAGCCCGCTCGTTACCTAGGTAATGAATTGCTGGCAGTACATAAACCGTGGCATGAGGCTGAAATCCGTTGGGTATTGACTTATCCAGAAATATACGAGGTAGGAGCTTCCAATCTCGGTCATATTATTCTTTATAATATTTTAAATGCCCAGCCACGGCAGTTGTGTGATCGCGCCTATTTGCCTGGTGGAGATTTATCAGCGAAATTGAGGGCAACTAGTACTCCCTTGTTTGCAGTGGAATCCAAGCGATCACTGACAGAATTTGATATCATTGGTTTTAGTCTCAGTTATGAATTAGGTGCCACCAACATTTTAGAAATGTTGGATTTAGCAAAGATTCCCTTAACGTGGCGAGAACGATTAACGGGGAATCATCCCCTAATTTTTGCGGGAGGACAAACAGCTACATCTAATCCCGAGCCATACGCTGATTTTTTTGACTTTATTGCTCTGGGTGATGGAGAAGAACTTTTACCCGAGATTGGCTTGGTGCTAGAGGAAGGCAAAAGGGCGGGACTCAAACGGGAAGAATTATTATTGGACTTGGCTCAAGTCCCGGGGGTATATGTACCCCAGTTCTACACGTTGGCTGCGGATGACTCCGTATACCCCCTACGCTCAGATGTACCCCCGCGGATTATCCGTAGGGTATCTACACCCATACCAGCCTATTCCATTGGTTTAGTGCCCTATGTCCAAACCGTACATGACCGTTTAACCATCGAAATCCGTCGTGGCTGCACCCGTGGTTGTCGCTTCTGTCAACCGGGAATGCTCACCCGTCCGGCTAGGGATGTGGAACCGGAACAGGTCGTAACTGCGATCGAGCAGGGGATGAAGACAACAGGTTATAATGAGTTTTCTTTGCTATCCCTAAGTTGCTCTGATTACTTGTCTCTGCCAGCAGTTGGAGTGGAAATAAAAAATCGACTGAAGGATGAGAATATTTCCCTGTCTCTGCCCAGTCAAAGAGTGGATCGCTTTGACGAAAATATTGCCAATATCTTGGGAGGCTTACGCCAAGGTGGCTTAACCTTTGCCCCGGAAGCCGGAACTCAAAGAATGCGGGATATCGTCAATAAGGGTTTAACCAATGAAGAATTATTGAGGGGAGTAAAAACTGCTTGGGAGCAGGGCTGGGATAAGATTAAGCTCTACTTTATGATCGGTTTACCAGGGGAAACAGATACCGATGTAGTAGGTATTGCTGAGACGGTAAGGTGGTTGCGGAGGCAGTGTCAAGCCCCCCCTCGTAGGCCCTTAAGTTTTAACTTAACTATTTCTAATTTTACCCCCAAACCACACACACCCTTCCAATGGCATTCAGTATCAACTGCAGAATTTAAACGTAAGCAGGAACTTTTACGTCAAGAATTCCGCCGGATGAAGGGAGTTAAGGTGAACTTCACCGATATTCGCATTTCCGCCATGGAAGACTTCCTTGGCAGGGGCGCTCGCAGCTTAGGTAAAGTTTTACAAAGAGCTTGGGAATTAGGTGCAGGGATGGATTCTTGGTATGATGGTTTAGATAAAGCTTTTGCTGCTTGGGAGCAAGCTATCGCTGAAGCGGGATTAGACTGGAAATACCGCCTAGTAGAAAATGGTGAGTGGAATCTTTTTCACCAAAAATCCGTCGCAGGTACTGAAGATGCGTATCTCGATCAACCATTACCTTGGGACCACATAGATACAGGCGTCGACAAAAAATGGTTGCAAGAAGATATAAAACGCGCTTTGGCCGCCGCTGTTGTTCCAGACTGTTCCTTTGATGCGTGTTCCCAATGTGGTGTGTGCGGTATCGACTTTGGTCATAATGTGGTGATACCTCCCCCCGAAATCCCCGAATTTGTCGGCGAATTTGTCCCCAACACTACTAAAGTTCAAAGACTGAGAATGTGGTTTGGTAAAAAAGGGGATATGACCCTCACTAGTCATTTAGATTTAGTAAGGTTGCTAGAGAGAATCATCCGTAGAGCCGAATTACCAGTATCCTTTACTGGAGGATTTCATCCCCACCCCCGAATTTCTATTGCTACAGCTTTGAGCTTAGGAGTTTCTAGTAGTGGTGAAATCATGGACTTTGAACTAACTCAAACCATGGATATATCTACTTTTCAAGAAAAGCTAACCTCCGTATTGCCAGCAGATATTCCCATATATAAGGTAGAGGAAGTAAACTTAAAAGCCCCCGCAGCGAACCAACTACTCAATGCTGCTGAATATATACTTACCATTGCAACTGACTATGAAATAACTCCAGTAAACTGGCAAAATTGGATTGACACCATCAAAACTACTCCAGAAATTTGGTGGGAACATACCACCAAATCAGGAAAAAATAAGTTAGTAAATCTGCGCGATCGCCTGTTTGAGTTAGAATTAGTTCCAGTTAATATCAACCAAGAGAAGCACCTGGAAAATACAATTCAACTGCGTTATTTAGGTAGTTGCCGCAATGACGGAACAGTATTGCGCCCGGAACATATTCTGTTTATGCTAGAACAAACGGCAGGCAGAGAATTCCAACTATTGCATATTCATCGCCAACAGTTAACTTTAGCTGTATAATTTGTATCGGAATGAGCAAAGTATTCATTTTGCCTTTCCATACAAAATTACAGGAATTGATTTTTGGCAAGGTTGCGTTAGAATGAGATGAAGAGAAAATTTCTGGCGCTGCATTGAGTTAAATGATTCCCAACCCTGGGACTCAGGGAAGCAGGTAAGGTTATTAGAGTCAACCTTCTAGGGTTTAATCCCAGACACACAGCAGGTAAATTAATACAACTCTTTTTACTGCTAAGGGTAGATCATTGAGTCATAGTTAGCTACGCCGAAACCTCTAAAATTTATGTTTTCCCACAACTGCCCAATGCCCCTAATAGATTTCAGGAGTGCTGAGTGCAGCATACACCATGAGCAATACTTAGCCTAAAAGTGTGTACTCAACAGCACCTCTGAGATAAAATCCTCATACATTGAAGACAAGGAAGTGTTTCCTGCTCTTAACAACTAGGATTTTTAATTTAAGGCATGGCATTACACATTAATCATGGACGGATAATTTAATTGTTTAGAAATATTTAGCCGTTCCGGAATAAAAAGAGTTAATTGACTCCATAACGGCGCAAAAACTCGAAAAGAGCTGGAGAAGGGGGCTATTAAACCTAGGATATGGTAGATGTACCACTAGCGTTATTCCCTGGTTTCGGAAAGTTTCAACTGGGAGATTAAACCTCAGTAGTAGGGACTTCTAAATATTCACTAGAAGCCTCCTTCCCCTTTCCTCTTAGTCTTGAAATCTAGATGCAAAATTTTAATTACTATCAGTACCTTGTGAGGCTTGCAGGGACGAGATGAATAAAACTAACCTCCAGGAACCTTGGTGCTGCAATATTTTGAGGAAATTGAATGCCAAAACAAATTATCATTGCTGAACAGCATCAAATAGCTGCCGTTTTTTCGGAAGATCAAATACAAGAATTAGTCGTTGCCACTGGGCATCACCAAATTGGCGATATATATCTAGGTGTAGTGGAAAACGTACTACCTGGGATAGATGCAGCCTTTGTCAATATTGGAGATCCAGAGCGGAATGGTTTTATTCATGTGACGGATCTGGGGCCATTGCGTCTTAGACGAACCGCAGCAGCAATTACAGAACTATTAGCACCACAGCAGAAAGTTTTGGTGCAAGTTATGAAGGAACCCACAGGAACTAAGGGTCCTAGATTGACAGGTAATATTACCTTACCTGGTCGTTATATAGTTTTAATGCCTTATGGACGGGGAGTGAATTTATCCCGGAGGATTAGAAACGAGAACGAACGCAATCGTCTACGCGCCCTGGCAATTTTGCTCAAACCGGCAGGAATGGGATTATTAATCCGCACGGAAGCAGAAGGTAAGCCAGAAGAAGCAATTATTGAAGACTTGGAATCCCTACAACGGCAGTGGGAATTAATTCAGCAAGAAGCCCAATCCACCCGTGCTCCAGCATTATTAAATCGGGACGACGACTTTATTCAACGAGTGCTGCGGGATATGTACGGTGCAGATGTGAATCGCATCGTTGTAGATTCCAGCACTGGTTTAAAGCGAGTGAAGCAGTACTTACAGAACTGGAGTGGGGGGCAAACGCCCCAAGGATTGCTTATTGATCATCACCGCGATCGCTCTCCTATCTTAGAATATTTCCGAGTGAATGCGGCTATTAGGGAAGCCCTCAAACCCAGGGTTGATTTACCTTCCGGCGGCTACATTATTATTGAGCCTACAGAAGCCTTAACAGTTATTGATGTTAACTCCGGTTCCTTTACTCGTTCCGCTACAGCTCGAGAAACCGTACTATGGACTAACTGTGAGGCTGCGACAGAAATTGCTCGCCAATTGCGACTGCGAAATATTGCCGGGGTTATAGTGGTAGATTTCATTGATATGGAATCCCGCAGAGATCAGCAACATGTGCTAGAACACTTCAATAAAGCACTCAAAGCAGACAAAGCTCGCCCTCAAATTGCCCAACTTACAGAATTAGGGCTAGTAGAACTTACCCGTAAACGTCAAGGGCAAAACATCTATGAATTATTTGGTGAAACCTGTTCTTCATGTGGTGGTTTAGGACATATTGTTCACCTTCCAGGAGAAACGGAAACCAGATTACCCTCCCCGACAGAACTACCAGATAGATTTGCAGCCATGCCCCCCAGAGAATCTAGGCTGCCCATGCCCCGCATAGCAGAATCGAGGGAAAGCTATGATGCATTTGGGGAAGGATATGAAGTCGAGTCTGATATTGCAGCCTTAGACTTGGTTAATCATCCTAGCTATCAAGAATTGGGAGATAGTAACAAACGTCGGACCCGTCGCCGTCGTATAAATATCAATGGTGGCAATGGTAAGAATGAATCTAGGGTGGATACTCATCCTTTAGGATTCATTAACGAGCCAGAATTAGATATGGATACTGACAGTTCATTGTCAGTTAACCCAGATTTACCGTTACCCAATTTGGGTAAACAAGGTTGGGGTAATCGCTCAGGGGTTTCGGAAGAAAATCGTCCAGAAAGGGTTCGTAGTTCCCGAGGAGATTTAGTTAAACCAGTAATAGAACCACCAGAAATTGTGACGGTGGAAATGACTTCGGACGAACAAGATGTATATGCAGAAATGGGAGTGTCCCCTTTAGAAAAATTAAGTAGAGAGGTGAAAAATCCCAAATCTGTAATTATTAACGTTACTTTGCCTGGACAACAATCTGAAGATTCTGAGAAAAGTATCTCTCCAGTTGTAGAAGCCTCTTCTTCATCAACGAAACCAACTAAGAAAGTGGTTTTAGATAAATCACAATCACAACCAGAACCAGAACCATCTCCTGAAATTACAGAAGAAAAGGAAAAACCAGCATTAGGTTTGGTTACTGATGAAACTGAAACTACGCCTACTGTCAAACGCAGGGTTCGCCGTCGATCTTCGGCTAAAGACACAGATTAATGGCAAAAAGACCAACAATTACGAAAAAAATTAATAAATTGGCAATTGCCCATGCGAACCATTGGCTAGAGTGCTCTTTGATCTCAGAAGTTACAGGATTAATCGCTGGTGTTGATGAAGTAGGGAGAGGAGCATTATTTGGACCAGTAGTAGCTGCTGCTGTTATTTTACCTAGTCAAATCCTAACAGCATCTATTGCCGCTGAGATTAAAGATAGTAAAAAGCTATCTAGTTATCGACGCAACATCCTAGCAAAAAATATTTGTCAGTTAGCTGTAGATTGGAAAATAGGCTTTGCTACCAGTAAGGAAATTGATCACTTAAATATTTTACAAGCCACTCTTTTAGCTATGAAACGGGGTGTGTTAAAACTGGACGTACAGCCAAAATTGTGTTTGATTGACGGGAATCAATCCATCCAAGATATATCCCTACCACAAAAAACAATTGTAAAAGGGGATTCTCTTTCTTTATCCATTGCTGCTGCAAGTATTGTGGCAAAAGTTTGGCGTGACGATTTAATCATACGGCTTGCCCAGAAATACAAACTGTATGATTTACATCACAATAAGGGTTATGGCAGTGCACGTCATTTATCAGCATTGCAGCAGTATGGTCCTTCTCCTTTACATCGCCTTTCCTTTCGTCCTTGCCAAGTTTCTGAAAATATAAGCCCCTCAGCTTAATTCAATAAATCGCAGTTTTGGAGATAGAAATAAAGAAGCTCCAGCCAGTAACTCTACGAAACTAAGCTCTAGTACTCATCGCTCAATTGCCAACAAATGACTTCTACAGCTAACCCTGTGTGACGCGAACAACAAACCCTAATTATTTGGGTGCGACTCTTGTGGTCGTACAGGGTATGATATAAGAATAATAAATAACAAGTAACCCTTTGTTAAACAAACGCTTAACAAAGGGTGAAAAGCACAACGCAAAGCGAATGGCGACAGTAGCTAGTGTTTATACACTTAATTCCTTTGTACGTACACCCCAACAAATCGTTAACCCATCGGATCAAGATAGGAAAATTAAGCGACCTCGACCAATTGGTAAGCGTGTTTGGGGTTCTTTAGGCAAAGACCCCCAAAAGGTTATTTCAGAAGCCTTTGATGAGGCAATCTTCCGTGACCAAAACAAACACAAACGTTTCTGTGCCTTACTTGATGGCAATGAGAAACAATTATCCTTGCTAAAGAAATTTGCATGCAAAAAAACACAATCTCAACTTAACAATTGTCCTAGATATTATCCATGTGATTGAGTATTTGTGGAAAGCTGCATTTGTCTTTTATTCTCAGACTTAAACACAGGCAGAAGCTTGGGTGAGCAAACGTTTACAGCTTATCCTTGAAGGGAAATCAAGTTCAGTTGCCCCAGGTATGGGCCGGAGTGCGACTTTACCCAAACTCACCCCCCAAGAACGTAAACCCCTGGATACCTGTGCTAGATATTTACTTAACAATGCCAAATACCTCAAATATGACGATTAATTACTTAAAAGCTGGATTCCCCATCGCCACGGGGGTGATTGAGGGTGCTTGTCGCCACCTGATTAAAGACAGGATGGATATCACTGGGGCTAGATGGACCATGAGGGGTGCTGAGGCTGTTTTACCCCTGAGTTCTTTATACATCACTGGCGATTGGGATGAGTATTGGCAGTTTCATCTACAACAAGAACATAAACGCAATAACCTGGCTTTGTACTCTAATGGTATTCCTTTGATCAAGCAAGTTATCAAAGCTCGTTGTTCTACTACCCCTCCACCTCTTCCAATACCTGTCTAAGTTCCACTCCCCGTCTTACTAAAAGAGTCGCACCCTAATTATTGATATTCCAAATAGGTAATTCTTGAGTACCTATAGCAGAATCAGACTCTTGAGTTTGGGCTTTTACCCAACAGCAATAATCTACGATTAATTGATGTAATAATCTTTGCTTGATGGTTAATAAAACACTTTTCAGCAAGCCATTACCACTAGTTTCTAAGATAGATCTGGGTGTTAAAGAAAATGGGACTGGTAAGTCGATTTGTACTTGTAAGTCCGCATTTCCTCGCAATAGAGTAATATTCTCAGAGGTATGGGGTGATAAGTGCCCCTGGAGATTTAAATCAAAGCGGTGATTAACATATTCAAAACCAAGAATTTCACAACCCACAGAATGCAAATATACTGTTCCATCAGCCGTAGCCCACACTCTCATATCAACGGTGGGTTGAATATTGAGTGACATAAATCCAATAGGACGCATTTTTAGACGAAACAGCTCATTGCTGAGGTTTTGAACTCTGCTGGAATCGACTAAAGCGTTAACCAAACGCTGAGGCTGGCGCAAGTACTGCTGAATAGGAATAGGTTGTTGTGGTACAGAAATTTCCACTGACTGGGAGGCAATAAACTTCGTTGCCATGGGTTTATCAAATTCGTTGTATGAGATTTAGTAATATTTATATTATTAATTAATTTATGCAATTTATGAACCTTTGTTACATCATACCTGTATTTAACTTGAAAATAATCCTGATTCAAAATTGACAATAAAAAAGTGCTTAACTATGGTACCGAGATATCACACACATGATTGTATAGATGGTAATATTCTCTAACTTTTTAATATGTTTTGAGTTCCTTATAATTCTAGTGAATTATCATGTGGATAAATTTATTTTCTGGAATCTAAAAAATATCCCTTTCCAGACTTAAAGTATTTGCTTTATCTAAGTAAATGGTTTGTATTCAATACAAAGCCTCACCCTCAATTCTTCTCCTACACTGGGGGAAAGATGCTCTACATCTATGGCAAGGAGAGAAAAGCCAAAGGCAGGGTGAGTTCTTATCTCATTTCTGTTTTTTTCCTATTTGTGGATGAATAAACGCAATCGTCTGATTTTACTGCTGCTATGGCTGCTTCTTGGCACTGATCTACGATTTTTACGTTTGGCATCTCTACGCCCTTGGAGAGATGAATGTGCCACGATCGCTTTTAGTTTAGGTAATAGTTTTTAGTCAGTACCATTAAATCAAGTTATCAGCGCAGATGTTCTTTTACAACAATTACATCCTACTACTACGGCTAGGATAGGTTCAGTAATTCAATCTTTCTTCTGATAAAGTACTTATCTTGCAGTATATTTTATACTTAATAAACTGTGGATCAAATTGTTTTCCCCCACTCCAGAATTAGCCTCAATTTGGGCAGCCCGATCGCTTAGTGCACTACTGGGAGTGCCGTCGATTCCAGGCATGTTCTGTCTGGGTAGTTTTGCCTTGCACTCTCCTTTATTAGGTCATTTTACACCAGCAATTATGGCTATTTTTCCTTAGTTTTTCTTGTCGGGAAGCAGGACATTATACTTTAGCAATGTTATTGATTATTGCTTCCCTATCTTGTTTGCTCCAAGCCATTGGTAAGCTACGTCAGCAACAATCTTTATCAGGATGGACAACTTTATTTTTAGTAGCAATTAATACATTGCAAGTAGATACTCATTATTTTTTTGTCATCAGTTTGGCTGCACAGGGATTAGTGTGTTTGTGGTTGATTTGGCAACATTGGCGAGGTAGCAAATCCATGCCCACCAACCAACCCTATTGGCAGAGAATTTGGTTCGTTGCCTTGGGTACTTTAGCAGGGTGTTTAGTTTGGTTCCCCATACTCCCCACTATCTATGGTAGCGAACCGACGACTTGGGTAAAGGCCAATCACTCAGTAGCTGAACCAGTTGAACGTCTGCTGTTATAGCTGATGAGTATGTTACTGTTATTACCTTCTGCGTTTCAAGTTTTACCTATTCTCATTGTGATAATTTCTGGGTTAATTACCCTCTTATTTCTTGTGTGGGGAATACCTAAGCTGGTATCTGGTGTCAGAATAGTTCAGCAACAAACTGATGCTATTGATTGCTTGAGTATTTATATTATCAGCGCGATCACTTTATGTTTATGTTTTACCTATATTCTAGGGATGGATTTAACTTTAGCAGCCAGGTTTCAATTTATTTATGCTCCAGCACTTATTCTTTTACTAGCAGCAGGTTTGACTGGTTGTTGGCAAATAAATAAAAAAATATCATTGGTTATCAACTGCATGACATTTTTAGGGTGAACCACAGTAGTTTGGAATGGGGGCTATCTGCAAAATCAGCGTCCAGATATTTTGGCTCAAACGATCCAAAATCAATCTCAAGTTCCCGTACTTATTGCTACTACCCACAAACACCATGGACAAACTGGTAGAATTATGGGTCTAGCCTGGGAAAAACAAAAATTTTCTGTCAATTCTCACCAAAATAATGATTGGCAATATTTCCTGACTGGTAGAGATCCAGTTACAAAAGATTACAATCAAGGCATTAAAATACTCAAAAACCAAATATCTCAACTTTCCCAACCTCTGGATTTATGGTTAGTTGAATTCTCGATTGAAGCCGATTTCGCTTCTCAAAATTGCTTTGCTGAACATAAATCTCGTAAATTTGCTGGTGAATATCGCTATCAGTTATATCACTGTGGATTGGAGGAGGCAGGAGGAGATATAGGCAGGAGGAGAAAACTTTGACCTCTCCCAAATTAACTCTTTTCACCTTTACTAATCAAAATAGCGATCGCTATAGTTCCCAATCTAAAATATAAAATCACTAATGACTATCTCTATCGCTCATCTCGCTCCTCCTGGTACTTATGCCGAGCAGGCAGCTATGATTTATCGTAACTGCCTCACTCAGGTTACAGATGAACAAGCTTTGCTATGCCCTCACTCTACTATTCCCCAGACCCTACGTGCCGTCTCTGAAGGTGAGACTTCCTTAGCAGTTGTACCTGTGGAAAATTCCATTGAAGGGAGTGTATCTGTCACCTTTGATACTCTATGGCAGTTGGATAACTTACGTATTCAATTAGCCTTAGTTATGCCTATTACTCATACACTAATATCCTGCGCTAGCAACTTAGAAACAATCCAAACGGTTTATTCTCATCCCCAAGCCTTAGCACAATGCCAAAAATGGTTGGAAAATTTCTTACCCCAAGCACAACAAATTCCCACTAATTCCACCACTGAAGCACTGAAACTACTCAGAGATGATATAACTGCAGCAGTGATATCTTCCCAAAGGGCAGCACAATTAAATTATCTGCCCATCCTAACTACAGGTATTAATGATTACCCTGGAAATTGTACACGTTTTTGGGTCGTTAGCCAAAATCATCAACCCAATGCCTATAAAGCCCTAAGAAACTCCCCTAGTCATACGTCCATAGCTTTTACAGTTCCTGCCAATGTACCAGGCGCTTTAGTGAAACCCCTACAAGTATTTGCTCATCTAGGTATAAATTTGAGCAAAATTGAATCACGACCCACCAAGCGTTCGCTAGGAGAATACTTATTTTTTATTGACTTGGAGGCAGATGCAGCCTCTCCTTTAATGAACTCAGCCTTGACCGAATTGGCTAATTACACAGAAGTAATGAAACTATTCGGTAGCTATGATGTTATGCCAATTACCAATATTTCAATTTAGGTTTTATGCACTGCGTCTTCATGCTGTGTTCAATTTGGCTTTATTAATAGATCTACGAGAGTTTAGGTATTCAATCACACCATGTACAGGCTGCCGATTTATTCATCCTCATACCAACTTAATATGAAGCTGCATAGAGAAGAACTTCTAAAATAAAGTTGTAAGAGGAGATAGATATTACCTGCTCAAATGTAAGTTGCTCGAACAATTGTTGTATGCGCTCACGTAAATCTTGTAAAGAAGAGAAAAGTTCGTTTTTGAGAGGTTTTTTGAGAAAGTGCAAAAGCCTTTCGATTGGATTAAGTTGAGGGCAATGAGGTGGTTGAAGCAGGGGAATAATATTTTCTGGCCAATTAATCCCACAACTTGTATGAGCAGGAGCTTGGTCAATTTGTAAAATTGCATAATCTTCACCTAACTGCTGAGATAGCCAATCTAAAAACGGTTGAAAACACTCACCGTTGAGTTAGGGGTACTCCTGTTGGAAATGTTTTCCTGCTAATAGTTCAATTGCACCATAAATCCAAAAATTTTCCCTTTCCCATTTAACGTCAACAGTTGGCTTTACTCCAGAAGCAGTAATGACTTTTCCTGTGAGGGTTTTCAATCCAACCCTAGTTTCATCCTGACACAAATAATGAACGCACTTCCCCTGTGCTAGATGTTTTTCTAGACAATTGAGAATGATACCGAGTTTTTTTTTACTTAGATAACAGCTTTTCATCCTGTTTGTAGCTTTGAGGAGGTGGTACTTTTAGTTTTGCTTCCAATCCATATCGAACCAATCCATAAACGGTTCCATACTCAATATCAAGTCCATGCTCTTTTTTGGCGTTGCTGAATCAGGGGATGAATTAGTCTTTGAAACCATTGATAAATCTTTGAAAATTTAGTGAATTCATCCCCTGATTCAGCAACGCCTAGTTTTTCTTTCTGGTTTCCCAACCTGCCTGTCTGTAGCAGTTTTTTTAGTTCCTTTTTACTCTGCGTGTTCTCAATCTAAAATGGGCGGCTCATGAGTATTTAAATCGATCAAGTTTGCTTGGCTTTATTATATGCAACTTCATCTTAAAATAGTATTACACTGAATAACAATGAGAAATTACAGGTTCTGATCTAATGTATCTTTTAAAACAGTACGAGCGGCTAAATGGTTGCGGGTAGAAGTGAGAATTTCTGACTCTCTCTGCAAGCGCATGGCTGTATCCTGCATTTCTAACAAAGCTTGCTGTTCGCTTGCTGCTCCATATAGGTTACTGGCAATCCAGTAAGACAGTTCCACAGGCAAATCTGGTAAATCTTCCGGTAGTTCAATTGTCTGCTCAGTTAACTTACCAGAAAGGCGTACCACATCCCGCAATAACTGCTCCACCTCAGTAGCCATAGGACGTAAATCCTCTTCTGCGGGCTGATCATCCTCTATCCATTCTACCAACCCAACACGATAAGGCTTTTCCCTCACATATTCCAAAAGACGAAATCTTTGCTGTCCCATGGTTACCATCTTCATCCGGTCATCTGGTAGCCTTTGGTAGTCAATGATTTCTGCACAGCAACCTACCTGGGCAATTGTACCCTGTACCGGATCTACCATTAACACTCCAAATCTGCGATCACTTGACAAAATTGTATTCATCATAATGCGATAGCGAAATTCAAAAATATGTAGTGGTAATGGTCGACTAGGGAAAAGAACTACTTCTGGTAACGGGAACAGAGGCAGCTCGCAAACAGCAATGTTAGGGTATATTGTCATTTTTTATATACTAGTATCGATTGAATCTTTTAAAAGTTACTAATCAGCTTTTTCCCGTATTATTAATATATTTTAGCATCTTGATTTTCCCACTAAAGAAAAAGCCCTGAGAAATTTTCTCTAGGGCACAAGTCAAAAATATGACTGTCTAGTTAATTAACAAAGTCACAAGGGATCACGGGAGCAGGTTAGAAACAATTGGTGTAAAACCTTGCTGTTCCCAAGTCAGTAAGTCCGTTGGAAGGCTTTCTCTACTTGTCGGAAGGGTTGTTTGTCAATTTCGTTGTGGGGATGGGTTTTTGAGGTGTACTTTGCCAGAGTAAGACACCCTATGGGGAATATCCCAAACATTATATCCAGTGAGCCAGAGAGCAATATGCTTACACTATTATATATTTTGTATATTTTGGAAGAATTAGAATGCTCCCACGGCATATAAATATGCGTGCGACTCTTTTAGTAAGACGGGAAGTGGAACTTACACAGGTATTGGAAGAGGTGGAGGGGTAGTAGAACAACGAGCTTTGAGAACTTGCTTGATCAAAGGAATACCACTAGAGTACAAAGCCAGGTAATTCCATTTATGTTCTTGTTGTAGATGAAACTGCCAATACTCATCCTAATCGCCAGTGATGTATAAAGAAGCCAGGGGTAAAACAGCCTCAGCACCCCTCATGGTCCATCTAGCCCCAGTGATATCCATCCTGTCTTTAATCAGGTGGCGACAAGCACCCTCAATCACCCCCGTGGCGATGGGGAATCCAGCTTTTAAGTAATCGTCATGAGGTATTTGGCATTGTTAAGTAAATATTTAGCACAGGTATCCACGGGTTTACGTTCTTGGGGGGTGAGTTTGGGTAAAGTCGCACTCCGGCGCATTCCTGGGGCAACAGAACTTGATTTACCTTCAAGGATAAGCTGTAAACGTTTGCTCACCCAAGCTTCTGCCTGTGTTGAAGTCTGAGAATAAAAGACAAATGCAAGTTTCCACAAATACTCAATCACATGGATAATATCTAGGACAATTGTTAAGTTGAGATTGTGTTTTTTTGCATGCAAATTTCTTTAGCAAGGATAATTGTTTATTATTGGCATCAACTAAGGCACAGAAACATTTGTGTTTGTTTTGGTCACGGAAGATTGCCTCATGAAAGGCTTCTGAAATAACCTTTTCGGGCTCTTTGGCTAAAGAAGCCCAAACACGCTTACCAATTGCTCGAGGTCCCTTAATTTTCCTATCTTCATTCGATGGGTTAACGATTTGTTGGGGTGTACGTACAAAGGAATTAATTGTATAAACACTAGCTACTGTCGCCATTCGCTTTGCGTTGTGCTTTTCACCCTTTGTGTTGTACTTTTCACCCTTTGTTAAGCCTTTGTTCAACTTTTTGCTTGAAGCTAAGGCTCGTTTTTCAGTATTGGCACGTGAGTCCGATGTTTGCACTACAACACCTTCCCGTCCGCCGTAATTACGACTATTTCTCCTGTGTGTTGCAACTGTTTTGACTGAGCTTGTTGCTGGTGGTAGAAATCATCAAAATCTGAAGAACTATGGTAAGCCAGTTCTTCTGCTTGTCGCTTACCTATTTTGGCTGCTGTTGTTTTTTCTATGATTGCTGTTGTTTCTCTAAATCCCGAACGGGCTACTTCTATTGCTACTCGCCGTCTTAGTCCATGAGACTATTTCTCTACTGGTAGATTCAACTCCCCATCCAAAGGAAATACCGTATTTCTCTTTCTTCCTCCATGATCTGTTATATTAGCGATTACTGTGCCAAATAATCTGGTCAATTTCCGCGACAATTTTTTCTTGTGTGTTCTGTTTACTGAGTCTGTGCCTGCACACTCTCACTCTATTTCATCTTGACTGCGTTTATCAAAATATCTTTGTTTTTAACAACCGTCTCAATAGTTCGTATCCATTCTCAAGTAACTTACTCTCTATCTGGGAGTATTCTAACCCACAAATGCTGTCTGAGTCTAACCAACTAACTATCTCTTCAAATTGTTCTCGTGCTTGTGACCAGAACATACCTTGATTTTATGTAGATCATTGGATATGGTGTGGAACTGTTCCTGTTTTTTCACTTTTTACAAGCCAATTCCATCAAGTACATTTTTGGCTGTCAATACTACTCTGGTTGACTTGTTATTTATTACTCTTATATCATACATACTCCGTACGAGCAAAAGAGTCGCACCCTATAAATATAGGAGTGCAAACTACTCCTTCGTTGATTACAACTTAACTTCAATATCAACACCCGAAGGTAAATCTAGCTTCATTAAAGCATCAATAGTTTTAGAAGAGGGCTGATAAATATCAATAATGCGTCTATGGGTACGGGTTTCAAAGTGTTCGCGGGAATCTTTATCAACATGGGGCGATCGCAAAACACAATAAATGCGGCGTTTTGTTGGTAAGGGGATTGGACCAATGGCTGTAGCGTTAGTACGATTAGCTGTATCTACAATCTTTTCACAAGATGTATCCAAAAGACGACGGTCAAAAGCCTGTAAACGAATTCTAATCTTTTGCTGTTGCAGAGTTGCCATGTTAAATTTTCCTGGTTCTGAGTAATTTTATA
>CBZS010000300.1 GCA_000613065.1 Richelia intracellularis | reverse complement strand
GATTGGGGTAGGCTCGTTCATGAATGTGACTGAGGAATTGTAAAATCTGTAGAATCCATTCAATAGATTCACTAGGATAGGCATTATCTGCCCAAACCTCTTCCCCCTGGTTTTGAAGATCCAACAGTGCCCCTAACACTTGGGAATCATGCACTGAGGAATCCGTGACTTGATAGCGACGAATAAAACCGTATTCCACATCGATACTGATGTGGTTTTTATAACCAAAGGAACTCTGACCATTCTTTTTTGTCCAGGGAGCATCGGTATCCTTCTGGGACAAGGGATGAGGCTTTTGCTGGCCACTTTCGGGAATTTCTCCTTGGGCAAGTTTTTGCTTCTCTTCCTTAGTATTATGCTGCTTGGTAACTGGAATCAGTGTGGCATCTACTATTTGACCCCCCTTAGCTTGGTAGCCTTGGTCTCTCAGGTCGCTATCAAGCTAAGGGGGGTCAAACAGTTCTTCAATAAGACCCTGCTGCTTCAACTGCTGCCCAAATAACCAAACTGTAGTTGCATCTGGTACTGGTTCTGCTAGTCCCAAGCCCAAAAATCTCATGAAGGATACTCGGTCATTGATCTGGTACTGCAGTTCTTCATCACTGATGTTGTACAGTTGTTGCAGCACAAGCATTTTGAACATGATTATTGCATCTATGGGCTTTCGCCCAGCATTATTTTTTCTGGGCTTGTCATACACTTGTTCTAAAATCTGAAGAAATTATGACCACGGCACCGTCTCGTCTAACTTCATCAAGAGGATCTTCTTGCTTTCTAACTTCTGGTATTGCTGTTCAACTTCCCCGACTTTTTTTTGTTCCATGGCGATTCAACCCCAGCTTCTGCTCTCCCTATACTCTCATCTCGCGAGCTACTTGCTCAATTTTTCGAGGTGCCTAATATCAAATCTTCAGCTCATAATAGATGAAACCCATGGTAATGGTAGGATAGGATTATCCGTAACCTTTGCCATCAGCTAGCTTAAATAGCAGCAGACAATCCCTGAAGCAGAGTCCCTAATATTTAGACTCATACAGCAAGGCAGTAGCCTGGCATCCGTCCATAATATCAAGGTAGTTTTGAGTAATTGCTATGGTTAGTACCCAAGAAGTTGAGGCAATGATTAAGGCACAAATGCCAGATGCTGAGGTACAAGTTCAAGATTTGACAGGTGGTGGAGATCATTACCAAGTAACAGTTGTTTCTTCACAATTTGCTAAGAAAGGACTAGTGCAACAACATCAACTGGTTTATGCCGCTTTACAGCAAGCTGTGTCTAGCGCAGCTATTCATGCCTTAGCTATCAAAACATATACACCCGAAAGTTGGCAGGCTACATTAGCTTCCTAAACTAGGAATATATAGTATTTAGTTAGTAGTGAATTAACCACTAAAATTCTGAACGCGAATCAATAAATTATCAGCAAGATAACATTATGTCAGAAGTCAAGGACAAAATTGAGAATTTAATCGGACAACATAAAATTTTGGTTTTTATGAAGGGAACCAAATTAATGCCCCAATGTGGCTTTTCCAACAATGTAGTACAGATTCTCAATTCTTTAGGGGTTCCCTTTGAGACTGTTGATGTTCTAGAAGATTCTGAAATTCGTCAGGGAATTAAAGTATATTCCAACTGGCCTACTATTCCTCAAGTTTATATTAATGGGGAATTTATTGGTGGTTCGGACATTATGATTGAACTTTACCAAAAAGATGAGCTCCAGCAAATGGTAGAAGTTGCTTTGGCTTCATAGAAGGTAAATATTGTTAGATTGATAACGAGAAATCAAAATCTCCTCCTACTCTTAGTACATCTTCTAGTTTTGAGGAGGGGATTAATTCTTGAGATTAGAAAATAAAAACACTTGACAAGCTAATTTTAAATTTGAGGCGATGTGCTCAGATGAACGGCGTTCATTGCCACATGAATCATAAACTCCAGTTGAAATGCAGGGGTCGTAGAAGTTAGCGAATTTAAGAATAGTCAGGTTCTGCTTCTGGCTGAACCATAACAAAATTAGAAGTATCGTACAAATAGCGAGTAGCTTCCTCCTCTAGGCGATGGATCAAGAAAGGCTCAATGGCATTGCTGTTTCTCAGGGCTGCTAGATAGCCATCCAAATACATTCGCATATCATCGTTACGGTAACCCCGGTTCCATAATTCGACGAAAGCGTCCGTTAATCTTTGGTAATAGCGGATAGTAAGTGTGTCTTGGAGCATAGCTGCTGTGATAGTCTTTGCTTGGAATGAGATTTATAAATGATTCCAACTGGAATGGGAAGTATTCTTTTCCAGACTTTTATCTATCTGAATCTCACATTTTAACGGTCAGTAGCCTCAGTTACTAACAACACTATATTTATATCCTATTCCAAAAAATGGTAAATATGGCAACTTAGTTAACTTATTGTGATGATGCTGCAAGGCTGTTATAGGAAAACATATATTTTTTTGCTAGTCAAGAATATTGTCCAATCTCTTTAATTGTGCTCAATTACGCTATTTGTCGAATGGTTGAGGTAGATGGATAAATATTTTAGCAAGACTAACAAAAATTTAATAATCTTAATCTATTACCTCTAGTTAAAGCTGCTGGTGGGATCTATTGCAAAATTTTATATGTGGAAAAAACAATTTTGATTAGTCAGAGGTAGCAACCGTAACAAAACCTAATATAGAGGCTTTGTTACTTTGAAAGTCATAGACGCTAAGGGGTCTTGACCGTGGGTTCAGTTAGTATTCAAATAATTGAGGGGAATCCCCATCTTAGGTCACTGTTGGGTTGGCACTTGCAACAACTGGACTATCGGGTGCATCAAGCAGCCAGTATTTACCAAGCAAGGGAAATGTTTTTAAACCATCAGCCAACACTGATTATTCTTGATGCGGACTTGTCTGATGGAGATGGTTTGGAATTTTGTCGCTGGTTGCATCGTCAGCAACAGCCTTTGATATTAATGTTATCTGCCCGCAATAGTGAGGCTGACATAGTTAAGGGCTTAAATGCGGGTGCAGATGACTACCTCAGCAAACCTTTTGGGATGCAGGAGTTTTTAGCGCGGGTAGAGGTTTTAATTCGCCGAAAGCGTACCCCTGTAGCACCAGCATATTTAGATTATGGCAATTTACAAATTGATTTAATCCAGCGTCGGGTGCGTTTTCAAGGGGAGTTTATAGATTTAACTCCCCAGGAGTTTAGTTTATTATATGTTTTAGCACAGGCTGGGGGAGTACCTCTGAGTAGATCGGAGTTATTGCGTCGTGCTTGGCCTGATGCAATTGATAATCCGCGTACAATTGATACTCACGTATTATCTTTACGCAAAAAGGTGGAATTAGATCCTAGGCAACCAAGTTTAATTCAAACTATCCGGAATGTAGGATATAGGTTCAACATGGAAATGTTGAATTCTAATTTATCTTCTGTTCAGCCAAAGGTCACTAAGGAGCGGTTTAATAATCAACGGTCAACTTTGAATCATCAGTTGAATGTTCACCGTTAATTAATAATAAATAGGGCTTGCTGGCAAACTAGGGATGATACCCATTTGCTAGCAAATCAGCCTCTGACTCGAATGCTTTATGAGGTTGTATATGATTCTTAAAGGCTGTAAGCCCAATGATTGCTATATCTACACCTAATTTCAGTAATGTGCATCTTCACATAGAAATGGTACTAGGATAAAATTTCACAATATAGAATAAGCTTTAGTACAGTATTTTCTGCCTGCTTACCTCTTTTTCTTCCTCATTTACCTTTACCTCTATTTGTAGAGAAGGGGTAGTCAGAAGTCAAAATCATCTTCATCTGATGTGTTTTCGATGTCTTGATGTAATTCTTGCCAATTGACTATAGAGGATGGTTGATTGAGAAAAAGGCAACCTTGGTGTAAATGTAACACTCGATCGCAAAATTGCTCTACTAAATCCAACTGATGATTTACCATCAAGATTGTGGTTTGATTATTTTGAGATAATTGGGTAAGTCTTTGTAAGACTCGACTCGCTGTAGCGGTATCTAGAGCTGAGGTGGGTTCATCTAATAGTAATATTTGTGGTTCAATAACTAAAGCACGAGCGATCGCAACTAATTGTCGCTGTCCTGTAGATAATTGCACTTCTGTTCGATTCAACCAATCATCGGGTATGTGTAGTTTTTCTCGCCATTCACTGATTCGTTGTTCCCTGACTTGGGGAGATAAGCCACGCAGGGTTAAGGGGTAATCTAAAGCTTGTTTTACTGTCATCCCCAATAGTTTTGATTCTTGGGGCATTAAAACTATTTGCTGACGTAATTTAAGTACGGAAACCTTACCATAATTTTGACTATCCCAAAATATTTTACCCTTAGTTGGGTTCGTGAGACGATTGAGGAGACGTAATAGGAAAGTTTTTCCCGCACCAGATGCACCCACAATGGCAACGCGATCGCCTGTGAATATTTCAAAAGATATATCCTGTAGTATTGGGTATCCTTGTTGTTTGCCTAGTAAACTCGCGTACAAGGAAATTTGTTCTAGTTGTAGTTTTGGTGTTTGATAGGTTTCCAAAGTTAGTTTTTACTGAATCATTTTGATAGGTTTCTCTAGTGTGGGCATCTTGCCAATATTCTAAAAAGAGGGAGCAAGATGCCCCCACTACATTTGTTATCTGTCAAAGCTATAGCAATAGGCATATTGGTTAGAACAACATTGTTTTGCCTAAAAAAGCGTCAACTGTCAAGAGGAAAAACCCCTAACTATTTTGACTATTCCTACAGTACTACACTCCACCCAATGCTAAAGCGGTGTTAATTGTCCACCCATCCACCAATAACAATAGCAAGGTAAAGCCAAACAAGATCATATACATCCAAGGCTGTGCCAAAGGATAGACATCACTAGTATCGATACCTGTTTTCGCTTGTACTAGGTTTACTAACCGCGCAAAACCGGCGACACGCATTGGTAACAAATGAGCTTTACCTTCTGGCGTAAGAAAATAATAAACTAAGCCCCCTTGGCCTGTGGAACGGGGTTTTAGTTGAGTTATTTCTGACCAAGATAAAGACCAGCCTTTGCGGAAAAAGCCGCTGAACCAAGTAGCATAAGTTACTTGGATTTTTTCCTCGTCAGCAACTACTCTTTCTGTCATTACTCCATACAATCCTATAAATCCCATAGCGATTCCTATCCAGAGGAAGTTAGGAGCAACGGGAGCGTTGGTAAATTTCGCCAAGAAGGGTAAAGGAACTGTCAAGGCAATATACAAGGTTAATAGGGTAATCCTGATTAACGGAGAAAGGCGAAAAATAATGGGGTAATTATTGACTGAGTTGGCTGTCATTTCAGTTATCAGTTATCAGTTATCAGTTATCAGTTATCAGTACCTCTACCTGAGGTAAGAGGCTTAAAATATTGAACTTGTCTGTTTCATCCCTTTGAAAGGGGAGGCTTGATGCTTTATTTTTTGGTCATTTAATTCTGGACTTTCAATTTTGGCTTGAGTTTACTGAGAAATTTCCTAAATACATACCATTAGAGAATCTAAATATATGGTAACTGGGATAGTTCTTGAGAAGGGTGCCATGACCAAAAATAAAAAATTGTATAAGCTTTTATACTGCTTACTTACATAATTCTTTTGTTAAACCAAATGACTCAAAATATTCAATCAGGGACTGAGTTAGTTTATATTTATGAAATTGACGCTATTTGAAACTAAAAAATTCAAAATATTATCAATCTTAGCCTTATACATATCTCTATGACTCAATTTTACTGAACCTGCAACTGCTGGGAAGCTAAAAACCGCCAATGCGATCGCGCCGTTGTAAATTAAGACAGAAGCAGAATGGGAAGCTTTTCAACGTCAGTTACAAATAGCGAAAAAAAAGTGAGTTGATGGGATCGCAACGGATATTTGGTGGGGTAAAGTTGAGAATCAGGGGGATAATAAATTTGATTGGTCGTATTACCATCGCATGGTGGCTGCTATTGAAAATGCTGGGTTAAAGTGGGCACCAATTATGTCATTCCATCAGTGTGGAACAAATGTGGGTGATGTTTGTAATCAGCGCATTCCTAAATGGATTTGGCGGCATTTCCCAGGGGTAAAGTCAACGAATTTAAAGTATAAAAGCGAACTGGAAAATTACTCCCAAGAAGTGGTATCCCTCTGGGGTGATAATTTGGTGATGGAGGAATATAAGGAGTTTATGGAGGCTTTTAACCAGCGATATGCCAATAAAGCCCAGATCATTGATACCATTTGAATATGAGACTGCATATAATAGAGCCAGGTAAACTTGAACGGTTTAAATACTCATGAGCCGCCCATTTAAGATTCAGAACACGCAGAGCGAAGAGGAACTAAAAAAACTGCTACAGACAGCCAGGTTGGGAAAGCAGAAAGAAAAAATACAGATGTTGTGGTGGCTCAATGCCGAGTGGACAAGTAAAGGAGCAGCAATAAATAGGGAAACCCTTGGCTAGAGATACTTCAACAGTGACAAGATGGTTGCAGAAGTATAGAACTGGTGGTCTGTCTGGCTTATTAGAAATCAAGAAAGCGGCAGGAGCAAAACGAAAAATCAATGATGATGCGATCGCAGCACTCATACAGGAGTTAAAAACAGAAAAAGGGTTTAGTAGCTATGGTGGAATAGTAGAATGGTTGAAAAAAGAGCATGGACTTGATATTGAGTATGGAACAGTTTATGCATTGGTTCGATATGGATTGGGAGCAAAACTAAAAGTACCACGTCCTCAAAGCTACAAACAGGATGAAAAGCTGGTGTTTGAGTAAAAAAAAGAACTCAGTATCCTTCTCAATTGTCTAGAAAAACATCTAGGACAGGGGAAGTGCGTTCATTCTTTGTGTCAGGATGAAACTAGGGTTGGATTGAAAACCCTCACAGGAAAAGTCATTACTGCTTCTGGAGTAAAGCCAACTGTTGACGTTAAATGGGAAAGAGAAAATTTTTGGATTTATGGTGCAATTGAACCATTAACAAGAAAACATTTCCAACAGGAGTACCCCTAACTCAACGGTGACTGTTTTAAATAGTTTTTAGATTGGCTATCTCAGCAGTTAGGTGAAGATTATGCTATTTTACAAATTGACCAAGCTCCTGCTCATACAAGTTGTGGGATTAATTGGCCAGAAAATATTATTCCCCTGCTTCAACCACCTCATTGCCCTCAACTTAATCCAATCGAAAGGCTTTGGCACTTTCTCGAAAAACCTCTCAAAAACTAACTTTTCTCTTCTTTGCAAGATTTACGTGAGCCCATACAACAATTGTTCGAGCAACTTACATTTGAGCAGGTAATATTAATCTCCTCTTACAACTTTATTTTATAAGTTATTTTCTATGCAGCTTCATATGAAATTGGTATGAGGAGACTAATATTAGTACGGGAACGGCTGGAGAACTGCGTTACCCTTCATACAATATTCACGATAACTGGAAGTATCCCCATCGTGGTTATTTTCAGGCATATAGCAAGCCAGCGATTAAGTCATTTCAAAGCTACATAATTAAAAAGTACAGTAATATCAAAGCAGTTAATCAAGCTTGGCAAACCCAACTGAGTAAAGTTGAGCAAATTCAACCACCCAGCAACCCAGAACAGTTTGTTAAAGGGAAGGATTATGAAGATACTCAGTATGGTAAAGACTTTATCGAGTGGTATAACCAATCCCTCATTGATCATGCCGAAGGGAATGTTAGCGATCGCAGACAAAGGATTTGATGGTGCTTTTACTAACATTCCCTTCGGCATGAAAATACCTGGTATTCATTGGCAAATGTCACATCCTGAAACTCCCCGCATTGCTGAGATGAGATTACTACAGTCTTAATCCCACGTTCCGCAGGTGCGATCGCAAAATGTTGTATTTTTGAAATATGAGTTTTTCAGAATCACAAATCAAAGTACAAGATATCGATCACTTTGGCATAGTGGAACTCATGCCCAATAAATAATCAGCGCAGGCCAAGTGGTCAAAGCAATCATTCTCAATGGCTTAGGTTTTATCAGTGCACCACTATCTTTATTTGAGAAGTTCTTTGAAGCGATTGTAACGGAACATTTCTTGGGAGAGGAAATACAACCAGAACATTTGAACGATGAACCCTTGGGCAGATTCTTAGACGAACTATATGATGCAGGATTAACGGAAATTTTTATGCGAGTCGCACTATCAGCAGCAGATAGATTTGGAGTGAAAATGGACAGCTTCCACTTGGATTCCAGTTAATTTCATGTACATGGGGATTATGGAACTGCTACTGATGATCAAGCATCAGCACAATCAGCATTAATTACAATTACATATGGTTATTCTAGAGACCACCGACCAGATTTGAAACAATTTATCCTTGACTTGATGTGGAGTGCTGATGGAGATATTCCTTTATTATTTAAGCCCACATCCCGGACTTCAAAATGTAACAAAAAAAATACATGATTATTTTCGAGTGAAAGTAAATGATAATACACAAAAAGCTAAAAAAAGAAAAAAAAATTAAAAAGTAATTAATGAGTTGAGAAAAGAAGATTTTTCAAGTCCAGAAAAAAGCCGATATAAACTAAAATAAATGGCGTTGCATAAGTGCGATATGAATTAGCTTTTAAAACATTTGATAAATCGTTGAGAATTTAGTGAAATCATCCCGCACTTATGCAAAGCCAAATCAATAAAAAAAAAGTTAAAACCTAATGAGTTTAAATAACTTAAAATTATTTAAACTATGTCAATATAACATCAGATTTTTTAGAAAATTGAAGCAGAGATAACTGAAAAAGTAGAAGAGATATAAATACCAAAAAAGCAAGATGCAATATTTATTTTAGGGAGTAATTTAGTTAACAAATAGAAGTTAAATCGATCCAGAATTATTACAAATTAGAAGAAGAAACAATCTTGTGAAAGATGATTTTTATTTTTGAAATACCCTTTATTTTTTGCTGATAGATACTTTGTTGAAAATCGTTAACGAATTGATATCATGTTATTTTTGATGTTTTTGTGTTTGTTAGTTTATCATCTCGGTCACAGGCAACTAAGGAATACCTTAAAAAGAATCAAAACCGGAATCAGAAATAAATTAGGTAAGTTAACCATGATTCCTACATTAAGATGGGTATTTCAATGCTTTCAAGGTATCCATCTTTTAACTTTAAATGGTGTGAATGAAATTGTTAATTTAACGTCATCACGCCATTTCATTTGGAGTTGTCTGCCATCATCTTGCCGAAAATATTATTTGCTTTCTTAACTTAACAAAATTTTGAACCAAAATAAAAAATTATTAACATTTGAAGGCACATTTATTGCTCCTCAATTTTTTAGTGATCATATTACCGATTTGATGATCAAATTTATTCTGTTTAATTAATTTATTTTTAAAATATATTCGTTCTGTACTCTATTTATTAATCATTCTGATTCTTGTCTTTTTATTTTGCTTGTAATTTATTTGTACTTCAAATTGAAGTGCGGAATGTGGGTTAATACACGCTCTTACTGAAGGCTCAGGAATGCCTTTATCCAATCCCAGCACACCTGGCAATGGTAGTGAAAGAGATCAGGTGATACCACTTCTAGACAGTGTAAAGGTTAAGACCAACAAACGCGGTAGACCCCGTAAACCCCTGAAAGTGCTTGCTGCTGACAAAGGCTACGATTCTAAGGATAAGGGCGCTGCTTTACCTAGAGGTGGTGGCCGCAATGGCCCAAGGGGGTTTGGAAGACAAAGAAGAACAAGGGCTGACCCATTAAAATTTCCGTCCCAGGTTTTCAACAAGAACAGAACGTTGTTTCCCATGGTTTCAAAAAAAATATCATCCTCTTGTTGTCAGATGGGAAAGAATTTCAGCTTGTTTTGATGCTTTTTTGTCTCTTGCAACAATCCATATTTGGATTAACAAAATTATATTAGTGGGATAGGTTCGCGGAACCCATAACAATTGGCAGGTACAACCCATGGATTGTAAAAATGGGTTTTGGCAAGGTAAAGTAACTTTTGGTAGTGGTATTAATCAGCCTTTTAAGTTTGATGTGTATGGAGATTGTCAGCAAAATTTTGGTGATAACAATGCTGATAAACTAGCTGTTTTTAACGGTGTAGATATTCTGGGAAACAATGGAGTGGGTAGTTATCAGATTATTTTCAATGAGAAAAATGATTCCTACAAACGGATTCAGAATCAGGATTAGATAAAGTACAACTCTTTATTCATTACGTCTGGCGTGAATAAAAAACTTCTCCTATCCCATAAGAGTGTTGAAACTCTTCCAAAACTGTGATTTTGTAATTGCGTTGATAATTACAATGGTGTCAGCAATCAATTCATACTAAGTGTTGATTACCAATTGTGGGTTAAGCTGTTGCTGCACTCAACCTATACGAGATTACTTAAAATTCTGGCGTTGCATAAGTGCGAGATGAATTAGCGTTTGAAACTATTGAGAAATCCTTGAAAATTTAGTGAAATCATCCCCTGATTCAGCAACGCCAAAATCCTTTCTGTATTTTGGAGTCCTAAGGCAAATACTTCTGTACCACACTCCACCCTGTAAGAGAAACCCAAGCAAAAGCAAAAAATATGACTATATTTAGACCAATATGAATCCGTCTAGCCCAGTCATACCCACTACGGATAAGCAAGGTACTTCCCGCAGACA
This sequence comes from Richelia intracellularis, assembly GCA_000613065.1. Taxonomy (GTDB): domain Bacteria; phylum Cyanobacteriota; class Cyanobacteriia; order Cyanobacteriales; family Nostocaceae; genus Richelia; species Richelia intracellularis_B. The sequence continues at coordinate 2,316 of CBZS010000300.1, read as the reverse complement.
CTAAAACCAATACTACTACTGTTATCCCAGCAAACAAATGGGAAGACTGTCCTAAAGTACCAAAATGTCCTAAAGTACCAATAATCCCGATAAATAACAATAACATTACTAAACTTACCATGCACCAACCAATGAAATAGTGGAACTTAAGTAGGTTATCCCAATTCCCAATCCTCCACATCCAGTTTAGAAAAGCATTGTTATCCCCATCCCTGCTTTTGCTACGTAACATCCATATCCCAGTCAATGCCAAAATAGCGTAAGCGACCAATGATAGTCCCATTGACCATGCTGCTATTCTCCACAGCCAGAGAAAAGAAGGTAGGTTCATAGTAGATGTTTCTATTTACATCCCAACTATCTTCCCATTCTCCGGGAATTCTTTCTCAATAATTATTTTGAAAATAAGAACGGTTAAAAACTGGACTTTTGTATAGCGATAATAACAAGTATTATAAATTAATAAACAATATTACTTGAGAAACCAGGTAAAGTCTGATGTTAAAAATAGATTTTACCCAAGAAGAGATTGATAAACTTCATTATGAAAGATATCATTATCCTCATCCATTAGTTCAGAAAAAGATGGAACTTATGTATCTAAAAAGTCAGGGTATAAAACATAAAGATATTTGTAGTTTGTGTAAAAGATAAAAAACAAAATTAATTAATAGTTTACATTAAACAATATCAATCAGGGGGAGTAGAATAACTAAAAAAAATACACCAGAAAGGACAGCCAAGTGAATTAAATCAGTATAGTGATAGTTTTAAAGAAAATTTTGAGAAACATCCAGCTACAAGTATTGCAGAAGCTAGTGATGCCATTGAAAAAATAACTGGTATTAAGCGCAGTTCAACTCAGGTAAGAGAATTTCTGATCAGAACAGGTTTGCCTTGCTAAAAAAAAGTGGGGTATGTGCCGGGAAAGTCAGTAGACCTAGAAAAGATTGAAGAGGTAGACAAATATAGACAATAAAAGCTATAACCATTAGTGGAACGAGCTATTAGCGGAAAGAAAGTAGTTTTTTTTGTTGACGCAGCCCACTTTGTACATCGAGCATACTTAGGATTTTTATGGTGTTTTACAAGAACATTTATCTGTTCACCTTCCTGTCGAAAACGATTTAATGTTTTAGGAGCAGTTAATGCAGTTACTAAGGAAATAATTACAATTATAAATGAAACTTATATTCATTCAGAAAGTCTGTGCCAGTTGTTATTTAACTTAGCTAATATGGGGCTAAATAAACCAATTCTTATTGTACTAGACAATGCCAGTTATCATAAGTGTAAATTAGTACATAAATATACGGCATCAGTAGGTATAAAACTATGTTATTTACCTTGCTATTCTCCACAATTAAATTTGATTGAAATATTTTGTAAATTTATTAGAAATGAATGTTTATACTCTAAGTAATATGCTAGTTTGGTAGATTTTAAGGCAGCAATCTCTAACTGCATTGCTACCGCTAATACTGATAAGCAGAAGAAGTTAAACAGCTTATTGAGTCTCAATTTTCAAACATTTCAAAAAGTCCAAGTTTTAGCCATTTCTAGAGCGAAATTTTTCTGTCACTTTCCGGGGATTATGAATAAAAGAATAAAAAAATAAAACTCTGAAAGTAAAGTGGGGCAATGGATCTAGAGTTACAAATCCTGAAACATTTACCAAGAGATACTCACCCAACAATTGCCATCATAGATGAATATTGCGCAGAGTATAAGGACTTATTTAAGGAAGTAAGAAATTATGAGTGTTTCAAATATTTACACTTAGGAATAATATCAACGATAAAAAGGAAATGATTACCAGAGATAGGGAAGGAAGTAAGTAAGTATAAACTCAGCCCAGTCATTACATCATTTCCTAGATAATTCAGATTGGTGAGTAGATGAATTAAAACAACGGAGATTAAATAAACTTAAGCAAGTATTGAATCGTCAGGCTATTACAGTAGTAATAGATGAAACCGGAGATAGAAAAAAAGGTAAAAAGACTGATTCTGTCGCGAGATAATACTTAGGAAGTGTGGAAAAATTTGATAATGGAATAGTTTCAGTCAATGCTTATGGAGTTCTACCATAATATAACATTTCCATTAATCGTAAAAGTGTTTAAACCAGAAGGGACGTTAAAAGAAGGAGATCAATATAAAACAAAAATAGAGTTAGCGTCAGAAATAATTACAGATTTAATTGAAGAGAACTTTAATATAGAATTAGTACTCGCAGATAGTTTAGATGGTGAAAGTAGTCAATTCCTCAGAAAACTAGATGAATCGAACTTAGCTTATGTAGTTGCAATTAGAA
>CBZS010000299.1 GCA_000613065.1 Richelia intracellularis | reverse complement strand
GTAATCACGGAGTCTGGTTGCGATTAGGGCAAAGTGTTAGAGAAAACAAGTGGTGTAAATTTGAGAGAAAATTTAGTACTCAAAAATCAGAAACTAGATACATTAGAGAAATAATTTATGGTAAAAAAGAGTCATAACTTACTGTGAAATAACTAATGATCCAGAAACGATGCCAGAAAAATCTACCTCCTTCGTAATGACGAATCTTCAAGGAAGTTTGAAATAGACTTTAGGCAACTTAGATGGATTAATAACCTGGGTATGTATAATATGGGTTTCGTCAGTGTAAACAAGAATTAGGTTGGACAGATTATCGGTTTACAAACTTTCAACATATTGAGAGGTGGTGGGAGATTATTTTTTGTGTTTACACAATGATTAGTTTGAATTCTCCAGCATTATTAGCCTTAAATCAATCTTGTCAAGTTAAGACTGAGCGGCAAATAAATAGTCATATTGATTTTTCTTATCATCAACAATGGAATCATGAATGTGGATGGTAGAATGTTTTAAAGAATCTGCGTCTAATTGTCCAACCACTCTTACTATTTTGGTTGATTTATCCCTGGATTGATATTTTTCCTAATTCACCGTTATTACTGGGATTCAATCATTTAATTGCTGCTATTAATCAATTCAAATCCTGTTACGTCTCTGGATGATTTAGCTCCTGAACTATTTCCTTATTCCGGAGAATGACAGAAGATTGATAATATTTGTTAATTTTTGTCAAATTATTAGTTAAACAAGAATTGCAATAAAAGATACAAAACTTAGCAAAATTATTTTCTTAATCAATAGACACCAAACCAACAAATGATGATGGTTTTGCTTTATCTAAACGTGTTGTATTTATAGATGGCATTATTGTTTGATTGTCGGTCGTATCTATTGATGCTACTGAATCATATTCCAACTCATCATTATTATCTTTAACTGCAAGACGAATGCACGGAATGGTATCCGATAAAATTGCACTTGCCATAGTTCCTGTATGAATCTCTAATTGAGCCATTGCTAGAGATTCTAATACTAGTCTCTGTCCAGGAAAAACAACCCTTTCAAAGTACCAATTAGGAATATTTGAGATGCGAGCAACCTGTATTTTACTCGTGGCATTTACGTAGCAGCAGAGAATTTTTTCCCCTTGGTCAGGGGGTAGGGTATCTAATATTTGAGCCATAACTGCTGATGACTTGTACGCCACAATTTTGCGTTACATTAGCCACTCTAACACTGAGTTTTCCCCGATGACTGTAACTTCGGCTACCAAGTGACATTTTCTCATTAGAATTTATGTCGATAGGTAGAGGGTGATTATGAAAAAAAGGTAAAATTATATGCTTTTTATGCAAAATTACACTAAATAAGTAAAGTTTTGATATTATTTTTTTTCAGAAACATTACATCCTGGAATTTGCGTGAGACATGTGAAAGCGTTCACAAGTATGTATTGCAGTTATCCCGACGAAGAAAATAGTTCATTTAAGCGAACGCAAGATTTAGCAAAAGTCAATGTTCTTGTAAATATATATAGATAAAACTGTGGAAAAGTTATCACATTGTTTAATTGAGTAATTAGCGAATTTGTA
>CBZS010000298.1 GCA_000613065.1 Richelia intracellularis | reverse complement strand
TGAGTTATGAGATATTTAATTTATCTAATTCAAGGGTTTTTAAGTGGTACGAGAACGTCCACTGAAAACCCGTTCCAATTGTTGAAAGTTCTCTAATACTCTGCCTGTACCGAGAACTACGCAACTGAGGGGATCCCCAGCAACATGGGTAACAATTCCAGTCTCATGACTAATCAAGGTGTCTAACCCTTTGAGTAAGGCTCCACCGCCAGCTAACATAATACCGCGATCAATAATATCCGCCGCCAATTCGGGAGGTGTTCTTTCCAACGTCCTTTTAACAGCTTCAATAATCACAGAAAGAGGTTCTGACATACTTTCCCGAATTTCTGGCCCTTTGAGGATGACAGTGCGCGGTAAACCGGAAAGTAAGTGTAAACCCCGAACTTCCATCACTGCTTGATCATCATCGCGGGTAGGATATGCTGAACCAATGCGAATTTTTATTTCCTCTGCGGTACGTTCCCCGATTAGCAGATTATGTACCTTTTTCATATATTGAGAAATAGAGTCAGTCAATTCATCACCAGCTATACGTACTGACTCACTCAATACCGTACCTTGCAAGCTGAGAACTGCAACTTCTGTAGTACCACCACCAATATCAATAATCATGTTACCAGTGGGTTCTACCACTGGTAAACCTGCACCAATAGCAGCAGCAACTGGCTCATCAATTAAATATACTTCCCTAGCTCCAGCATGAACGGCTGCATCCATCATTGCTCGTCTTTCTACCCCTGTAACCCCACTGGGAATACCAATTACAATTCTGGGTAATACCAAAGACTTTCCTTCATTCGCCTTATGCATGAAGTGTTTGAGCATGAGTTCCGCAGAATCAAAGTCAGCAATTACACCATCTCGCAATGGTCTTAAAGCCATTACATTCTCTGGTGTACGCCCCAACATTTTTTTCGCCTCCGTTCCCAGTGCGATCGCTCTTTTTTCACTCTTGTCGATGGCCAGTACAGAAGGCTCTTGCAGTACAATACCTTTACCCGATACATAGACTAGGGTATTAGCGGTACCGAGATCGATACCCATATCCCTTGACAAGGAAAACCTACTAAAAAGTCCCACGCTTCTCGTTGCCCCCTAACTGTGCTATTTTTGACTAATATATTAAAAAATAATTTGGCTGGATTGTATTATGTTTATTCACCCTGAGTCTAGTCAAAGAGGCTATTTATTTAGATAACTTTTGACACATTATTGTTCCAAGCTAAAGGATTATACCTTTTATATACTCCTACGTAAGTATTATATCCGTAATATTTTGAGAACTATTAGCGATTGTTTATTATAATTCAACAACCTGGCATAAGTGTTACTTCTGTCACACTGCGACCATGCAGATTTATTATCGGTTACCATATTATTCAGGGCAAATGAGTACACTTGTACTTTAAAATTTATATGTAAATGTTAGTCTTTGTATTTTCAGGTATATCTTATGAATATTAATGTCGTTACTTTGGTTGGTCGTGTTGGTAGCGATCCCGATATGAAGTATTTTGAGTCAGGTAGTGTTAAGTGCAGGTTAACCTTAGCCGTAAATAGGAAAACACGCAATAGTGATGAACCAGATTGGTTTGAATTGGAACTATGGGGTAAAACCGCAGAGATTGCCGGAAGCTATGTCCGTAAAGGTAAGCAGATAGGGGTTAAAGGTGCATTAAAATTTGACTCTTGGAATGATCGCAATACGGGAGTACCGCGTTCTAAACCTGTTGTTGTTGTAGAACAATTAGAATTACTAGGCTCCAGGAGAGATACTGAAACTGCGATGATGGATAGTAGTCCTAATAACTTTTAAATGAGGTAGGGAGAAAAGGGGAGATAGAATAACTGTCAACTAACAACCAATAACCAACAATATTCCCCATTCCCTACCCTCACTAAAATACTCTAATATCTAATAGTCAAAGTGACGGATGCTTCTACCCGTTGTTGTCCAGCAATTACGGGTGTAGTAGCTTCTGGAGCGGCGGCGGCGACGTTATTCCGAAAAATAGGTGGGGGAGCAGTATTACCACTATTAATAGTGATATTAACTACTTCTTTAGGAGTTAATTGCAAAGATGTCAGTACTACTTGTGCCTGACTTTGAGCATTTTGAACGGCTTCTTGCAGAGCCTTTTTCTGAGCATCAGCGATCGCTTTATCTGTGGCGGTAAAGCTAATATTATTAATCTGCGTGGCTCCTGCTTTGACAACTCCATCTAATATCTTACCCATTCTTTCAGTATTAACGCTGAATGTAACTTGGTTTGTAGCTCGATATCCAGTAATTTGGCGAACATTATTAGTATATTTATAAACTGGATTCAAAGCGATCCCCGTAGTTTGTAATTTTTCCACAGCATTACTTCTCAGGTATTTCACCACAGCAGCAGAACGGGTAGCTGCCTGTTTCTGTGCATATTCAGAGGTTTTTGCTTCTACCAGTACACCGATATTCACCCGTGAGGAACTGGTAGCAATCATTTCTACTCCCCTTCCGTTCACTGCAATGGTGCGGGAAATTTTTCCTTTCTCATGGGATAAGGTAGGGAGAGAAAAAGTCAAAGATGTTACTAAAGCCGCAGATACACAAGAGCCGAAACCTACTAATGTCAACTTACTCATATAATTAGCACCCTCACAGAATATGACTCACATGATACCAATTAAAAAATAATATGATATGCGATCGCTTGTTCTGAATGAGGTGACTGCAATTCTACAATAGGGTTTATGCTTATTTTTGTTTTGAAGTGAACTTCGATATTAATCCTATGGCTCATTGGTTACTAAAAACAGAACCCAACGAATATTCCTATGATGATTTAGTAAAAGAAGGAACCACCGTTTGGGATGGAGTAAGTAATGCTTTAGCGCTCAAACATTTGCGTACCATGGAAACGGGAGACAGCGCATTTATCTATCATACTGGCAAAGAAAGGCAAATTATTGGTACAGCAGAGATAGTCAGTCAGCCATACCCCGATCCTGCATTGAACGATCCCAAGCGGGTAGTGGTTAAAGTCAAGGTGGGTTATATAATACCTAATTCCGTAAGTCTGAAGGAAATTAAGGAAGATGAGTACTTTAACAACTTTGATTTAGTGAAATTGCCACGATTATCCATAGTCCCCGTTTCTGAATCTCACTGGCAACGCTTGCTAGAAATGGGGAAAGAGTGAATAACCCTCTTCTGTTACTCTCCGAAAAGTCTTTCAATTGAAAAAAGCTGTAACTCTTATTTGTCAAGCTATTGCCCATTTATTTATTAATATAATTTCCATAAGGTGGGAAAATGACAAAATTTTGATTCAAAGTGTCTCAAACTATTGATATCACTCCTGTCTAAAACTTTTTCGTGATACTAAAAACAGGAAAGTGACAGAAGAGGGATAATTGGAAATTATCCTACAAAGGCGATCGCAACAAAATATTTTTGTTAAATTTTTGTTTACCAAGGTTACCTAATTAGTTCGGTATCAATCTTCTACGTTGAGCAACCAGAAACCACTATAAGTCATTCCAGAATCATCAGGTTGAACCAACAAGAAATGTAATCCTTGGCTATCTTGCTGTCTTTGTTGGTAAATCTGGGCAGCATTCTTTACCTCTGTATCCTCAAAGGTGGCAATAACCCATCTATCAGCCAAACCAGCTTCTAATACTAGACCATCTGGTTCTCCAGCAATATAATTAATATATACAGGATTAGCTTCCTGCAACCACCGAGCTAAATATAGCGATCGCTTACCACCATAAATAACAATTCCCGGAATCTGTTGGGTGGACGCTATACCTAAATTAATAGGTAATAAATATTCTGGCATTGCCAAAATGGGGATAGGACGTTCGGCAAATACATCTAAATCCCCAGCAGGAATACTGGCAAATCGCCATTCTTCTCCCCACAAGTTTTCAGGTAA
>CBZS010000297.1 GCA_000613065.1 Richelia intracellularis | reverse complement strand
AATACTACTGATTTTTGGCATCTGAATATCAAGATTTTGTAAGGAACGGCGTTTCATCCGCTATGCTGTGTTTGCTGAGGTGTTCAGTAGCACTGAATTTTGTGTAGTTAGAATTTAGGTAGAAACTCATGGCAAAACAGTTAAACCTTCTCTCTAAGGGACAGGTAATTCCCACGGCTTTGCATACAGAGATGCAAAGGTCTTATTTGGAATATGCCATGAGTGTAATTGTGGGTAGGGCATTGCCTGATGTTAGGGATGGTTTAAAGCCAGTTCACCGCCGCATTTTGTATGCTATGCATGAGCTAGGACTAACACCAGATCGTCCCTATCGTAAATGTGCTCGTGTGGTGGGGGATGTGTTAGGTAAATACCACCCCCATGGAGATCAAGCAGTTTATGATGCATTAGTGAGGTTGGTACAGGACTTTTCCAGCCGGTATCCTTTGTTGGCAGGCCATGGCAACTTTGGTAGTGTAGATAACGATCCCCCTGCAGCAATGCGTTATACAGAAACCCGATTAGCTTCCATTGGTAATGATGGGATGTTAACGGAAATAGGCGAAGAAACCGTTGACTTTATTGGTAATTTTGATAATTCTCAACAGGAACCTACCGTTTTACCGGCACAACTACCATTTTTACTACTGAATGGCTGTGCTGGTATTGCCGTGGGCATGGCAACAAATATACCTCCCCACAACTTAGGAGAATTAATAGATGGTTTAATAGCCTTAATTGGTCGTCCAGATTTAGCAGAAGAAAAGTTATTTGAGCTAATTCCCGGGCCAGATTTTCCCACAGGGGGACAAATTGTTGGTCGTAATGGCATTCGTGATGCATATATCAATGGTAGGGGAACCATTGTCATGCGGGGTGTCACCCAAATTGAGGAAATTGCAGGTAGTCGGGGTAGCAGAAAACGCACAGCCATTGTAGTTACTGAGTTGCCTTACCAAGTAAATAAGGCTGGTTGGATTGAGAAAGTTGCCGATTTGGTCAATAATGGCAAGATTCAAGGTATTTCCGATATTCGGGATGAAAGCGATCGTCAAGGTATGCGGGTAGTCATAGAATTAAAAAGGGATACCCACCCAGATTCTGTTTTACAGTTGCTGTATCATCAAACCGCTCTGCAAACTAACTTTGGGGCGATTCTGTTGGCATTAGTAGATGGACAACCCCGTCAACTGAGTTTACGGCAACTACTACAAGAATTTTTAAACTTCCGGGAGCAGACACTCAATCGTCGCTACGGCTATGAATTGGATAAAGCCCAAAGTCGCTTACACTTGGTAGCAGGTTTATTAGCAGCATTAGCTAAGTTAGACCAAGTTATTACTATTCTCCGTCAAGCTGCTGATGGTAGTACAGCGAAACAAAATCTGCAAAACCAACTCAATTTAACAGAATCTCAAGCCGATGCCATCCTATCTATGCCATTACGTCGGCTAACTAGTTTAGAACAGCAGAACCTACAAGATGAGTTTGCAGAACTCAACCAGAAAATCGCTGACTTGCAAACCCTACTTAGCGATCGCAAAGAATTATTAAAGGCATTGAAAAAAGAATTGCGAACATTCAAACATAAGTATAACGATGCTAGAAGAACTCACATCAGTGAAGAATTAACAAAAAGCAAGGGACTAGGTAAGCAAAAAAGCGCAACAGGCAAAGAAATAGCCCATCAATCTGCCACAAATGATATTTCACAACAGCCGCCAAAACCGACAATTCTCGAATTTACCCATCGTGGATATGTGCGTCGCTATCAACCCTCCAGCAAAAAATCTAAAAGTGATCGCAGTATTCCTGACCATGATTTTATAGTTCAAACACATATCACTGATACTGCTCAAAATGTATTAATTTTAACTAGTACAGGAAAAATATATCCCA
>CBZS010000296.1 GCA_000613065.1 Richelia intracellularis | reverse complement strand
TACTCTGATCTCGCGAGCTACTTGCTCAATTTTTCGAGGTGCCCGATTGTAATCCCTGCCACTATGCCTAAGTGATCGATATCTTGTACTTTATCTTGTACTTTATCTTGTACTTTGATTTGTGATTCTGAAAAACTCATATTTCAAAAATACAACATTTTGCGATCGCACCTGCGGAATGTGGGGCAAAAGCCTACTTGTTAAACTTTTTTACGGATTTATAAATAATTACTTTGTGCTGCGCTAGTCAAGATACCTTTGAGTTACCTTGAAAGAAACTAATTGTGCTTCTATTACTTGCGAATAAAACAATGTCCTATATTAATGTTCGTGGAGTTCAGCATTACTACGAGTGGATAAAAGAGTCATCGGAAAATATAAAAAAGCCAGTAATGGTATTTATTCACGGCTGGGCTGGCTCTGCTAGATATTGGGAAAGCACTGCCAGGACTTTATCTCCACATTTTGATTGTTTGCTTTATGATATGAGGGGTTTTGGACGGTCTCAAGGCAAACCTAATTATGTGGCTGAAGGATTATTAAAAACAACAGATTTAACATATGAGCTAGAGGAATATACTCACGACCTAGCGGCATTGGCTAGTGGCTTAAAAATTGAAGAATTTTATATTTCTGCCCATTCCATGGGTGCTTCTGTTGCCACTTTGTTTCTAAATCGTTATGTAGAAAAAGTAAGAGGAGCTATCCTCACTTGTAGCGGTATTTTTGAATATGATGAAAAAGCATTTGCAGCCTTCCATAAATTTGGCGGCTATGTCGTTAAATTTCGCCCTCAATGGTTGGATAAAATACCTTTAGTTGACAGGATGTTTATGGCAAGGTTCCTACATCGTTCCATTCCCAGTCAGGAACGTAAAGCTTTCTTACAAGATTTTCTTCGTGCAGATTATGATGCTGCCTTAGGCACTATTTTTACATCTGTCAGTAAGGAACAAGCCAATTCCATGCCCCAAGAATTTGCTCGGCTCAAAGTACCAACTTTACT
>CBZS010000295.1 GCA_000613065.1 Richelia intracellularis | reverse complement strand
ATTTGCGGAAATTCATCTAAGCTATAACGACGTAAAATCCACCTATGCGAGTTATGCGAGGATCGTCTTTAATTTTTAACAGTACAGCATCTTTTGTTTCATTATGGTTTTCTAGCTCATTTTGAAGCTGATCAGCATTAGCTATCATAGTGCGGAATTTCCACACTTTAAATTGTCTTCCATATAAACCTATACGAGTTTGTTTATAAAAAATTGGACCAGAGGAATCTAATTTGATTAGCAATGCAATTAATAAATAGATTGGTGATGCCAGTAATACAAAAATGGAAGAAGCAAAAAAATAAAAGCACCGCTTAACCCAAAAATCGCTACCTGTAATTGCTGGTGGAATGAAATTAAGTACAGGTATGCCACTGAGCATTTGGATTTATAATTTTTGTTCTACGCTCTGTAACTCTATAGGCAAAATATGTAAGATGACCGTTGCATTTCGCAAATGCCAATAAATAAACATTTTATTCTATATAGACTGCCAAGAACAAACAAAAACTTCTGCTACACTAAGACGGGTAATTTCTTCTAAAGTTTTATCTCAATCATTTTTATCTGTTTAAATTAAATTTGTCTCACTCCAGCCAACAATATCATAACATTTTTCTTTGTCTAGTAATTTGATGGCTTTTTCCTTATCTTCTGCATTACAAGTCAGAAAAATAGGAGATTTAATTAAATGTTTTTTACGTAATCATATATTGGTATAATTAGCTACTTTTAGGGCACAGCAAGTGATAAATATACTTATTATCCATAATGTTATAAAGAGAATTGGAGTTAGAAAAATATGTGATAAATAGAAATATGCAAAAATTAGCAGCATGATATATGAAAGGCTGATAGTTTTAGGCATTTTAATATAGTCACGAGGCTGATTATTGGAGCGGTATAGCCCTTTTGCAATTAATAAACTAATTTGAATAGCAATAACTGACAAAATAAATTGGCGTTGCTGAATCAGGGGATGATTTCACTAAATTTTCAACTATTTCTCAATGGTTTCAAACGCTAATTGTTCCCGCACTTATGCAACGCCCGATACACAATGCATATAAATATTTCTGGAGGACTATAACCCTGAAAGGGTAGAAGTTAGAGCTCCTTGTTGTAAATCCCCGCCAACTATAAATGTAGGTAACAAACCGATACCTAACCCGGATTTCTGACCAAGATTGAAAAAAGAGGGGTATAAAACTGCCAATATGTATGTATATTGCAAAAGTATCTCAGCAGTTAAAAGGATGACCCCAAATAAAAATCATTCTATACCGGAACAGTTTGTATTTGGACAGGTAAAGTCATGTCCAGTTGTAGTCAATTTAAAGGGAGACCCTGTAACATCCGATGCAGGGTTAGTTAACATTCATTGCGGAACTAGACAGAAAAAGAGAAATAACATCACGATTTGCAAGATGTTTCAAAGATTACCGAGACCCCAATAAAGTTTTATATCCAGTTCATAACTTAATTGCACAAAGGATATATATATGGCTTAATCATGGGGTATGAAGACATAAATGACCATGAAATTCTACGTCACGATCCAATATTCGCACTTGCCCTAGGAAAGGTTATTAACTCAGAACAAGAATTAACGACTTTGGCGGGGAAAAGTACCTTAAATCGTCTCGAACATTGTCCAGAAGACGTATCTTCAAGAGAAAATAGTCGGTATCATCGTATTGACTAT
>CBZS010000294.1 GCA_000613065.1 Richelia intracellularis | reverse complement strand
AATTCTCCAAAGCTATGTCCAGCAACAAAATCAGGTTTTAACCCGGCTTGCTGGAGGATTTTGTACATTCCTGCACTCAACATTCCAATGGCGGGTTGAGCGTATTCAGTTCTTTGCAGTGCCGCAACTTGACTATTTTTTTCCGCCTCGGTGAATACGGGATTGGGGAATACTACCTCAGATAAGGGCTTTAAGTTCTCTTGCAGCAGCAAGCTATCCATATAACCATACATCTGCCGCATTTCTGGGAAGTTCATCACCATTTCCCTTCCCATCTCCAGGTATTGGGAACCTTGCCCGGAGAATAAAGCTACTACCTTACCACCCAATTCCATCCCAGTAGCGCGGTAGAAAATTCCTTGGGGATGCTCCCAAGATTCTGCTGAGGACTTGTTTTTCAACAAATCCACACCCATTTTCAGTAATTTACTTCCTTGAGCCAGAGAATCAGCAACAAATCCTAATCTCGCCGCAGTTTGGGGCATTTCTAAAGATTTACAGCTCTCAATTAGGTTAAGAAAATGCTTTTCTCCCTCTTCCGATTGCAACTGGTTGAGTGTTTCCTCACACTTCCCTAACAACTCGGCAGGATTATCTGCATACAACAACACCTCAAACCCGGAGTTATGTAAGCGGTAAGCTTGCTCGTGTTCCCCTTGGTACTCTTCCAACACCACATGGTAATTGGTTCCCCCAAAGCCAAAGGAACTCACACCAGCTCTTCTGGGGGGTTGTCCTTCAGCTCGAATCCATGGTCTAGTTTCAGTGTTTAAATAAAAGGAAGAATCTTTTAGGTTAAGTTTGGGGTTTGGGGTTTTGACATTCAGGGTGGGTGGTAACACCTTGTGATGCAGTGCCAACACAGTTTTAATTAAACTTGCCGCCCCCGCAGCTGCCTTTGTATGTCCAATTTGGGATTTTACTGTACCCAGAGCGATATGTTGCTTTTTCGAGTCAGTTTCCCCGAAGAAGTCCCGCAAAGAACCAAACTCCGTGGGATCTCCCGCCATGGTTCCCGTACCGTGAGCCTCAATTAAGGAAACAGTTTCCGGTGCAAAACCCGCATCTTCATAAGCACGACGTAATGCCGCTACCTGGCCTTCCTTCCGGGGAGCATAAATACTCTTATATTTACCATCACTGGAAGTACCAATCCCCTTAATTACGGCGTAGATTTGATCTCCATCCCGCTCTGCATCTTCCAGGCGTTTAAGTACCACCATCCCGATACCTTCACCCAACATCATCCCATCGGATTCGGCATCAAAAGGTTTAACTGTGTCCCCAGGAGACACCGCCGGAGTTTTACTGAAACTAATATAAGCAGTAATAGAATTATCAGTATCAACACCGCCTGTGAGCATCATATCGCAACGGTGCTCAACCAATTCTGCGATCGCCATTTTTAAGGCAGCTAAGGAACTAGCACAAGCCGCATCTACAGTACAATTAATTCCTCCCAAGTTCAGGCGATTAGCAATCCTTCCCGCAATTACATTTGCCAACATTCCTGGGAAAGAGTTCTCATCCCACTTGACGTAGGCACTCTTCATTTTCTCAATAATCTTCTCTGTATCCTCATCGGACAACCCACTGCTTTTCAGGACTTTTTTCCAAATGGGATACTGCAATCTTGCAGAAAGGGGAATCCCTAATTTTAAAGCCGCAGAACCTAAAACTACCCCGGTATTTTCCCGATTGAACTGACGTTCTAACCCATAACCAGCATCAATCATTGCCTCTTTAGCAACCACTAAACTGAGTAATTGGGAAACATCAGTAACCTCCAAAATATTGGGGGGAATACCAAATTCCACAGGATTAAAATCTACATGGGGAATGAATCCACCTCGTTTACAATAGGTTTTATCTTCTGGGGTTCTAGGATTAGGATCGTAATAATCATCAATGTTCCAATGGGAACCCGGAACATCAGTAATACAATCTATTTTATTAACAATATTTTGCCAATATTCCTGTGTATTTCTAGCTTCAGGAAATAGGGATGCCATGCCAATAATGGCAATAGGAGTATGATGTAACTTATGGTTAATCTTATTGATTGACACAGATGGTTCCGAACTCATTTTCTTTTCCTCAATAAACCTAGCCACCGCCTGTTCGCAATTATTAATCTGCTCTTCTAATTGTGATAAGGCAGTATCAATCCAAGAAGCAGACATAGTATTAGTTGTTAGTTGTTATTTGACGAGCGATCCCGCGCCCTTCGGCTTCATGAGTTGCTCATGGGGGAAAGGCCAGTTCCTACAAGTTGGCGCAGCCGCCCAACGGAATGGCTCGGGAACGCGCGAGTGTTGATAGTTTTTAGCTGTTAATTAGGGCTTGCTGAAAAAGTTAAGTGGGGAGGGATGGACAATTTAGTCAATAACAAAAGATAATCTTTTGTTAAGCATAATCAGTTAAAAGATAAATTTAAATAATCATACTTGCATAAAAAAGGCGTACTTGACATACGAATTGCAGTTTCAGAAGTATGAGAAAGTTTAGCCATGATTGTATTCAAGCTAAATTTTCTTTTCCCTTGCCCAAACTTACCCTCAATACTATTACGAATCCTCTCAGATTCATTTGCTTGTCTTTTTTTTTCTTTACTCACATTAGCTGGAGGTCTGCCCAAAGGTGGACCACTCATTTTAATACCTCGTTTTTTACACCAAGCTCTGTTTTCTCTAGTCCGATAAATTTTATCTACATGAACAGATTGATGACATTCCTATAAAGTACTGTAGATAAGGGTTCTCTTTGATTTGTTCTACTGTTTCCCTATCGCTTATCCCCAATTTATCTTTGATTATTAATGCACCTAATGCCATGGGAAATGACTTTGCTGGTGCCCCCATTTATTCGGAGAAAAGGCTCGCATATTCATCTTCAAATTATTGCCAGGGAATCAAATCAGCCATCATTACCCACCTATTTTCAGAAGACAACTTCCCCTCAAATGGCAGAAGG
>CBZS010000293.1 GCA_000613065.1 Richelia intracellularis | reverse complement strand
CTAATTAATCTCGCGTTGCACCTTTTATAGAATAGACATCAGCGCCACTAGATAGAGCTGCAATAATTTCTGTTCCCGTGGTGTGAGATGTGACCATTACTACATCAGTCTTAGGTAATGCTAATTTTATTTGTTTAGTGGCTTCAATTCCGTATAATCGTGGTAGCCCGATATGCATTACTACCACATCAGGTTTTAATCTTAGTCCAGCTTGTACCCCTAAATATTCATCTGTAACAGATTCCACTACTTCCAACTGTGGATAGTCCATTCAAGATTGTTCTAATCCTAATTGCATCATTGGATCGTCTTCTACAATTAGTACCCGTAATGGTGATATATCTGAAGGCAGTAGCATAATTAGTACCCGTAATGGTGATATATCTGGAAGCAGTAGCATTGTGGATTTTGGATTTTAGATTTAGGTGCGACTCTTTTGGTAGTACGGAGTATGATATAAGGTAATTTATAAGAAAGAATTTACCAATGAAAGTAAGATGTAATGTTGATGAGTAAAAAAACAGGGGCAAGTATTTTGGAGTATGCTAGACCCAGCAGAGAAACCCAAATCATTAACAAGATCACAAATAGAAGACTTGCGGTTGGCAGCATGGAAAATGAATGGAGTAGAACGTCGGGGCTTTCAAGGTCAGATAACGTTGAAATATTGCCAAGGTAGAGCAAGGTTAGCAGAAACAGTATTCGGTTGGGCTAGAGAAAATATAGAGTTAGGGTTAGGGGAAAAAAGAACAGGGATAATCTGTGTGGGATTACAATCAGCCTTTAGCACAGCAAAACGTTGCCAGGAGAAACAACATTTAAAACTTCCTTAGCCTATACCCGGTTAACAGGAACATCCGCACTAGAAAAACTCAAAGAACAGAGATTTAGCCAGGAGCAATTGCCTTGCGCCAGTACAATGGCACAAGTATTGAATCGAATGGGCTATGGTCTTCCTAAAGTAGTAAAAGCCAAACCTCAAAAAAAATTGCACAAACGGATGATATCTTCAACAACATCAAAGAATTTGAGCCGCAATCAACAAACAAGCCTCAAAGTCAAACGACTAAGCATGGATTGCAAAGCTACCGTTATGGGGGGTTATTCTCGTGGTGGAAAAACCAGAGGAGACAATCAACCTGAGGATCATGATATGGGATCCACAGAAAAATATACTCCCTGTGGGATTCTTGATGAAGATAGTGGGCAATTATTCTATATTAACTTTGGTAGTTG
>CBZS010000292.1 GCA_000613065.1 Richelia intracellularis | reverse complement strand
AAATTTTGTTTGCCCTCTACCAAAGAAAGATAACTACTTTCGCCAAAATTATAATCTCCAGAATAAATTTGTAGTTTTGTATTCTGGCAATATAGCTCTGACTCAAGGATTAGAGAGAGTAGTAAAATCAGCTACGCAATTACGTAATTTTATTTACATAATTTTTATGATTGTTGGTCATGAAGAAGGATTACAACAATTACAAAGGGAATGCCAGAAAAATCGAGCAGATAATGTATTGTTAGTACCTTTCCAACCCAGAGAATGTTTATCTGAAATGCTAGCTATGGCGGACCTGAGTTTAGTCGTACAAAAGAAAAATGTTGTTGCTTTCAATCTAGCATCAAAAATTCAAGTTTTAATGGCCAGTGAAAAAGCGATCATTGCATCAGTGCCGAAAAATGGTACAGTTGCTAGGCTGATTAACAAAAGTGGAGCTGGGATAGTTGCTGCTCCTGAAAACCGCACAGCATTAGCTCAACCAATTTTAAACCTGCACAAGAATCCCACAACAATCAATAATATTGGCTACAATAGTCGCCAATATCCAGTTAATAACTATACAGTTGAACAAGGCTTGAACAGTTATGAATCTCTATTTGACGAAGCAATTGGTCAAATAGAGATTCGTCCAGGGGCTGTTTCCAATCAAGAAGTTTAAAAGCAATATTGCCCTTACCTTAATCTCATATTTGGTAGTGTTGCGCGCAGGCAAAATTAAAAGGTTTGAAACTTGACAAATATTTTCACTGTTCCACTGAGTTTATCATTCGCCCTAAACCTAGGTACAGTAACTCAGGAAGAACCAAGAGGCAATCACAAGGAGCACACAATCATGTAGTGCCATATTATTTGGGTGCGACTCTTTTAGTAAGACGGGGAGTGGAACTTAGAGAGGTATTGGAAGAGGTGCAGGGGTAGTAGAACAACGAGCTTTGAGAACTTGCTTGATCAAAGGAATACCACTAGAGTACAAAGCCAGGTGATTGCGTTTAGGTGATTTATAAGAAAGAATTTACCAATGAAAGTAAGAGCTAATGTTGATCAGTAAAAAAACAGGGGCAAGTATTTTGGAGTATGCTAGACCCAGCAGAGGAACCCAAATCATTAACAAGATCACAAACAAATATAAGACTTGCGGTTGGCAGCATGGAAAATGAATGGAGTAGAACGTCGGGGCTTTCAACCTGAAATGACGTTGAAATATTGCCAAGGTAGAGCAAGGTTAGCACAAACAGTATTCGGTTGGGGTAGAGAAAATATAGAGTTAGGGTTAGGGGAAAAAAGAACAGGGATAATCTGTGTGGGATTACAATCAGCCTTTAGCACAGCAAAGCGTTGCCAGGAGAAACAACCTCTTCTGTTGTGGCATTATCCCTGGGACAAATTGCAGAATCTGATTCTCAACAAGACCCAACATTTAAAACTTCCTTAGCCTATACCCGGTTAACAGCAACATCCGCACTAGAAAAACTCAAAGAACAGGGATTTACCCAGGAGCAATTGCCTTGCGCCAGTACAATGGCACAAATATTGAATAGAATGGGCTATGGTCTTCGTAAAGTAGTAAAAGCCAAACCTCAAAAAAAATTGCACAAACGGATGATATCTTCAACAACATCAAAGAATTTGAGCCGCAATCAACAAACAAGCCTCAAAGTCAAAGGACTAAGCATGGATTGCAAAGCTACCGTTAATCTCGGGGGTTATTCTCGTGGTGGAAAAACCAGAGGAGACAATCAAGCTGAGGATCATGATATGGGATGCACAGAAAAATATACTCCCTGTGGGATTATTGATGAAGATAGTGGGCAGTTGTTGTATATTAACTTTGGTAGTTATTCTTATAAAACCAGGGATTTTATTGTTGATGCTCTAATTCAATGGTGGAAGATAATGACACCAGAACAAAAGCAGGATACCGAACTGATACAAATTAAAGTTGATAATGGTCCGGAAAGTAGTGGAGTAAGAACTCAATAAAAAAAAAGGATGGTTGAGTTTGTTGATCTCCTAAATATACCAATTCAATTGCTTTACTATCCTCCTTACCATAGTAAATACAATCCCATAGAGGGTTGTTGGGGTATTCTTGACCAGCATTGGAATGGGGGGGGGCGAAGCTTGTTGATGTTGAAGTCATGGTTTCCTGGGCTTCGAGTATGAGTTGGAAAGGCTTATATCCTATCTTGAGTTTAAGTAAAACTGTTTACCAAAAAGGGATTTCACTAACAAAGAAAGCTATGAAACAAGTCGAGTCTAGATTACAGCTAAATCCACTGTTGCCCAAATGGCATATCTTGATTCAACCGCTTTAGCTGATAATTTCTTTTTCAAAAATCACCTTATGTTCTTGTTGTAGATGAAACTGCCAATACTCATGCCAATCGCCACTGATGTATAAAGAACCCAGGGGGAAAAGAGCCTCAGCACCCCTCATGGTCCATCTAGTCCCAGTGATATCCATGCTGTCTTTAATCAGGTGGTGACAAGCACCCTCAATCACCCCCGTGGCGATGGGGAATCCAGCTTTTAAGTAATCGTCATATTTGATTGAGGTATTTGGCATTGTTAAGTAAATATCTAGCACAGGTATCCACGGGTTTACGTTCTTGGGAGGTGAGTTTGGGTAAAGTCGCACTCCGGCGCATACCTGGGGCAACTGAACTTGATTTACCTTCAAGGATAAGCTGTAAACGTTTGCTCTCCCTAGCTTCTGCCTGTGTTTAAGTCTGAGAAGAAAAGACAAATGCAGCTTTCCACAAATACTCAATCACATGGATAATATCCCTGTCTTAGTCCATGAGAGAAAATATTGCTGTGCTGCTAGATAAAACTCCCCATCCAAAGGAAATAGCCTATTTATCTTTCTTTCTCCATAACCAATTCTATTGGCGATTACTGTGCCAAATAATGTGGTCAATTTCCGCGACAATTTTTTCTTGTGTGTTCTGTTTACTGAGTCTGTGCCTGCACACTCTCCCTATATTTCATCTTGAGTGGGTTTATCAAAATATCTTTGTTTGTAACAACCGTCTCAATAGTTCGTATCCATTCTCAAGTAACTTACTCTCTATCTGGGAGTGTTCTAAACCACAAATGCTGACTGAGTCTAACCAACGAACTATCTGTTCAAATAGTTCTCGTGCTTGTCACCAAAACATACCTTGATTTGATGTAGATCCTTGCATAGGGTGTGGAACTGTTCCTGTTTTTTCACTTTTTACAAGCCAATTCCATCAAGTACATTTTTGGCTGTCAATACTACTGTGGTTGACTTGTCATTTATTATTCTTATATCATACTCCGTACTACCAAAAGAGTCGCACCCATATTATTTGTAATGTGATTGATTCTTCTCACATCAAAAAACTTGGTTAAAATAGATATAAGCCTGTTTTGTGATTCTTAATATTTGGGTGCATTTCCATGGTTCGAGAACAGATAATATCCTGGCTAGTAGAAAATGTAAAGCCCTCCAGAGTTGAGCATATTCTTCGAGTAGAACAAATGGCTCAGGAATTAGCACTACTACACAAATTATCACGTGAAAAAGCAGGGCAAGCCGGCTTAATGCATGATTTGGCTAAATATTTCCCGGCAAATAAATTATTAGATATGGCATTCACCGCAGCATTAGATGTGGATGAAGTGATGACTCGTAATCCCCATTTGTTACACGCAGATGTGAGTGCAATTGTTGCGAGAAATACATTTGGGATCGAAGATGAAGAAGTATTACGAGCGATCGCTAATCACACTTTAGGTAGACCAGAGATGAGTCCGCTCTGTTGTATCGTATTCTTAGCGGATAGTTTAGAACCTGGCAGAGGCAATACCCCAGAGTTAGAAGCTTTACGACAAATAAGTACGGAAAATCTGCATCAAGCTGTGTGGAAAGTTTGTGATTACTCTCTCAAGTTTTTGGTTAGCAGTCACCATCCAATTCATCCGAGAACGGTTGAGACTCGTAACTGGTTTTTACAAAAATGGAAATCCCTGCATTCCCAAAGTCTGTAGCAATTTATAGAATCCAATTTTTTTGGTACTATGCAAACAAAGCTAACTGACATAGTGGCACTCTTATTGTTATTGCTCATTATTTGTGATTAATTGCCAAACATTGTTATAAAGAGAAAAATCTGTCGAGGTTTAATGTCTGATTATTTGCAAGGAAATTTTCCAAGCCAGTCTATTGCTGTTAACGATGAAAACGGAATGGATAACTCACTGATTACAGCAGTCGAAACAGAAAGTGAACAATTAGCTTTAGCCATAGCAGAAGCCGCATCGGAACGTAAAGCTGGGGAACCATTAGTACTGAAGGTGGCTGATGTATCTTATCTAGCTGATTACTTTTTGATGATGACTGGTTATTCCCGGGTACAAGTAAGGGCCATCGCAGATGCTATAGAAGATAAAATAAAAACAGAATACGAGCGAATTCCATTACGTACTGAAGGCAAGAGAGAAGGGAATTGGGTGCTACAAGACTATGGCGATGTAATCGTCCATATCATGATGGCTCAAGAAAGGGAATTCTACAACCTAGAAGCATTCTGGGGTCATGCACAACAAGTACAATTGCCAACCAACAACCATGGTGGAATGTGAAGATGACCTACTCATCACTATCCAATTGCCCAGTACCCACTGACCAACAACCCCTGAATGAATATCAGGAATTAAAAGCCGCATGGCTATTTAGTGATAGTACCCGCAAGTGGTCAACCTACCTCAAGAAAATGACTTGGATTGGCGGTTTTTGCTGGTTAATTGCCGCTCCAGTCGCTGCAGCTAGCTTTCACCCACACAAGCAACTGATATATTTTATTCTTTCTAGTTTGGCAGGAGCAAGCGTTGGCATAATTCTTGGCTTAGTACGTTTGTATTTAGGATGGTCTTATGTGCGCGATCGCTTATTTAGCTCGGTGATATTTTATGAAGAATCGGGGTGGTATGATGGTCAGACTTGGACTAAGCCACAAGAATTACTAGCACGCGATCGCTTAATTGTCAGTTATGAGATCAAACCAATTATCCAACGGTTGCAAATTACGTTCGCAGGCTTAGCTGCATTGTTCGTCATTGGTACGATCATTTGGCATTTAGTCTAAAAAACATTTACTAAGGTCATAACCATAGTTAGTGTATTTAAAGACAGCATTTTAACAGAAATTATTATTGGTGAAACTGAACCCATGACAATGGGCAAACGAACTCAAGCCACTGCATTGGAAGTCAGACTCCTAAGGGAAGGAATTATCGAATCTCGGCATATAGTCCATGCGGCTGTGTGCGATAACCGGGGGAGAGTCCTTTCCGTTGCTGGGAACGCAGAAACAGCAACATTTGTCCGCTCATCACTGAAACCATTTCAAGCCCTAGCAGTAACAAGCACAGGCACATTGGAAAAGTATGAGTTGAGCGATCGTGACCTGGCAATTATTACTAGCTCCCATAAAGGGAATATAGAGCAGGTGAGGCAAGTATTTAATATCCTATGGCGGGTTGATATTGACCCTTCATTATTGAAGTGTCCCATCCCTCCCGGCAAACGTAGTCCCCTAGAATACAACTGCTCTGGCAAACATGCGGGTATGTTGGCTGTATGTCAGCAAAGGAATTTGCCATTAAATACCTATATGCAAAGTAAACACCCAGTGCAGCAACTTGTTTTACAAAAAGTTGCGGAAATACTGCGGATGCCAGCAGAGGAATTTATTACTGCCCACGATGATTGTGGAGTACCCACATACTTAATGCAACTAGGGCAAATGGCGTCCTTGTATGCTCGTCTTGGTTCTGGTGATAACTTGGATATGGAGAGGATTGTGCGTGCCATGACCCATTATCCAGAAATGGTAGCAGGAGAAGGGGAATTTGACACTGAACTCATGCGCCAAACACCAGGGGAATTAATTAGTAAATCTGGAGCAGAAGGGGTGCAGTCTATTGGTATGTTAGGTGAAGGTATGGGATTAGCTATTAAGGTTATCGATGGAGCCAAAAGAGCTAAATATGCCATAGCCATCCACTTACTACAACAGTTAGGTTGGATTACTCCTAGCGTTGCTGAAGCATTGGGAGAGAAATTTCTTACCTTAGGTCAATACAAGCGTTTGGAAGTAATTGGGGAATTATCTATTTTATAGTTGCCAAAATTCTTACTTTCGGGTTACAGTAGCTAAAGCGATGCGGGATAGAGCAGCCTGGTAGCTCGTCGGGCTCATAACCCGAAGGTCAGTGGTTCAAATCCGCTTCCCGCTACCAAATTGAATAAATAAATATGAAGCCCAGTAAATCCTAGGATTGCTGGGCTTCATATTTGAAAAGACAGCATTTTAACAGAAATTATTATTGGTGAAACTGAACCCATGACAATGGGCAAACGAACTCAAGCCACTGCATTGGAAGTCAGACTCCTAAGGGAAGGAATTATCGAATCTCGGCATATAGTCCATGCGGCTGTGTGCGATAACCGGGGGAGAGTCCTTTCCGTTGCTGGGAACGCAGAAACAGCAACATTTGTCCGCTCATCACTGAAACCATTTCAAGCCCTAGCAGTAACAAGCACAGGCACATTGGAAAAGTATGAGTTGAGCGATCCGTGACCTGGCAATTATTACTAGCTCCCATAAAGGGAATATAGAGCAGGTGAGGCAAGTATTTAATATCCTATGGCGGGTTGATATTGACCCTTCATTATTGAAGTGTCCCATCCCTCCCGGCAAACGTAGTCCCCTAGAATACAACTGCTCTGGCAAACATGCGGGTATGTTGGCTGTATGTCAGCAAAGGAATTTGCCATTAAATACCTATATGCAAAGTAAACACCCAGTGCAGCAACTTGTTTTAAAAAAAGTTGCGGAAATACTGCGGATGCCAGCAGAGGAATTTATTACTGCCCACGATGATTGTGGAGTACCCACATACTTAATGCAACTAGGGCAAATGGCGTCCTTGTATGCTCGTCTTGGTTCTGGTGATAACTTGGATATGGAGAGGATTGTGCGTGCCATGACCCATTATCCAGAAATGGTAGCAGGAGAAGGATAATTTGACACTGAACTCATGCGCCAAACACCAGGGGAATTAATTAGTAAATCTGGAGCAGAAGGGGTGCAGTCTATTGGTATGTTAGGTGAAGGTATGGGATTAGCTATTAAGGTTATCGATGGAGCCAAAACAGCTAAATATGCCATAGCCATCCACTTACTACAACAGTTAGGTTGGATTACTCCTAGCGTTGCTGAAGCATTGGGAGAGAAATTTCTTACCTTAGGTCAATACAAGCGTTTGGAAGTAATTGGGGAATTATCTATTTTATAGTTGCCAAAATTCTTACTTTCGGGTTATAGTAGCTAAGGCGATGCGGGATAGAGCAGCCTGGTAGCTCGTCGGGCTCATAACCCGAAGGTCAGTGGTTCAAATCCGCTTCCCGCTACTAAATTGAATAAATAAATATGAAGCCCAGTAAATCCTAGGATTGCTGGGCTTCATATTTGAAAAGACTATTAGCATCGACTAATTTTGCAGTACATAGCTGTTAGTTATTGCAAAATATCAAATTTAGAAGTTTTTGATCTATTCTGGAGTAAACCATCCAAAAAGTGCGGTGAATCATGGTTGTGAAGTTGCGACGACCAATCTTAGTAGGAGGATTGGCATTATCATTTTCCCTATGGATATTACAGAGCTGGCACGATTCCATTGTGCAGTTGGGGGAATTTAGTCTGTTAAGTATTTTGGCAGTGAGTGGTGGTTTGTCGTTGTGGAAACGCAAACACCATCAACATGATGATATGACTGATGTCTTGCCAAGCGATCGCTCTTGGGTAGAAAACGCGATCGCTAAAGCAGAAGTTTCGATCAATTACTTGAATCAGGAAGCAGGGAATGATATTGATGCATCTTACATTGCGTCTTTGAAACAACAAATTCCCCTGTTATATACAGAATTAGATCGGCAAAGCATTAATTTAGCCGTCACCGGTGGTAAATCTGTAGGCAAAACAACCCTAATACAGGTTTTATCATCATCCCAATGGCAACCAGAAGCTGACAAACTAGTCATATTTCAAGAAACCAATCCTTTATTCATGGAAGCATCAGAAAGATCAGATGCAGCCATATTAGAGGATACAAACTTCACTGACGCTGTATTATTTCTAACAAGTGGAGATTTAACCGATACTGAATATCAAACCCTGCAACAACTAAAAGCATTGCAGCAGAGATTAATACTGATATTCAGCAAACAGGATCAATATTTGCCAGAAGAACGTGCAAGTATTTTGCAATCTCTTCAACAACGTATGTCTTGTGTAATATTTGGAACTACTACATCACCGTCACCAGTAAAAGTACGCAAACATATAAATGATGGATCCATACAAGAATGGCTAGAACAACCAGAACCAGATGTTCAGCAATTAACCCAACAATTAGGGGAAATCATTGTTAACCGAGGACAACAACTGGTATGGGCAACAACCATGAGGAAAGCAGTAGCACTCCACAACCAAACTAAAGACTGCTTAAATGGAATTAGACGCGCTCGCTCTCTACCGATTATTGAACAATATCAGTGGATTGCCGCAGCCGCAGCCTTCGCCAATCCTATACCCGTACTAGACATGGTAGCCACAGCCGCTATCAGTGGGCAAATGGTAGTTGATTTAGGTGGGGTTTATCAAGAAAAATTCTCCCTGGATCAAGCGAAAACCGTCGCAGGGGAAATGGGAAGTTTAATGTTGAAGTTGGGTTTAGTAGAACTTTCCACTAAGGCAATTACCACCATACTCAAAACGAATGCTATTACCTTTGTTGCAGGTGGTTTAGTAGAAGGATTGGGTGCAGCGTACCTTACCCGATTAGCAGGTTTAAGCCTACTTGAATACTTCCAACAGCAAGAAATCCCTGTCGAAGCTAAAGAAGGATTAAATATTGAGAAATTGCGGCAAGTATTGGAAAGTGTTTTCCAGAAAAACCAACAAGTTGGATTGATGCAAGGTTTTGTAAAACAGGGAGTAAAACGTTTATTACCAGAATCGACAGATGGTGAATTAATTGCCCTAGAAAAAGCGATGGGATAGAGGAATATGTATCTTGTTGGGTAGCGTGGATAACTGGTAGCTTGAATTTATCCTAGATTTCACGCACCCCACATGAATAGTTATAGTCATACATGTAGATCATGACAGAGTTTTCAAGGAACTAATAAATAAATAAATTAGTCCCTGAGCTGATTGAGTTATTTTCCCCAATATTTCATTGGAAAAACTTCTGTGAACACAAACTCTGTGAACACAAACTTAAAACTATAGCGCTCGCACATCATATCATCCCAATGACTCAAGACTATTATTGAGTGAGTTAATCTAAATTTCAAACATAAAATAATCAAACAAAACAATTTTATTACCCAAAATACCTAAAAATTGCCTAAAATTTAGTCATTAATTATATTTATTGCTACGAAAAGACTAATGACTGCGGACTATCCCGATATTGATATTGCACCACTCATTGATCATGCCTTGCTCAACTCCATAGCAACAACAGAACAAATTGAACAATGGTGTAGTGAGGCAGACAAATTTCAATTTGGCGCAGTTTGTGTATACCCAATTCATGTGAAACAAGTAGCAGAATTACTACACAGAAAAAAAACACAGGTTTGTACGGTTATTGGTTTTCCCAGTGGATCTACAACATCCAAGGTTAAACTCTACGAAGCACAAGAAGCTGTGGAAAACGGTGCGACTGAATTGGATGTAGTCATAAATTTAGGTTGGCTCAAAGCAAGAAGAACTAGCGAGATACATCGGGAAATATCAGAAATTTGCCAAGAAACCGGACAAACGATCAAAGTCATTTTGGAAACTAATCTGCTGACTGATGCTGAGACAATGCTAGGAGCAGAAATTAGTATGGATGCAGGCGCAAACTTAATCAAAACCTGTACGGGCTGGTATGGTGGTGCTACCGTTGCTGATGTCAAACTACTGAAAACCATAGTCAAAGATAGTATAGGCATTAAAGCCTCTGGTGGTATTCGTACTATCCAACAAGCCTTTGATTTAATTTTGGCTGGTGCAACTAGATTGGGTACATCTAGCGGTGTAGATCTGATCCGTCAACGCGAGACTCTGGGAAAGGAACCAGAGTAGTTATTTGTCCGCACTTAATTTCATGCGGAGGGAAATGGCAAATTATAAATAATTAATGAGTAAAAGTTATAAAGTTACTGGAATTAATCTAAAAACCCAAGTCTTTGGCGAATCCGACCGCATGGTAACAATTTTGACTAAAGAGCTGGGTTTGATTCGCGTCATAGCTCCTGGGGCACGCAAACACCTCTCTAGTTTAGGAGGTAGGAGTGGAATGTTTGTGGTGAATGAATTATTAATTTCCCAGGGGCGATCGCTTGATAGAATAACTCAAGCACAAACTATTAAATCTTATCCTGGTTTGGCTCAGGGTTTAGGGACACTGGCAGCTAGTCAATATTTAGCTGAGATAGTTTTGTTACAGGCTTTGAGTGAACAACCCCAAGTAGAACTGTATGAACTACTCAATGAGCATTTAAGGCGCTTAGAAGGGTTATCTAGGGATGGAACACCAAAGGTTGTAGCTTATTTAGCTCACGGTATATTTCAACTCATAGCTTTTGCCGGACTCACACCCCAATTACAAGCTTGTTGTCTTACCCATCGTCCACTTATACCAGAATTAACTAATTCTCACTGGCGAGTCGGATTTAGTATCAATTCTGGGGGTACTATTTGTCTACAGGCATGGGAGAATTTAAAAGCACAAGCCTCGAAACAAATGTCTAACACCGCCATGGAAGCAACAGGGAACTATGGGGAGACTTATAAACAAGAGCCTACTGCCCTAGACTATGACACTATCTTTCATCTTCCAGAAATCCCGAAAATTTCCCATAGGCTAAATGCTAAACAGCTTTCTCAATTCCAAAGGTTGTTAGAACCAGACATAATACCAGAAGATGTAGCCAGGGATGATAATTGGCTATTAGTGGAAAAAATATTACGTCAATACACTCAGTATCACTTTGGTCGTCCCATTCGCTCTGCTGCTTTAATAGACTCTTACTTTGCCCCCAAGTTATGATACAATCCCCTGACATAAATACTAATATACTGCCACGATTACCCAGTACCGAAGTACCCAATTCTCCCGCCACAAACTACCTCCATTCATTCCCTAAAAATCGAGCCCATCATCTCCATAACTCGAAAATATCTGGCGAAGATGCCACGAAAATTGCTCAGACTTCACCCGTAATTACCGAAAGTCAAGATTTTTGCCCCCAGGGAAAACAATCACAAAGGAAAGAAGAAATATCACACCCCTCAGATGAAAATAAAAACGGTGGTAATACCAACCATGTTAAACAGGAATCGTATGGGGATAAGACATCAAAAGCAGATGATTTTCAAGGAAATGGAGATATCCCACCAGAAAATTTGCCGGAAAAAGGCTTTTTGCCAGTTCTGAAAAACCTCAACTTTTTAGCACTTTGGGGAGGACAGGTTTTTTGCCAACTCGCTGATAAAGTTTATTTGGTGTTGATGATTGCCTTAATTGACAATCAATTCCAATCGGGAGGAGAAACCATTAGCGGTTGGGTATCTGCACTGATAATTACATTTACCATTCCCGCAGTCTTGTTTGGTTCCCTTGCAGGAGTTTTTGTGGATCGATGGTCGAAAAAAACTGTGCTGGTTACTACTAATATGTGGCGTGGTATTTTAGTATTTGCAATTCCCCTATTGTTATGGTTGACTCATGATTTGCAGCCTTTGGGATTATTGCCAGTGGGTTTTGTAGTTATTTTGGCTGTAACTTTTTGCGTTTCTACCCTGACTCAATTTTTTGCCCCCGCAGAACAGGCAACAATCCCGTTAATTGTAGAAGAACGTCATTTACTTTCCGCAAACTCATTGTACACAACCACAATCATGGCATCCTTAATTGTAGGTTTTGCAATTGGGGAGCCAGTATTAGCAGCAGCAGATAATCTGTGGATGAGAATTGGTGGTGGTGCTGATTTCGGTAAAGAAATTGTTGTGGGTGGCAGTTATGTGATCGCAGCTTTTATTCTGTTACTATTAAAAACCCATGAAAAACATGAAAAAGTTGAAACTCCAGCAAAAGTAGAGCCCCATGTACTTAGTGATATTCGAGAAGGCTTAGAGTATCTCAAAGCTAATTTAAAGGTACGTAATGCCCTAATTCAACTAACTATACTCTTCTCAGTTTTTGCCGCTTTAACTGTCCTGGCTGTGAGAATAGCGGAAGTAATTCCTAGTTTAAAAGCAGAACAATTTGGCTTTCTGCTAGCAGATGGTGGAGTGGGTATTGCCATGGGAGCCGCTATCTTAGGACAATTTGGTCAACGTTTTGCCTATTCTCGCTTGAGCTTATTTGGTTGCGTGGCTATGGCTGTATCCTTGATGGGCTTATCAGTAACCAATCAACTTTGGATTATTCTCCTATTGGTAGCATTTTTAGGCATAGGAGGAGCATTAATTGGCATACCAATGCAAACTGCCATTCAAATGGAAACACCCTCTGACATGCGGGGTAAAGTATTTGGATTACAAAACAATGCGATTAATATTGCCCTTTCCCTACCCTTAGTAGTAGTAGGTGTAGCCGAATCTATAGTTGGACTCAAGGCTGTTTTTTTAGCATTAGCATTTCTCGTACTTTCAGGAGGTTTATTTACTTGGTATAATTTCAATGGGGAAGTATCAGTTGAAAACAAGCCTGAATAGGAATGTTTTAGCATAATCAATACTAATAAAGTATTGATTATGCTAAAACATTCCTAATAATACTTTATATCCCACATTCCGCAGGTGCGAACGCAAAATGTTGTATTTTTGAAATATGAGTTTTTCAGAATCACAAATCAAAGTACAAGATATCGATCACTTAGGCATAGTGGCAGGGATTATTGATAAAATGAGTTTGGTTGATTTGTTGAACCAACTGCTTGGAACTCATCCCCAAGAAATAATCAGCGCAAGCCAAGTGGTCAAAGCAATGATTCTCAATGGCTTAGGCTTTATCAGTGCACCACTATATTTATTTGAGAAGTTCTTTTCAGGGATTGCAACGGAACATTTATTGGGAGAGGGAATACAAGCAGAAGTTTTGAACGATGAACCCTTGGGCAGAGTCTTAGACAAACTATATGATGCAGGATTAACGGAAGTTTTTATCCGAGTCGGACTATCAGCAGCAGATAGATTTGGAGTGAAAATGGACAGCTTCCACTTGGATTTAAGTTCATTTCATGTACATGAGGATTATGGAACTGGTACTGATGATGAAGCATCAGCACAATCAGAATTAATTACAATTACATATGGTTATTCTAGAGACCACCGACCAGATTTGAAACAATTTATCCTTGACTTCATGTGGAGTGGTGATGGAGATATTCCTTTATATTTAAGAGTTGCAGATGGTAATGAATTATATGGGTGCGACTCTTTTAGTAAGACGGGGAGTGGAACTTAGACAGGTATTGGAAGAGGTGGAGGGGTAGTAGGACAACGAGCTTTGAGAACTTGCTTGATCAAAGGAATACCACTAGAGTACAAAGCCAGGTGATTGCGTTTATGTTCTTGTTGTAGATGAAACTGCCAATACTCATCCCAATCGCCACTGATGTATAAAGAACCCAGGCGTAAAACAGCCTCATCACCCCTCATGGTCCATCTAGCCCCACTGATATCCATCCTGTCTGTCTTTAATCAGGTGTCGACAAGCACCCTCAATCACCCCCGTGGCGATGGGGAATCCAGCATTTAAGTAATCGTCATATTTGAGGTATTTGGCATTGTTAAGTAAATATCTAGCACAGGTATCCAGGGGTTTACGTTCTTGGGCGGTGAGTTTGGGTAAAGTGGCACTTCGGCGCATACCTGCGGCAACTGAACTTGATTTACCTTTAAGGATAAGCTGTAAACGTTTGCTCACCCAAGCTTCTGCCTCTGTTGAAGTCTGATAATAAAAGACAAATGCAGCTTTCCACAAATACTCAATCACATGGATGATATCTAGGACAATTGTTCAGTTGAGATTGTGTTTTTTTGCAAATTTCGTTAGCAAGGATAATTGTTTCTTATTGCCATCAACTAAGGCACAGAAACGTTTGTGTTTGTTTTAGTTCCTCTTCGCTCTGCGTGTTCTCAATCTTAAATGGGCGGCTCATGAGTATTTAAACCGATCAAGTTTCCTTGGCTCTATTATATGCAGCTTCATATTAAATTGGTATAAACTAAGAACCCATTATATATTTTAACCACTATATTGTTGAATTGATCGTAGCTACACGCGATCGCTATGTAAAAATAATTTTTTAGGTATATGATACCTAAAAAATTATTTCACTTTCCCAGTACAAATAGTCAGAATGCACATAGCCTGGATTGGAAAAAAATCGCCCTTTTGTGGCAATGTAACCTACAGTCGAGAAATCACTAATTCTTTACTAGATAGGGGTCATCAAGTTAGTTTTCTTCACTTTGCCCAAGAAGAATCACAAGTAGATGACTGGCCAAATTGTCAGGAAGTATCCCTGCCATTTATATACAAGTCCCAGGTATACACTATCCCTAGTTTTAAAGCAACTAAAGTCCTCAGCCAGTCCCTAAGGGATTTGAAACCAGATGTAGTTCACGCATCTTTAACCTTATCTCCCCTCGACTTCCGCCTCCCAGAGATTTGCGAGGAACTCAATATTCCTCTGATTGCGACTTTTCATCCACCATTTGCTGTTAAAGGGGTAAAACTAGTATCGGGAACCCAGTATTTAGCCTACCAACTGTATGCACCTTTTTTAGGTCATTACGATCGCACTATCGTATTTTCCCAAATTCAGAGGGAACTTTTAGCACGGCTGGGTGTACCAGAAGAGAAAATTGCTGTTATTCCCAATGGAGTAGATGCAGTTAAATATTCTCCTAGTTTTGCCAGTATTAAGGCAGAATTTCAAGCAGAAAGATTATTTGTCTATCAGGGAAGAATTGCACCAGAGAAGAATATCGAATCTTTATTAAAGGCCTGGAGACAGGCGGGAATGGCCGAGGGTAGTAAACTACTTATAGTCGGTAATGGTCCCTCGAAGCCCTCCCTAGAGCCATTTTATGGAGAAGAACATGGAGTAATTTGGCTAGGATTTATTGCTGATGAGAACCGTCGCATTGAAATATTACGGGGAGCGGATGTATTCATTTTACCCTCGTTAGTAGAAGGATTATCTCTTTCCTTATTGGAAGCAATGGCTTGCGGAGTAGCGTGTTTAGCCACAGATGTGGGAGCAGATGGGGAAGTTTTAGAACATGGTGCAGGAGTCGTTTTAGATACAAAAGCTACGCGTTCGCAACTGAGAACCCTTTTGCCTCTATTTCAAGATCATCCAGAAATTACTACCCTTTTAGGGCAAAAAGCTAGGCAAAGGGTATTGGAGCGCTATACGCTCACTAATAATATTACCCAGTTGGAAATACTTTATGAAGAACTTTTGGGTCAGCAGCAAGTACCACTGACTAAGGGAGCTTGATTATAATTACCCAAAAATTATATTAATCCAAATGGTAACTACTAGCATAATTGCCAACTGATAGTAGAGTAAACAAACGCGATCAATTTTGCGTAAAGCAGCCATCAGAGAAGTAACGTAATTGCCATCGGTATTGACTACATGCCCCAGTTTTGTAGCTGCTTGAAGGGTAGATTTGCCGATAAAAATAATATATACAGCCAAGACTAGAATGCCAAATACAAATTTGAGTATGGTTTCCACCTCAAATTGTCTAGTACCAGTAAGAATTCCCAGGAATAGCTGTTTGAGATTGTTTGCTTTTGTTTGTAGCAATAAGGCAAAAATTCCAGAAACTAGCGCAAAGATGCCCATACTAGTCCATAAATAGGCAAAATTCCGCATTTTTATTGCTAATTTCCATAACAACTCATTTTGAATGGAGTTGAATTCATATTCCTGTGACTTTATTTTAAACATAGTCACACCACACCCTGAGAGAAATTGTTTGTATATAACTCACAAAATAATTAGAAACTCTAGGTTCCAAAATGGACGGGGTTTATATACCTTTCAACAAGCCCTAATTTATTGCACAATTCAGGGTATGTGCTATAAATAATAATACTGATAATTATAGTATTATTATTTTACTGTTATTGTTCCTGTTCAGAAGACAAGTAGAATATACAGCCTATTCTTTGGTTTCCCTAGAACACCAATTCAGTCATAACATTTCTGATTAGGTAAGGGGAAGGCGAGCATAAGAGTAAGGTGACAAAAAGATTAAGGAGAAGCTTGTACAAATATCAAATATCAATTATTAACCAACAATAATAGATGATTAACCTTGATTATTGAATCAACGCTCTAGGAATCAATAACTTGAATTTCCTGTAATTGCTGAATTACAACATCCGCTCCAGCTACATTTTCTGGTTTACCTATCCAGGTAATGCCAATACAGCCGGCAGCTTGAGCATTGCTTGCCATTTGCATATCAGCTACAGAATCCCCCACCATCAAAGTATGATTGGGTTGCACACCCAGGGCTTGACAGGCTTGTATAAATAAGATTGGATCTGGTTTACTCGGACCTTTATCCACTCCCATTTGTAGTTGTAGGTAATTACTTAATTGGTGATTGGTGACGAAATTTTGAACTTCTTGGGTAGTAGCAGCAGAAAGTATACCTAGCTTTAATCCAGTACTGGAGAGTTTTTGCAGAATTTGTAATCCACCTGCAAATAAGGGTGCAGTAGTTTTTGTAAAGGATTTATCTGCCTCATCCAAAATTTTACAGGCAATATGGAGAGATTCAATCCACCCCCTACCGGTTTCCGCAATGTAAGCAGCAGCAGCAACTTCCGTTTCTCGACGACTAGCTACGGACATTAACCCCGTAGGATCGAGGTAATTATCATTAACACCAAATGCCATTAATAGACGTTCCCCCACCCCTGGAATTTGGGTATCCATAATAGTAGATACTTTTTGGGCAAGGGAACGTAAGTATATTTCCGAGTCTTCTAGGGTCCCGTTTTTATCAAACAATATTGCTTCTATATGAGGGAAATAAACCGTACCACATTTAATTGTTTTCATCTAAAATGGCGAGAATTGTGTTATCGTTCATGGCATTTACTGCTTATAAATTTGTCCTCAGGAGTATTGCCAAACCTCTTATATTCCTGAATGTCAAGAAATATATTTTGCTTTGACTGATAATAGAATACAAAGCTATAACTTAGTCCAAGTGGGACAAAGTTCTTAATTCTCAGTACTATTCTTAATGGAAAACTGTCGATGTATCGTCACATTGCGATCGCTATAAGGCATCTCCTCAGGAGTATTGCAGCTTCTGCTTTAGGAGTAATTTTAGTACCTATGGGGTGTTATCTAGCTAAGTATATCTGTAGATAAAAATACTGCTGATGCTCAAGTCTCTCCCTTGATTACTAAAGAAATCAATAATTCTCAATCAACAATTCCAGAAGTAACTCCCAGTAACACAGATCACAAATTATTAGCACAAAGTACTATTACTGAGAATAAATCAGTTAGATCAGTAACAGCAGGAAAGTTATGTATCAGCAACCAAACTAAAATTCCTATACGTTTAGCATTTCTCGGACGTAATTCAAAGGGAAATTCAAAAAAGAACACTAAAAGGAATATTCCTGCCCATTGGGACTTTGCTCCTGAAGAGGGAAGTCAAAAAGGTTTGATTTTATCTTTACCCCAGGGAAAGTTAAATTTAAAACCAGGGGATATACTAGTAGCTTTTGCTGAAGATGGTTCCCGTCGCTACTGGGGTCCTTTTGTGGTGGGAGAAACCTCTGAACCAGTATGCAATGGGGAAAAAAATGAATGGAAGTTAATTTTGCAGTCAATTTTGCGAAATCGTTGTGCCCCTATGTTTAATTGATTTCCCAGGTATAAATTGAGGATATAAGAACCGATCGCTAAGGTAAGAGTCATTTTTACTGGTTCAATGTATTGTATATTAGGGCTTCCCCGTTCAGATAAGACCAAATCCCTATTTTCTGCTAAATAATCCATGAGCATGAAATCGACTTTTGCCCATAATTTTCAGGAATGGTTACACAATTTAGACAAGCGTCCCAGTTTATTGGTTGTGCTGTCGGTGTTGTGGATATTGGTGATTTGCGTCATCGGCTTTTTCTGGCATTTGGGTAGCACTGGTTTAGTTGATGAAACTGAACCTCTATTTGCGGAAGCTTCTCGGCAAATGGTGGTAACGGGGAATTGGATTACCCCATATTTCAATGGAGAAACGCGATTTGATAAGCCAGCACTAATTTATTGGTGTCAAGCGATCGCTTATAAAATAATTGGTGTGAATGAATGGGCTGTACGTCTACCATCAGCGTTCGCAGCTATGGTATTAACTAGTCTTTCTTTTTACACAGTATATCAATACGCGGAACCTACAAAAAATGTTTCCCTTCCCCATAAACGTTGGATAATTGCGGTTTTTGCAACTATCCTCATGGCATTTTGTCCGGAAATGGTTGTCTGGGGGAGAATTGGTGTATCTGATATGTTACTCACTGGTTTTACTAGTTGTACCCTGTTGTGCTTTTTTTGGGGTTACGCCAATCCCCCACAATCAAAGGGAATTTTCCCTTCTCCCTGGTATATAGCTTGTTATCTGTGCGCTGCTGGAGGAGTATTAACTAAAGGACCTATTGGTTTTGTGCTTCCGGGGTTAGTAGTTTTAGTATTTTTGCTATATGTAGGCAAATTTTGGCAGATAGTCAGGGAAATGAAGCTATTTATCGGCTTGCCAATAGTTATATCTTTATCCCTACCTTGGTACATATTAGTTTTTTTACAAAACGGTCAAAAATATATTGATTCTTTCTTTGGCTACCATAACTTTGAACGATTTACAGATGTAGTCAACGGGCACTCTGCACCCTGGTATTTTTACTTTGTCGTAGTTCTATTAGGCTTTGCACCCTACTCAGTTTACCTACCAATAGCGATCGCAAAACAGAAATTTTGGCAGCGTCGTCACTGGTCCAATCGAGAACGTTCTCAGCAATTCGGTTTATTTACCTGTGTGTGGTTTTTTGTGGTGTTTGGCTTTTTTACCATTGCAGTCACTAAACTTCCTAGCTATGTATTACCCTTAATGCCAGCAGCAGCAATTCTTGTAGCTTTATTTTGGGGCAAATTTATGGATGACTCTACCACTCCAAGTATTTCCTTGCAAGTTACAGCTTGGGTAAATGTTTCCTTTGTCACTGTAATTGCGATCGCCTTATTTTACGTTACCAGAATTATGGGTTCAGACCCCGCAGCACCAGAGTTTCGCGCAACTCTGCAAGAGTCTGGAATCACAACAGTGGGTGGTCTTATTTGGGCAATTTCTGCGTTGGTGTTAGCATTTGCCATTTTGCGTCGGGTTTGGGTTTACCTTATGGGGATAAATTTGTTTGCTTTTGCCCTATTTTTACTATTCGTTCTTACCCCAGCCCAATTTTTGATGGATAGTCAGCGTCAGTTACCCCTGCGTAAAGTGGCTTACAAATTAGCGCAAGAACAAAAACCAGGCGAAGAAATTGTCATGGTGGGGTTTAAAAAGCCAACAGCAGTATTTTATAGTCACCGTTCTATTACCTATTTCACTACTACCCCAATTGGCAAAGAATATTTACAGCAAAAAAAATCTCAACCACCAGAAATAAAATCTCTATTGTTAATTTCCCAACCGAAAAAGTATCCAGAAATGGGTTTGCAACCCAGTGATTATGAAGTTCTGGAACAGAAAGGTGCTTATAAGTTAGCGCGGGTGAGTTTGCCATAACTGTGAGATCCTCGACTTCTCCGACAAGTCGAGGATCTTGTTGATGGATTAACTACTTCATCAAATACATATCGAGTTCCGAATACTGAGAAAATAAGCCATCTATACTGGCTAATTTAGCCTTATAAACAAGTGCTGTGGCGATGAACAAACGGTCAAATGGATCTTTCTGCACTGGAGATAGTTTAACCGCTTTGTAGGCTATTTGTAAAGTGTTCGAAAACAATGTAATACCAGATGGCTCCAAAGCCTCTTCAAGCCAGAATTCAGCATTACAGGGTAGTTGCAGTCGTCCCTGTTGTTGTGCTAAAGCAACTTCATAACAAGATACAGGCGAAACACCTACTATCTCAGAAGTTTCGATAATTTCTCGCCAGTGTGCTGGAAATCACTCAAACTCTTGATTAATAAACCATATCCAAATGTGGGTATCAAGGATGATTACTTGAGACATTCCCAATCGTGTTCCTCAATTATGAGACTGACTAAATCACCCAAAGTTTTACCTTTACCCGCAATGGATGCAGAGGGAGTCTGGCGAAATACTTGTGTTTCTTCATCCGAAAGAATTGTCACAATTACACGAGCTTTGGATACTTGTGGCGCATCTGTTAACCATTGAATTTGACCACTCTCTATACTAATAACGGCTAAAAACTGAATTTTTTGATAGCGGTAATAACAAGTATTATAAATTAATAAACAATATTACTTGATAACCCAGGTAAAGTCTTCTTGCGTAAAAAATATATTTTTTACGCAAGAAGACATTGATAAACTTCATTATGAAAGATATGATTATCCTCATCAATTAGTACAGAGAAAGATGGAAGTTATGTATCTAAAAATTCAGGGCCTAAAACATAAATATATTTGTACTTTGTGTTAAACAAAAACAACATTAATTAATATTTTACATTAAACAATATCAATCAGGAGGAGTAGAATAACTAAAAAAAATACACTAGAAAGGACAGCCAAGTGAATTAAATCAGTATAGTGATATTATTAAATAATATTTTGAGAAACATCCAGCTACAAGTCTTGCAGAAGCCAGTGATGCCATTGAAAAAATAACTGGTATTAAGGGCAGTCCAACTCAGGTAAGAGAATTTCTGCTCAGAACAGGTTTGCGTTGCTTAAAAGTGGGGTATGTGCCGGGAAAGTCAGTAGACGCAGAAAAGATTGAAGATGTAGAAAAATATAGACAATAAAAGCTATAACCATTACAGGAAGAAGCTATTAGCGGAAAGAAAGTAGTTTTTTTGTTGACGCAGCCCACTTTGTACATCGAGCATACTTAGGATTTTTATGGTGTTTTACAAGAACATTTATCTGTTCAGCTTCCGGTGGAAAAGGATTTAATGTTTTAAGAGCAGTTAATGCAGTGATTAAGGAAATAATTCCAATTACAAATAAAACTTATATTAATTCATAAATTCTGTGCCAGTTGTTATTGAAATTAGCTAATCTGGGGTTCAATAAACCAATTGTTCTTGTACTAGATAATGCCAGATATCAGAACTGTAATTTAGTACAGAACTATGCGATACCAGTAGGTATACACCTATGTTATTTCCCTTGCTATTCTCCACAATAAAATTTGATTTAAATATTTTGTAAATTTATTACGAATGAATGTTTATACTCTAAGGAATATGCTAATTTTGCATATTTTAAGGCAGCAATCTCTAACTGGATTGCTACCGCTAATAGTGATAAGCAGAAGAAGTGAAACAGCTTATTGACTCTCGAGTTTCAGATATTCCAAAAAATACAATTTTTAACCGTTTAAAGTATATCAAAACCCCGTGCTAAATCAAAGTCTAATATAGCTTGATGATTACCCGCTCGCACCATGATATTTTCTGGTTTTATATCCCGGTGCAACAACTCTTGTTTCTGGACTTCTATTAGTGCTTGTCCAATTTGCTGAATGTATACTAACGCCTCTTTTTCGGGTAAAAATCCCCTAGCTTTGACAATTCCCCCCAAATTATTGCCTTGAATGTACTCCAACACAATACAGAGTTGTTGGTCGTGCATAAATGTCTCAATTACAGGGACAATATGGGAATGCTTACACCTTTCCAACTTACGAACTTCATCAGCAAAATCAGATTGTAAGCGATCGCGTTCTTCATGAGGAAGTTGCTTTTATAGTTGCGTTTGTAATGTCTTTATTGCAACTTTCTTGCCATGACTATCTTCAGCCAGGTAAGTAACAGCAATTCTTCCGGCGTTGCTGAATCAGGGGATGATTTCACTAAATTTTCAACGATTTCTCAATGGTTTCAAAGGCTAATTCATCCCCCACTTATGCAACGCCACTCTTCCCTGTCCCAATCCCCGTATAATCTTATATTTATCTTTGTATAACTTTTGCCCTGCTACCAAAATCATCAATTTACCGTCAGAAAGCTTTGGATTTATTGTGACATGGAAATATCAAAAACGAGGCTATTACTAAGAAGTTTTCTTAACTTGCACGTTTTACAACCCTTAAGGACTTCAAAGCTGTGGAAATTTGGTGTGAAAAGTTCAATACTACTTTTGGTTATGCTCCTCTGGTAGGCATTTTAATTCGTTTACATTCCAGGATTGCTGTTGAGTAATACCAGTATTCAGGGTGGATAAATACTGGTTTCAATATATTTGGCTGGA
The DNA here is from genome assembly GCA_000613065.1 of Richelia intracellularis. GTDB lineage: Bacteria > Cyanobacteriota > Cyanobacteriia > Cyanobacteriales > Nostocaceae > Richelia > Richelia intracellularis_B. The sequence goes on along the minus strand of CBZS010000292.1, from coordinate 10,082 downwards.
TCAGATGGTTTGTCTAGAAAGCCCTCTAATTGGTTAGTAATTTTTCCCTGAACTCTAAAAAATTCAATATCCCTGCAAAGACATAACCTTCAATCAATATCAGCACTGATGGATTGGACACTACAGATGTATTGATAAATTTTATCTTTTCTATACAGGCTACTCAAGTAGATATAAAACGCTTACAAAGTCTACTCAGAAAGACGGCGTTGCATATTTGCGGGATGAATAAACCAAATACAGGTATTTATCTATACGCGAATAAAAAAGTAACAATAAAATAGACTAATTAAGTAGATATACTGTTCTAGAGTCGCATAATTTTTTTCGATGTAGACGTGGGAGATAATGACGTAAACGTGTGTTTTCCCCTTCTACTCTGGTCATATATGTTTTGCTAATAATATGGTCTCCTGGTTCAACAAAACTGGCATAAACTTTCCATCCATCTGTGACATAAAAATAGCACTTCCAGAGGTAGACAATATCCCACAAAGGTTGAAAGGTTTCTGCACTATGGTCTCCCAGTACCCAAGCTAAAATTCCTTGGCGGAAATGGTCTACTGCTGTCCACAACCAAATTTTGTTTTTTCTGAACCGACGAAAGTTTCTAATTCGTCCAGTTCTGCAACTTCTGGGATATCCTCTATTGATGGTGCATCTGGCAATTTTTCACCAACTTGTTTTACCCAACTAATTATGGTTGTGTGATGAACTCCTTTTTGGCGTTCAATAGCCCTAAATCCCGAGCCATTAACCTATGCTTTTAAGCATTCTTGTTTGATCTCATTTGAGTATCCTTTTGGTGGATTATAGATATCTATAAATTGGCGTTTGCAATTTACACAAATGTATTTTTTTTTACTATTTACTCCTTTTTTTTTCTAATCCTCGTAGACTTGCAGTATGGAGAATGCACAGTATAAGACCTCAATTCATCCCTTTATTATGCAACGGCAAAAAGACTTTTAGGGTATATGATATGGATATACATAGTCGAATAAACTATAATAATTCTCAACTACTTGAATTTTGTGTTGAGTTCCGTTACAGTTTGAGCAGAGTTTCTTCATACTGAGTAAAAATGATGTTGAGTCAATAAGTAATATCCTCGTGTAGAGGATATGAAGTAAAGAAGTATTTGAGTTAAAAATCTATTTAAAGGGAGGTTAAAAGGAAAAGTACCATTCACAAAAACTGGTTATTGAATAAGAACTTTTGATGTATATTATTTTTTCTGTATTAAAAATAAATAATATAATTTCCGGAAATAAACGCTCTGTTTATGAATATTTTATTGGGAATAGTTACTAATATTGAGGGAGTTGCATAAGTGCGGGATAAATTAGCGTTTGAAACCATTGAAAAATCGTTGAAAATTTAGTGAAATCATCCCCTGATTCAGCAACGCCATATTGAGTGAGTCTCAGGTATCTCTATTTAGTCATTATCTATACATTAAGATAAAAATTTTTTGTGCCAAAAGCAGCATTATTATCATAACTACAAAAGTTCATTGAGATAATATTAAAAGCACATAATTTTCATGTAGTAAATTTAGGTAAGTGGTGGATTGAATTGAAATGAGTACTTTTTTCTGTTCTGATAATTCTCGTCAATTAGGAGAAGAAATAATTGGTACAGCTAATAACTGTGAAACTTATATTCTCGTAGAATGTCCACCACCTTGGCATAATCATGCATTTAATTCTCGTTGGGTTCCAGATAATTTAAGAAAATTAGTTACAGAAAGTAAAGCAAAAAAAATACCAGTAACTTTTTTGCTAATTGCCAATGATTTCTCCCATAAAAAAGATGAAATAACCCTATTGATTTATCAGAAAAAGCCAGGGATAAGTAATGGTTTTCGTCAACGAGAGTTTCGGCTTGAAAATATAGAACAAGTCGCAACAACCGTGAGAAAGTGGTTATGGCGTAAGCACGGTGATATTGAGCTGGAAACTCCCAGGAAGAGAGACATTTTAATTTGTACCCATGGTAGTCATGATAAATGTTGTGCCAGGTATGGTAATCCTTTTTACTTCTATCTTCGAGATAAATTAATACCTAACTTGGGATTAGAAAATATTCGTGTCTGGCGTTCTAGTCATTTCGGTGGACATCGCTTTGCACCAACTATGATTGATTTACCGGAAGGTAGATATTATGGAAATCTTTCAGCGGAATTATGCCCTTCAATTTTAACTCGTAAAGGTAATATTCAAAGTTTGCGCCAAGTGTATCGAGGATGGGGTATCTTATCACATCCAGTACAAGTGATAGAAAGGGAATTAATGCTTCAGCATGGTTGGAAATGGTTTGAGAATAAGGTTGCAGCTAAAAAGATTGACCAAAATAATGATGGTAGTAAGGTGCAAGTTGAGTTAATTGTAGAAGAACCCTACGGTTACGTTTATAATTATCAAGCTACCCTAGTAAAAAACGAAAGTACATCTATTAGTTTAAAAAGCTCTTGTAATGCGAAGGAAGAATCTGTATATTCCAAATATATTTTAGATAATCTATACCTTAAGTCTCAATTAGCGATCAACTATACTGCCTAATTGAAAAAATACAATTACATTGTTCTCAGTGGCAAGTGGAATATGAAGTAGTTATATTAGGGTATAAACCCCCTTTTTTATAACTTGGAAAGGATGGATAGATCCCGTTTAATTAAAATTAGTAAATATTTGAGCAAATATTTGCGTCATCAACCAGAACGCATTGTGATTACACTTGCTCCTGGTGGTTGGGTATTGGTAGATTAGTGATTAGCAGCTTGTGCAAAATTTCAATTTCCCATTACATATGATGAATTAACAGAAGTTGTATCTGAAAATGATAAACAACGCTTTGCTTTTGATGATACAGGTACTCGTATTCGTGCTAATCAAGGACACAGTGTAGAAATAGATTTGCAATTGATACCCCAAGTTCCTCCTGATGTGCTTTATCATGGTACGGGGCATAAATCTGTTGCATCCATTATCGAAGCTGGATTATGTAAGATGTCTGGCCATCACGTTCATTTATCTGTAGATATAATCACAGCACAAAAAGTTGGTGGGAGACATGTAAAACCTGTTGTATTTGTGGTTAACACAGTCAAAATGCAGAAGCAAGGCTTTACATTTTACTGGTCTGATAATGGAGTTTGGTTAGTAGATAGTGTCCCACCTCAATATCTGAAAATATTGGCGAATGAACGGTAAAAATTGGGTGTATTTGTAGTTATTTCCGGATATTTATGCATTATTCATGAGATTAATTACATCCTATGGACAGAATTTATATTACTTATATTTTTAGTTTTGTATACATATTTGGGGTAGGGTGAACAGACTCTGCTATATCTAAACCTTAACTGTTAGACAAGATTATTACAGATGACAAATGGCACCAATTATCAACCTCCTATAGATCGGCTATTGACTTTTGGTGACTGCTATGGAAGTAGAAACCAGTGGTCTGAATATATTACAGAATTAGGTTTAAATTTCCAGAATATTCCCGATTTAATCAAAATTGCGGTAGATAATGGCTAAAATGGAACAGACTCAGAAAGTAGAGAATTTTGGGCTGCGATTCATGCATGGCCCATATTAGCACAAATGCAAGCTCAAGAAGCGATCGCACCACTAATGGAATTATTTCATAAGTGGGAGGATAATGATTGGGTTGCGGAATAAATGCCGAAAATATATGCAACCTTTGGACAGGGTAAAGCTGTTGTAATTCCTGCGCTTCAAGATTATTTGACTCATGAATCCCATGGAGTTTTCCCCCGAATTACTAGTGTTAATTGTTTGCAGGAAATTGGTAAGCAGTGTGAAAATTTGCGATGGCAATCTATTGATGTATTAACTAAGCAATTAAAATTATTTACGAAAAATCCTGCGGAACTCAACGGTTTTATTGTCCCTGCATTAATTGAGTTACAAGCAGCGGAGTCTGGATTAGTCATTTATAGTGCTGTTGCTGCAGAAGCGGTTCCAGAAGACATTGTTGGTAGTTGGGATGATATCCAAAAGATTTTGGGTGTGACTGCTGATGATTTACAGTTGTTGGAAGAATCTTTTGTTGAGCAGACTCCCACCACATCTGTAGTAGAAGATGTTGCGGTTGAGGAAGAATCTTTTGTTGAGCACAGTCCCACCGAATCTGTAGTAGAAAGTGTTGTGGTTGAGGAAGAACCTTTTGTTGAGCACAGTCCCACCAAATCTGTAGTAGAAAGTGTTGTGGTTGAGGAAGAACCTTTTGTTGAGCAGACTCGCACTGAATCCGTAGTAGAAGATGTTGCGGTTGAAGAAGAATCTGTTGTTGAGCAGACTCCCACCACATCTGTAGTAGAGGATGTTGTGGTTGAAGAAGAACCTGTTGTTAAAGATAATACCTCTACAGCAGCAAAAATGAAATCTAAAAGTCTTCCTATCAATCACTCAGCAGAGAAAACACAAGTAAAACCGAATAAATTTAATGCAAATATGATTGAAGATTTGTTAGCCAATAAATCTTCTTCCAAAAAGGCTGAAACGAATTCTGATAAAAGCTTTGGTGGTAATCGTTATCAAGGAAAATCTAAGACAACTAAAAATAAAAAACGCTAATCATTAATACCTATGTTTCGATGATAATAGAAACTCCTCCCACCTAATAAATACACCATAAACGAAGAGTATTTATTGCTTGAAAAGCCTTAAATTAAAAGAAAGGTATATTCCAACCCACATTGACACCAATAGAGAAATTATCTAAATCAATCCCACTACTGGAAGACGAGCCAAATAAATAGGATGCAGAACCACCAATAAAGAAGTCTTGATTAAGGTTGTAAATTGCCTGAATACCTAGTAAATGTTGGGTGTAAAATCTTGTTTGCTGCGTAAAAGATTTCAAGCTTAGTTTATAGTCCAATGCAGCTTCCAATTTAGGTTTAATGTCATAACGTAAACGCGCACCTAATAGCAATTTAATATGAAGATGCATAAAAAAAACTTCTAAAATAAAGTTGTAAGAGGAGATAGATATTACCTGCTCAGGCGTTGCTGAATTTTGAATTGATTGTGTATCTGTATCTCCATACAAAAGTAGAATCTCTGCTGTCATATTTACATAATCAGCCTCATTCTCTTCCCCTAGCTGTTTTAAGGTTCGCCACACCCTACGACGAAGATATGCGGGGGTTTGAGTACTATAAGCAAGCCTGGATGCGGAACTTTTTAAATCTTCCTTGATTTCATTTTTATTCGTATTGCGGTATCTTCTGCTTTCTGGGTCATAATAATCTCCATAACTAGTAAGACGCTCTCCACTAGGAAGTTTCACTTCATATGACTTAGTCGAAAATGTATGCTGTTCCTGCTCTAAGCGAGAAGTAATAATACTAAATACTTCTGCATCATGGCGGTATTCAGCCATCTTAAAAATATGACGCAGACGCTGGAAATAATTTGGTTTAAATGGTGCTGTTTTTAATATTTAAATTAATGCTGGGCGTACATATTGATTGTTGATTTGATATATCTTATCTAAAGCGGCAATCTTTTTATAATTCCCATTTTCTAAATAAGTCAAAAGTTCTGTTTTAAAGCTTTCTGCTGAACCGTTACGAGCTAGATTTTGCAACTGTGGAGGAAGAAATTCAATCATTTCCTCTTGCAAAGCAACTTTTGTCTCCTCATCAGACAGTTTTAATAGTGCTTCAAAGGGGATACGACTAACAAACTCTGGTGTCTGAGAACTCTGATACAACTTAATTAAAGCAGGAATCGCCCCTTCTCCACCACACCAACCCAATGCCCAAGCAATAGAATAATCTCTCAGGGCTTCCCCCGTACCAATTAGTTTAACGAGTAATGAAGTGGCTTCAGCAATTTTCAACTCACCCGCACGCCAAATAGCTCTTTCTAATTTCCATATCTCGACTTCCCTCGATAACCTTGTGCTGGGTGTCTTATTAACAAGATGTTGGAGAATTGATAGCTTACGTGCTTCCTTATCTATGGTTGGCTTTATTCGTTTTGCAGGAGCTGGAGCAGCACCAATATCTTGATATCCCTTCTTTACCTTCTCTGCTACCAACTTGTCAAAAATCTGCTGGGCTTTAACTAAAGTGACAGCTTGGGTGGTTTTCGTCCCTTCCTTTAAATTTCCTCCGCGCTTAGCATATCTAAAATTTACTACATAACTACCTGGTGCAATCTCGTATAAATCTACTTCATATACTTTATCGGAAGAACCTTGTTGATAAAGCAGTTTAGTCTGTTTGATCAGTTTCATAACACCCCCTTTGTCACTTAGTCCATAACTCTATACTGTGGCTATATTTATACATATTTGCCACTTGGTGTTTATGACTATTTTTAAGTTTAACTACATCCCACAGCACAAATAATAATATTTTGGGAAGTATCCCTGGTAAAATTCGTTGGAACTGACATCAGTTATCTTTAAAGGTCTACTATGTTCATACTTAAGCTTATTTATTTTTATTGGTACGTTGTTAATATTAGAGTTTAATTATACTAATCACTAAGTTTAAGTTGGTAAAAAATAAAAACTAACAACTAACAACTAACAACTAACAACTAATAACTAACAACTAATAACTAATAACTAATACTTGTATCAAAAATGCAGTTAACACCCAATTGTGACCATCCCACTTTTTTGATTGTCATTGCGAGCGCAACGAAGTGGAGCGAAGCATAAGCCTTTCAGGCAGGCTTCGCCAACGCAAAGTCTCTCAAGAAAATGAGTTCACGCGATTGCTTCGTCGGTTCCTCCTCGGAATTACATATTATTTATTCTTTGAATAATAAAAGCTGGGATGTACCTCAAGCAATTTAAACCTCAACAGGGGTTTATCAGTGAATATAATGACCTCTCTAATAACGTAATGCTTTTAAAAGATGATTCAATAACTGCTCTAATCAAAATTATGAGTTGTAAATTTAAGAAGGCTTAATGACTAATAAATAGCATGAATAAAAAGTAGTAGATTAATTGAATATAATTACTATATTTATGAGCATCATGATTTGGTAGTTATCAATAAAATCTAGATATTTGATTCAAAAAAATATTAATTTATGGGACAAGGCTTCTTTCAAATTGGCATCACTATTTCTCTTTTTATTATCATTTCTCTCTTACTCGGAAGATATATATTTAGTGTATATACCAACGGTAACAATATATTTCAACCATTGCTAAATCCTCTAGAGAGAACCATTTATCTTTTAGCAGGAATTTCTGCTCAAGATAATATGAATGCTGCACAATATATCAGGGCTGTAATTAGTAGTAATTTATGTATGGGTATAGCCGTATATTTTTTACTTGCTAATCAAAAAACATTGCCCTGGAATCCTACAAATTTGAGAGTGCCCAGTTGGGATTTAGTCCTACACACAACAATTTCTTTTTTAACTAGTACAAATTCCCAACATTACGGGGGAGAAAGTACTTTTAGCTATTTTAGTCAAATGGCTGCATTAAGCTTTTTAATGTTTACCTCAGCAGCGACTGGTTTAGCTGTGGGAATTGGTGTGATACGAGGACTGACAAATAAGCCTCTAGGGAACTTTTACGTGGATATTACCAGGGGTATTACCCGCATATTCTTACCAATATCGATCTTAGGAGCGATCGCTCTAATCATAACTGGGGTTCCCCAAACTTTATCTCCCCCCATAGCAGTAAATACCTTGGAGGGAGACACCCAATATATTGCTGTTGGCCCTGTAGCTACATTTGAGATGATCAAAATGTTGGGCGGTAGTGGGGCAGGTTTTTTTACAGCTAATTCTGCCCATCCCTTTGAAAACCCCAACGGAGCCTCAAATTTAATTGAAATACTATCAATGATTGCTATACCGACTGCCCTTATTCATACCTATGGTTTTTTTGCCAAAAATAGTAAGCAAGCTTGGTTTTTATTCTGGATGATATTTACTATTTTCTTGGTATTACTGGGGTTTTCTTTGGTAGGTGAATATGGAGGGAACCCTCTAATTAATAATCTCTTAGGAGGCAATCTAGATGCCCCAAATTTAGAAGGTAAGGAAGTTCGATTTGGTGTAAGTCAAACTATATTATGGGCTGTAATTAGTACTGCTACTATGTGTGGTGCGATGAATGGCATACATGATTCTTTGTTGCCCAGTGGGGGCTTTTCAACCTTGTTCAATCTGCTTTCCCAGATTATTTGGGGAGGAATTGGTACAGGAATAATTCATCTACTACTGTATCTAATTTTGGCAATGTTTTTAGCAGCATTACTAGTGGGGCGTACTCCCACTTTTGCAGGGAAAAAAATTGAACATAAAGAAATTTTTTTAGTTAGCTTAGTTTTACTAATTCATCCCATAACAATTTTAATTCCCAGTGCTATCACCTTATTAAATGTCCCATCAACAGGAATTAATAACCCTGATTTCCATGGTTTATCCCATGTTATTTATGAATATGCTGCTGCTAGTGCCAATAATGCTAGCATCTTCCTCAGTACGAGAGATAATAGCCTCTGGTGGAATTTGAGTACTAGTGTAAGTATGCTCATCGGACGTTATGTACCAATTATTGCGATGCTCCTAGTGGCTGGGAATATGGCAAATAAGCCGATATTATCTCCAAGTATTGACAGTTTTAAAACAGATTCCTTAGTATTCACTAGCTGGATTGCTGGATTAATGTTGATTGTGACAGCATTAATTTTCTTACCAGTAATTCTCTTAGGACCAATTGCCGAGGGTATTCAATTAACTGCTGGTGGATAGGAAATTTTTATTCAAATGTACTATACGCAGAGATGAATATGTAAACAAAGTAACAAGCAATTAAGATTAAAACTCCTTTCACTACTGCCCTGTTCCCCGCTCCATCTGCTCTCCTAACATCTTCATTATTGCGATCGCCGTTTGCTTATGAAGCAGTCACGAATCAATTCCCAGGATATTTATTCTCAAGCTATAGTAGATGCTTTTTTGCAACTAAATCCCCGTTCGGCAATCCAAAATCCAGTCATATTACTCCTATGGATGGGAACAATCCTCTGCTTTATTATGACAATTTTTCCCAATCTCTTTGGTGAGGTTCCCACCTCAAATCCACACCTTTTGAATGGTTTGGTGACATTACTCTTGTTGCTGACCATCTATGGAGGTAATTTAGGGGAAGCGATCGCTAAAGCTAAGGTAAAGGCAAAAGCTAAAAGATTACGAAGCGCAAGCACGACGAATCGTCGTCGTTCGCAATCGGAAACTATTGCCAAGAAATTAGCGGTAGATGGCACAATTACGGAAGTTCCCGCTAGTACTTTGTGCCGAGGTGATACAGTATATGTGGTTGCTGGAGATATTATCCCCGCTGATGGGGAGGTAATCTTAGGTGTGGGTTCGGTGGATGAATCCCTAATGACCGGAGAATCTACACTAGTACTTAAAGAATCTGGTTCGGAAGTAGCTAGTTCTGTCACCGAAGGTACGCGCATCATTTCCGATGAATTGATTGTTTGTGTCACAGCTAACCCGGGTCAAGGATTAATTAACCGGATGGTTAGTTTAATGACAAGTAAGCAACGCCATAAAACTCCCAATGAAATGGCTTTACAAACATTATTGGCAATTTTGGCGTTAATTTTTCTATTTGTGGTGGTCACCCTACCCGCATTTGCTATCTACCTCGGACTACCTATTAGTGTTACCCTTTTAGTGGCACTACTGGTATCTTTAATGCCTACCACCATTGCCGCATTACTCAGTACTATTAGTATTGCTGCTGTCGATCGCCTTACTAATGCAAATGCGATCGCTAATGGTAGTGACGCAGAATTATGTACTAATATCAATACCTTAGTTATTGATAAAACAGGCACAATTACCTTAGGAAATCGTTTAGCAGAGGATTTTATTCCCATTTACGGTCACTCAGGGTTAGAAGTCGCAGCAATCGCCATGGCAGCAAGCGTGTTTGATGATACACCTGAAGGTAAATCTATTATCCGTTTAGCAGACCAATGGGGAGCAAAAATTGATTTTGAACCCCAGCGATGCGAAGCCACATATTTTTCTACCACC
>CBZS010000291.1 GCA_000613065.1 Richelia intracellularis | reverse complement strand
GTTGACAACTTTTACAGTGCGGGTACATGAAAAGGAACAAAGCTTTTATTTTCCCCTGACACAAAAGCCCCAATTCATTAGTTTTGACTGTGGCAATCATTACCTGAAAACTGTAGCTTTAGAATATGCCATCCCCGAACTCAAAGCACAATTAACATCAGAACCCGACCCCATTTCCCGTATTTACGCAGCCGAAGCATTAGGGAAAAAAGGCGGTTTAGAATCTGTGAAAGCCCTGTCAGCAGCACTTACGAAAGATCCCTTCTGGGGTGTGCGAGCAGAAGTCGCCAAACAGTTATCAAAAATCAAATTAGATCAAGCCTTTGATGGGTTAACACCTGGATTAAAAGATACAGATGCCAGAGTCCGGCGTGCAGTGGTGGAAGCCTTAGCCACAATCAAAACCAATGCCAGTTACAAGGCATTAAAACCCATAGTTAAATCAGGGGATGAAAGTTACTATGTGGAAGCCGCTGCTTGTCGTGCAGTTGGGGAAATTGCTGCGGTTGCTACAGATAAGCCCAAGGAAGAAAAGGTATTAAAACTGCTGAAAACTGTATTAACAGAAAAAGCTGGTTGGAATGAACTGGTACGTAGTGGAGCCATTGCTGGTTTAGCGGCATTGAAAACCTCCGAAGCTGCTCTAGATATAATTTTGGAATATACCAAATTGGGCGTACCCCAATCTCTACGTTTAGGATCAATCCGTGCCTTAGGTAAGATTTCCGTCGGTCAAAGTTCCCCTAATTTAGAAAAGATTTTAGGGCGATTAACAGAACTTGCCAAAGAAACCTTCTTTTTAACCCAGGTAGCAGTAGTCACAGCTTTAGGAGCGATGGAAACCCCAAAAGCCTTGGGTATTTTGCAATCTCTAGCCAGTCAAACAGCCGATGGACGGGTACGTCGCCGTGCAGAAGAGCAGATTGCTCAGGTGCAGAAGAATATTGGTACAGAAAAAACCCTGCGCCAATTGCGGGAAGAACTAGATCAACTCAAACACCTAAATCAAAAGTTGCAGAGTCGTTTGGAGAACTTAGAAGCTCTCTCTAAGAAAGAATAGGGTATAGGAAGGAGTAAAGGGGACAAGGGGACACGGTAAACCACTGCGATGAGTCTATTGCTGCGGGGGAGTTTTTCAACCCAGGCAACTGGCGCAACCCGTTGGCGTAGCCGCCCTAAAAGGGCTAGTGAGACAGACTTTTAATATTATATCCCACTAATAATAGAAGGTGATAATATGCCTGTTGAGTAAGAGGGGTTATATCATCTGATGGCTGGAAGTTTTGAAGGACTGAGTAATTTGGAGTGGTCTTTGTTTGAGGATATTTTTCCGAAACCGCCAGAGAAACGCGAACGAGGAATGCCACATTCTTCATTTCGTTATGTAGTCAATACCTTACTGTATATATTGAGAACAGGGTGTGGTTGGTCTGACGTTCCAAAAGGAGAAATATGGGCATCAAACAGCTCTGCACATCGATGGCTCAAACGTTGGGAGTTGGACAGGACCTTAGAGGCTTTACAACCACGAATATTGGGGATTGGACAAAAGAAAGGGTTAATCAACTGGAGTTATGGCGCGGTGGACGGGTCTTTTTCCCCCTGGAAAGGGGGGTGGTGATGGAGTTGCTTACGGTGGAAAAGGAAAGGGTATTTTTATACACACACACTCTTACTGAAGGCTCAGGAATGCCTTTATCCAATCCCACCACACCTGCCAATGGTAGTGAAACAGATCAAGTGATACCACTTCTAGACAGTCTAAAGGTTAAGACCAACAAACGCGGTAAACCCTGTAAACCCCTGAAAGTGCTTGCTGCTGACAAAGGCTACTATTCTAAGGATAAGCGCACTGCTTTACCTAGACGTGGTATTAGGCCGCAATGGCCCAAGGGGGTTTGGAAGACAAAGAATAACAAGGGCAGACCCATTAAAATTTCCGTCCCACCTTTTCAACAAGAACGTTGTTTCCCATGGTTTCAAAAAAAATATCGTCGTCTTGTTTGTTGTCAGATGGGAAAAAATTTCAGCTTGTTTTGATGCTTTTTTGTCTCTTGCAACAATCCATATTTGGATTAACAAAATTATATTAGTGGGATAAGATTAGGTAGATTCTGCAATAAATAAAGATAAAAGTCAATCTTAATTAGAGGATACAAAAGCATATAGGTATTAACAAATGTCTCACCCACTCTTTATAAAGAATTGGTAAAAATAATTTTTATTCCAAAATGGGTTTGCAAAATCTATGTTACTCTGTTTTCTCAGAGTGAATCAAATTCTCTGGGTGCCACTATCGTGGCAGGGTAAGCGCATCTCAAATTCTATTGACAAGCGGGTTGAGAGGTATGATCATCATGTTGGGATAAACAAGCAGTAAGAACAGTGACCATATAATTATTATCCATCGCGGCTCGATTAGATTTTTGGCGATTACTACGTTTCAAAGATTGCTCTAGGTTTAAAGCATTAAGAGCTATTCGCCGCAGAAGTGCTAAGTTTTGTGGAGCATGACCAGTACGGACACGACCAGCATGTTCAGAAAAAGTGACATCTAAAGTCCAATGCAACCCATTTTCCACACCCCAATGAAGACGAATCACTTGTCCTAACTTACGAGCATCACAATTTAAACTAGTTAGATAAAACTGAACTTCACCCACGGGTTGTTTGATTCCAAAGATGTGGTACCTGCACAACCATGACAACCCATTTAAGACCAACCCAATTGTCTTGGTTATGCAAAGTTTGCTGTTGACAAATAGGAACACACCAAATTTGACGTTTTTCAGTACGATGATGACCTTTCTCTACTCGTTTATCATAACTATGGATAATACCTTTAAAGCCTTGAGATAACTGTTGCTAAAACTAATTTTTCACTTGTCCGTAAAGTGTAGGATGATTACCTTTGAGTGCTAAAACATAATCTGCTTTTGCATTCAATATTTGGGATGCAATTGCTGTTTGCGTACCCATGGCATCAATGGTAATAATACATCCAGCCATGTCTAATAATTCCAATAATGCAGGGATTGCTGTAATTTCATTCGATTGATTTATCGTCTTGTTTTAGGACAAGTAAAACAAGACGATAAATCAATGGACCATGCACTAACTAGATGTAACGCTGATTTACCCTGTTCTCTATCATAGGAACCTTTGAGGGTCTTACCATCAATGGGAATTACCTGTGCACCTGGGGCTTCAACTATTGATTCTACCCAACGTGGAAAGCATCCCTCAAATACTTTTGGGTTAATGGGTTCAAACACCCGTCGAAACGTATCTGCACTTGGGATGCCCTCTGGTAAAGCTAAAAACTCCTCCAACCAGTCGTATTTACTCAATCCATAATTTTCCATGTCCTCCCATCCCTTACCTCCTGCAATCACTGATAGTATTCCAATGATTAAAATATCTGTTAATAAATGGACACGGGTTTTTTGTACAGGTGGGTCTTCGATCTGACTAAAAACTAATGACATTTTTTTTGTCAATGCAGTGGCATTGGCTATACTCAAATTTTTTGAGCTTTTAATCTTTGGTTTTGAAGATTTGAAATCCGTAGGGGCAAGCCTTCTTGTCAGAGATACCATTAGACTAAGCCGTTCAGTTAAGATAGACCCTTTGCGTCCTTAGCATAATACTTAACTTCTTTAAGACTTAAATCTCCATTTTTGTGCCCCAGGAGTGTTCCAGCAACTGGGGAAGATTGGGTGGGGTAGGGGAGTGCCAGGTGGGGGTATGAGTGTTTATTGGGCTTACTCAAGGTCTTGATGCCCCTACCTGGCACCACGGAATCTAGGGAAGCGTTCCCCAGTTGCGTCAATTTTTTTTGGCGATGCGCCTCCAGTACCCCCCCAAAGGGCGTTGGCGTAGCCTGCGCTTAGGCAAGAAGTGCCCGTCGTTGGGGTTCGCACTTGAGAATCAAGACATACCTCACAATTGTGTACAACAATCTGTAATTTTCACTACAAAATTAGATGCGCTTACCCTGTTCTGAAGGGTTACTGGCTTAGTGATTGAACTTAGTCATTCTTGGGTAAGATTACTACAATCACATCTACTACATTTCTAAATGTTTGCAAATAACAAAATCAGCAACAAGGTAGATGTAATTTAAGTCATTTCTACTGCAATTATTGCAATAAGTTACACATAATGCCGCCCCATCTTCTGTTAATTAATGAAAACTAAATTTATCGAGTAACAATGATGAATGTATTTCACAGTAGTAAATGAATCAGAATTAAGAGTAATACTTGTAACTATATATTCAATTATTTGGAAACGAAGATAGGTAATTATTCACCTATAATACGAGTATTTTATATATATAAACAGTTATCATTAGTAACACTTTTAACAAAAATAGAATATATATGTTATACAATTTTTTACTAAGTAAACCTACTTTATACCTTCTTCCCTTAATATAAAATTAAATTTATTATCTTCGCAAATAAATAGAAAAAAACTACTTTTAGATGAAGATTTAGTAAAGTAAAATGTAAATAAACTGTATATTTATAGCAAATATTCATAAAAGATTAAAAAATATTTAATAGAAGAAAATGGCTATAACATTTGTGCAATATTGTTAATGCTTCCGGGATGTATGTATGAAATGAAAAAACCGACTCTAACTATTTTTTACCAATACAATCCTTGGAATAAGACGATTGGTGGAATTCAAACCCTGATCAATATATTTATTAAATATGCTCCCCAAGAATTTGTAGTTCGTTTGGTCGGAACAGGAAATCCAAACCAAGAAAAGATGGGGACATGGCGAACAGATCAATTTATAGGTAGGGAGATTGAATTTTTTCCTGTCTTAGCACTCAAGGACGATAATGTCAGAACCCTAATTCCGACGACCATTAAATACACTATGGCTCTGGCCAAGCATAATTTTGCTTCAGACTTTATGCATTTCCATCGTCTAGAGCCCACCTTCGTTACTCGTCAGTGGCAAGGAGAAAAAACCCTATTTATTCACAATGATATCCAGACACAAATGCAAACTGTGGGAAATAAAAAAGCTATTTTATGGCGTAGATTCCCAGCCGCATATTTTGCATTAGAAAAGAGTATCGTAGGACAATTTAATCAAATACTGTCCTGTAATACAGATGCAGCAGCAATGTATAGGCAGCGTTATCCCCAAATTGCCGATCGTATTGCCTATATCAAAAACTCCTTTGATAATGAAATTTTCTATCCCATAGGCGAGGGGAAGGTTGAGGAAGAAAAATATCACTTAGCAGAACAATTAGGTTTAGATAAGCAAACACGCTTTATCTTATTTGCTGGTAGATTACATCCTCAGAAAGATCCTTTGCTGTTAGTAAGAGCCTTAGCAGTAATGGAAGAACCATCAGTACATTTACTGATTGCGGGAGATGGGGAATTAGCGTCTCCATTGAAAGCAGAAATCAGCCAATTAGGTATGGAAAAGCAAGTCACAATGTTGGGAGCTGTAACCTCCGAAGAATTAGCTAAACTACATCGGATTTCCCATACATTTGTTCTCAGCAGTGCCTACGAAGGCTTGCCATTAGTTGTGTTAGAAGCATTAGCCTGTGGCACACCAGTAGTTACAACTAAGTGTGGTGAAACACCTAAAATATTGACTGCTGATACTGGCGTAGTTTGTTCTGAGGGTACACCACAAGCGATTGCAGATGGATTACGCCAAGTAGTACTACACCCAGAAAACTATCCCCAAGAATCTTGTATCCGTCTTGCACAGCCTTATGCAGCTCGTACTGTTGTCAAAGATGTATATCAAAATATGTTCACCCGTTGGCAACAAAATTATCAATCACCGATTCTGGGGTCAAAAATTTCGTAGTGAGTATATGCCATGAGACCGATATAAATAAATAGAATCATCAGATTCTCAATGCGAATTTATTCCCGTAGCGCTTTTTTACAAATGCTGAATTAATTTTCTAGGCTCATTATGGCAGCATTTGTTTTTAATAGGATCTTCTGTATCTAGATATGTAAGTTGTAGCTCACAAACTTTAAGTTAGTCGAATAGAGTAATTATTATGAGAATAGCAGTAATCGGAGCCAAAGGTTTACCCCCCAAGCAAGGAGGCATTGAACATTATTGTGCTGAATTATACCCACGTATAGTAAAAAAGGGCCATACCGTAGATTTATATGCCCGTTGTTCTTATACAGAGTTTGGTTGGCTAGAGAGTTACGAATATCAGGGAGTAAATGTTATTTCCCTACCAGGTGTAGAAGCTAAAGGTATAGATGCATTTGTGACTTCTGCCTTGGGGGCGATAGCCAGCAGTGGTAAGAAATATGACATAATACATTTCCATGCTCTAGGCCCATCTCTATTTACTTGTTTTCCTAAATTTGCCACATCCGCAAAAATTGTGGTTACCTGCCAAGGGTTAGACTGGCAAAGGGCGAAATGGGGAAACTTTTCTACCCGATTAATTCAAATGGGAGAGAAAGCAGCTGTCCGATTTGCCCACGGTATTATTGTCGTATCAGAAGCCCTGCATCACTACTTCTTACAGACCTATGGTCGTCAAACAGTTTATATTCCCAATGCACCAGCAAAATATGGAGATTCCGATGCCCAATTTACCTATGGCAAATCTTTGGGTTTAAAACAGGGTCGTTATCTGATATTTTTAGGTAGATTGGTGCCAGAAAAGCGACCTGATTTATTAGTAGAAGCACTTAGTGCTCTTAACCCAGACGGATGGAAACTAGTATTGGCAGGTGGAGTCAGCGATACAAAAGCGTTTACTTCCCAGTTATTAGAAAAAGTAGCAAATAATCCTAATATAATTTTTGCCGGAGAATTACGGGGTGCTCGCCTGTGGGAAATTGTTAGAGGTGCTGGTTTATTTGTTCTTCCTTCTGACTTAGAAGGATTGCCGTTGGCGATGTTGGAAGCAATGCAAGAAGGTGTACCCGTTTTAGCAAGTGATATTCCTCCTCATCAGCAATTGATTCAAGGAGGTAAGGGTATGTTGTTTGAGGCGGGGAATCTTGAATCTTGTATGAATTCGATAGACTGGGCCATACACCATCCCCAAGATCTGGTGTTGATGGCAGAGCAAGCTCAAAAGTATGTACAGCTAAACTATAGCTGGGAGCAAATTACATCTGAAACATTAAAGATATACAAGAGTCTTTTGAATGATCCACAAACAATTGATTTAGCTGAACCTAACTCCACGGCAGGGTTAGCCGGAGCAATAGGTAAAAAATAACGGCTGTTTAGTCAAAAAAATCTGTACAAAAAGTCTTAACAACATCATGATCTATGGGAAGGTAAGACAGGCGGGAATGGAAACGTGAATAGGACTTACGCATTGACAGACACGACACAATAGTTATGGGAATTTCAATTTCAGGCGTTGCATAAGTGCGGGATGAATTAGCGTTTGAAAGCATTGATAAATCGTTGAAAATTTAGTGAAATCATCCCCTGATTCAGCAACGCCAAATTTAACAAGATATCCAAAAATAGTTGCATCTCCATAACACACTTATTAGTCAAATTGTACAGTGCTTAAGTCCTAATTATTTTTAGGCTGTATTTACCTTCTGAACAAACTAGAGTAACCAGACGATGGAAAAAGGCATTTCATCCCTACCAGTAGTACTACAAAGACGTGCATTACCTGCTGTGGCGACCTTTTCTGCTGTTATAGCCGGAGCGATCGCTTATTTGATGTTCGCACCCAGAATGTACGAAACATCAACAAAACTCATGCTTGATGATAAGCGAGTTAGTATTTCCCAGTTGGGTCAAAATTTAACTCAAGTATCTCGACAATATGGTGGTCCCGATCCGGTGTCAGATCAAGCAGAATTGGCAAAATCGCAACCCGTTTTAGAAAGAGCGATCGCCATAGCTATGCCAAAGTCAAATAAGTTAACCATGGATGCATTAACAGCAACCTTGGATGAGGGCTTGAAAGTCAAAACCATCCCGACTACCAATATTCTGGAATTGACATACGCCCACGAGAATGCTGACTTAGCTGCGAAAATGCTAAACGCAGTTTCCCAAGCAATGCTTGAGGAAAACATCAAAAATATTAAATCAGAAGCTAAGAAAGTCAAGGAATTTTTGGAAAAAACAGAAGTTCCTAGGGCTCGCGAACGCTTACGATTGGCAGAAGCTGCGGAAAATCGATATCGGCAAAGAAGTGGGATTGTCTCGTTTGATGAACAAAGCAGGAGTTTGGTAGAAAGTTTATCTACCTTAGAGCAGGAAGAACGCACCCTGGTGAGTCAATTACAAGAAGTGGAATCGCGTGAAGCATCCTTGCGACAAATCACCCAAGCAGGAAATGTTGGTAATGCCTATAACAATGTGCGTACCGGTCAAGATGAAGATCTTAGAAAATTACGGGCTGAACTAGTAGAAATAGAACAGAAACTGATCGTCGCTCGTAACAGTTTCACCGAGGACCATCCCGATGTCATAAAATTACTTCAAGAGCGTGACGGAGTTGCTAGTTTGTATCAGCAACGACTTGGACGCATTGCTCCAGGAAACCAAGGAACTCCATCAAGTAATATAGCTGGCGATCAAATCAGTCAAGAGCTAACTTCTCAGTTGGTAACCACAGAAGTACAGCGAGTAGCCTTAGAAAATAGATTCAGGGTTGTACAAAATGAGCGAGCTAACCTGCAAGCCCGGCTAGCTCAATTACCAATTAAGCAGCAACCCTTAACTCAATTAACCAGAGAGCGAGAAGAAGCAGCAGAGTCACTAAAGACATTACAACGCAAACTAGAAGAAGCACGTATTGCAGAAGCCCAAAAGGTAGAAAAGCTCAGGGTGATAGAAAAAGCAAAACCCCCTCGATTGCCAACATCGCCAAAGCCAGCGGTAGTATTAGTTCTAGCCACAGTATTTGGAGCAGTTTTGGCAACAGGTATCATATTGTTACTAGAAATCACCGACAATACCCTACAGGATCCATTAGAAGCCGAGGAATTAGTCAAATTACCTCTCCTGGGAGTGCTACCCCGTTTACCAGAGTCTGCACTTATTCTTAAACCCGCCGATCAATTCCTCGACCGCGTAGGTTTTGTAGAACCTTACCGCATGTTGTTCAAAAACCTAGAGTTTCGCAGCCTCGAAAAATTAAGACTTATCATTGTTAGTAGTACCATTTCTGGAGAAGGAAAATCCGTTGTAGCTTCCCATTTGGCAGCAACCTCCGCTATGTTGTCCCGACGCACATTATTAATAGATGCTGATCTGCGTCGTCCTGTACAACACAACCTCTTTAACATGGTTCCAAAAACGGGAATTGGCGATGTGCTTCAAGGTGGAATGACCCTACAAGAAGCGGTGCAGCCTACATCAGTAGAAAATTTATTCATTCTCCCATGCGGTGAGCTACATGGTAGGCCATCACAAATGCTAGAGTCCGAGGCTATGCAAGCTTTATTAATTGAGGCCCAGAGTCTATATAACTGTGTAATCTTAGACACTTCTCCGTTGAGTGATTGTGCTGATGCTGCTACATTAGGACAACATAGTGATGGCTTGGTGATGGTGACAAGACCAAGTTTCACGATCAAAGAAGTATTGCAAAGAACAGTATCGGAACTGAATAAAAACAGAATACCCGTGCTGGGAATTGCAGTAAATGGCATTACTGGATTTTCAGAAAGGTATTATCGTTACCCAGTCAAGGGTTATCAACCAGTTTTAGAAAAACCCGTGAAGCGTTTAGTGGGTTCTACTGCTGTGGAATCTAGAACTGAAATATCAGAATGACAATGTTAAAACTGCAAAACTCAAATACCTCTTCCCTTTCACAATTAGTCATTGGTTTGGGAGGCATTGTTATAGGGTTAGGTGTTGGCTTCCTGACTGGTGTCAATCCGTTGATGGTGAGTGCCATGATATTTGCAGTGGCACTACTTGTTTCGTTTTTTGCCAAATTTGAACAAGCTGTAGTTGCTTTATTGATTCTGCGTAGTTCTTTAGATCCTCTATCCTCTATGCAGATACCTGCTGCTTTTGCCATTGGCGTAGATTTATTAACTTTGTTGTATGTGACCCTCAAATTATTAACAGGTCAACCAATCAAAGTAGATAAATTCTGGTGGCTTTTTGCCGGGTGGGTTTTACTCCAAGGACTATGGGTAATACTTTTACCCCTTGGAGGATTAGGATTAGATGGTTCTTATATATCGGCAGCTATCCGGGAATGGGTACGCTTGTTTTCCTGGCTGATGGTCTATCTAATTGTTATGCAGTTAAAAGATAGAGTTAATCCTAAAAAACTCATATCTTTGTTATTCCTCAGTCTGATTGTACCGCTAACAGCCGCAGCGATGCAGACATTTTTACCTCAATCCCTTTTACCTCCTCTTTTAGTAAATAGAACTGCTGACTCATTAAGTACAAATCTTTCTAGGATTAATGGAACCCTAGGTCATCCAAACACTTTTGGCACATTTGTTCTACTTTTTATTGGTCTTACAAATTGGAAATTGAGACAGACAAAGCAACGACTTACTTGGTTCCTTTTATTAGGCATATTGGCATTTTTTTTGGTGGGTACTAAAGCTTTATTTATTATTGTGATGCTAGCTATTTTTATTCTGGCATTAATTGCTCCTAAATTGAGCTTGACTAATCTGATTGGGGGATTATTATTATTTGCCATTGTCATCGGTTTGTTTGCCATGACAGAGTTTGGGCAAGAACGTCTTGCTTCTATTACCGAAACACCACTCTTAAATCCTGATATGGATATATCTCGCGCTATCCTTTTGTCTAAAAGTGATGGTAACAGTTTTAATTGGCGATTAGCAGAATGGTTTTATTTATTAAAACAGTGGGAACATTCTCCTTGGTTGGGTTTTGGTTTAGGAACTAGTCCTTTTGTCAGTCATAGTAAACTTTTACCCCACAACGACTATATTCGCGCTCTAATTGAAGGGGGAATTATAGGAATAGGAACTTTCATTGTTTTTTTAGGTGCTCAAATAACGCGACTAATTCAATTAATACGTTCTAAAAGTATTAGCCATTCACAGCGTCAATTATGTGAAGTTATATTGGCTATTTCTTTAGCTTTGCCAGTAGGGATGATTACAGAAAATATATGGAGCCATACCACTTTCTTTTTTTATTGGTCAACTTTGATGGCGATCGCAGGCTGGGACACTTGGGATAAATCCGATGGAGTAGATAGTTCAGGCTCAAAATAAATTTCTAAATCAGGTCTGGATTTTACTCTAAATTGACTATTTCATGGTTGTGGTTACTCAACAAACAATTGAGCTAATTACATTGGCAGTCTATGTACTTAATAATATTTCACTACAAAATATATAAAATAATGGTTGAACAAGTAACTAAATTAAATAATGAAAATCAATTAAATTTACAATCTCAGACCTACCGTATTGCCATTGTTCATCCTAGCGCAGGTGTGAACTGGAGTGGTGGTACTGAGAATTTCGCCATCGAGCTTGCAAATAGGCTTAGTCCTTACTTTGAAATTGAACTACTTGGGGGTGCGTCATGTAGTCCACATTTTCATCCTGCGGGTGGCATTCCCCGCACAAAAGCCCGTAAACTGGTGAGCAATCCCATCATCAATAGATTACTCAAAAAATTTGCCACTCATCCCGATATCGTTATCGAACATCTGACAAGTTTTATACCTTGTGCCACCCGCTTATTACAAAAGCAAGCGGATTTAATTATTCCTTTAAATGACTATGGTGGTTTAGCAATGGCTTCTGTAGTCAGAAAAATTCTAGGTACACCCATTCTATTTAAGGCTCATACAGGTCTAACTGGAGGTGGTAAATCTTTAGTTAGAAGTATGAAATTCAACCCAGATCACCTAGTGGTTTTTTCTAGAACCATGGCAGAATTTGTGGGGAATGTAAATCCCAATCAAACTACAACCGTCATCTCCAATGGTGTTGATATTGATTGGTTTAAACCAGATGGCGATTGCATCGAACATGGATTAAAACAGCCTTTAGTTTTATGTGTTGCTTCCTTAAATCGCATGGATCACAAGCGGGTTGAATTAGCAATTAGAGCAGTTGCACGTCTTCCAGAAGCTAGTCTTCTGGTGTGTGGAGATGGTCCCGACCGCCAGTATTTTCAAGCCTTGGGAGAAGAGTTATTAGGAAGCGACCGCTTTGCCATTAAGACTTTTCCTTTTAACCAAATGCCCGATGTTTATCGATGTGCAGATATATTTACCCTTCCTTCTTTGGACGAACCTTTTGGGCAAGCTTACATACAAGCCATGGCTTGTGGTTTGCCAGTAGTCGCTACAGATGATGAAATTCGACGCGATATCGTTGGAGATGCTGGTATATTGTGTGACGCGACCCAATTAGATACTTATGCAGATGCCATTGCACAAGTGCTCCAAAGTAATTGGCAAGAAAGAGCAAGAGAGAATTCTTTGCGTTTTAATTGGGACGCGATCGCTAAAAGCTATCGTGATGTAATTATTGAAACTATTATTCAAAAAAAGAAAGAAGGATGATTAATTTATTTTCAATAATAATTGTCAATTAAATAATAAAGTCCAAACATCTAATGTTAGATAATTATATATGTTCATAAAGAAAATCCAAAAAACATTTTCTAGTCAATTCCTTCGTAATGCAGGATGGTTAGGCTTAGCAGAATTAGCTAATCGTATTTTCCGTTTAGGAACTACAGTCACATTAGCCAGAATGTTTAGCCCTAAAGATTATGGATTAATGGCTATTGTCTATATTGTAGTTGAATTTTCTTCTCTGTTTACTCTGGATAGAGGTGTAATAGCAAAAATTGTTCAGGCTGACGAGGAAGATTTAGACATAATATGTAATACATCGTATTGGATTAATTGGATATTATGCATAAGTGTGTTATTTATACAATGTATTGCATCATTTCCAATTGCATATTTTTACGGTAACAAAAATTTAATATTACCTATATGTGCTGTAGGTTTAGTATATTTAATATTTCCTATTTTCTTAGTACAAGGTGCATTGATAGAAAGAGAAAATCGCCTCAAAATTAAAGCTATAGGTAACGTTGCACAGTCATTCTTGGGAAATTATATAACTATTATTTTAGCCATCGCAGGAATGGGTGTATGGTCTATTGTTGCAGCAATGGTACTATCAAATTTGATTTGGATTTTTATTTATTATCACAATTGCTCCTGGAGACCACCTAAATCTTTAAAATTAGAAAAATGGCAAGATATTACTAACTTCGGCAAAAATGTAATTGCTGTCGAATTCTTGACTAGACTGAGAATGAACTTAGACTATTTAATAGTTGGTATATTTCTAGGTATTGGTGAGTTAGGTTTATATTACTTTGCATTTAATGCCGGCTCTGGCATTACTATGAATATAGTTAAAACCTTAATATCACCTCTATTTTCTCATCTTTGTGGAGTCCGTAAAAGCTACCATAAGTTTAGAGAAAGATATTTTAATAGTGTAAAAACAATCGCCACTATTATTGTACCAATCGTGCTAATACAAGCATCTGCTGCTCCATTTTATGTACCGATTATATTCGGAGATAAATGGACTAATGCGGTTCCGATACTAATACTTATCTGTCTATCCGTAATTCCTAGGGCCTTCAAGCAATCGTCTTCTTTGCTGCTTAATGCTATTGATAAAACACATATAGTATTCTATTACGATCTACTTTATACCTTGGTTTTTGGCATATCTTTATTAGCTACTGTCAATATGGGAATATTTTGGGTTGCAGTTGCAGTTTTATCCAGTCACTTAATTATGTCTGCGATCTTCAATATATGGGCTGACAATTATGTATTCTCTAAAAACAAAAAGATGTTTAATAAAAGCTGATTTTTCTTTTATCATATTCTCAAATATCTTCAGATGTTCTGATTTATAAGTAAATGGAAGTTGGGATAATTATTTTATATCTTTGATGCTAATTGGTTTAACCAGAAAAAAGCCTCCAAAGAGTTGGAGCTTTTTTTATACTCATGAATTAAATTAATCTATTTTTTATAGTTTTTCACAAAAAACTATAAAAAATAGATATTTACATCATTCATGCTAAAATTAAAAGACTAAAATTAAAAACATTAAATTCATTTATATTTTCTTTTTTAAGGCTTATCTTTTTAATTGAATATCTACGACAAAGCATACTTCTTACTTATCAACAAACTACTGCAATAAATAGAGGAGTAAATAATCTAATGAAATCTGAAAACCCTCGTGTAAGTATCGGTTTACCTGTATATAATGGAGCTCGTTTTCTACAAGAAACAATAGAAGCAATCTTAAATCAATCTTTTCAAGATTTTGAGCTTATTATTGCAGATAATGCTTCTACAGATAAGACTGAAGAAATATGTAAGGAATTTGCAGCTAAAGATAAGCGTATTCGTTACCATCGTAACCAGCAAAATATTGGTGCTGCTCCTAACTATAATATTGTTTTCCAATTATCTAGAGGAAAGTATTTCAAGTGGGCAGCCCATGACGATATTTTTGCTCCAACATTTGTAGAAAAATGTGTTGAAATACTAGAGAAAAAGCCAGATATTGTCTTATGTCATTCCATGGCAAAAGTTATCGATGATAATGGTAATTTTTTAGAAAATAATGATGAACTGTATGTAAAATGTACCAATGAGAATATAAAACTAAAAACTGATTCCCAAAAGCCTTACGAGCGTTTTTGTGACATAGCATATCTTCCACACTCTTGCTATCAAATTTTTGGGATGATACGTAGTCGGATACTTAAAGAAACTCCACTTATTGATAGGTATGCAGGTGCAGACAGGTTGTTACTGGCAAGACTAAGTCTTTTTGGAACATTTTATGAAATTCCCGAACAACTATTCTTTCTTAGGAGACACTCAGAACAATCAATCAATATCAATGCTCGTTCTATACATTTATATACAATCTGGCACGATCCTAGCAAAAAGGGTAGAATCATTTTTCCTCGTTGGAGAAGATTCAACGAACATATAATTGCTATTAATCAGTCTCCTTTAAATAGAACCCAAAAAATAGGCTGTTATTTAGTTTTATCTCAAATATTCAAAATATATTGGCGGGGAATTATTAATGATTTAGTTATCGCTAATATACAGATTGCGGAGAAAATTTATTCTTTGATAACTAGTATTCTCACTGGCAACAAATCATCACAGAATGAACTAATTTTTAATAGAATCCCAAAATTAGGTATGACTAATTTAGATCTATCTCAACTCAGTCGGGATTAAATTAAATGGGTGCGACTCTTTTGGTAGTACGGAGTATGATATAAGAATAATAAATGACAAGTCAACCACAGTAGTATTGACAGCCAAAAATGTACTTGATGGAATTGGCTTGTAAAAAGTGAAAAAACAGGAACAGTCCCACACCCTATGCAAGGATCTACATCAAATCAAGGTATGTTTTGGTCACAAGCACGAGAACTATTTGAACAGATAGTTAGTTGGTTAGACTCAGACACCATTTGTGGGTTAGAACACTCCCAGATAGAGAGTAAGTTACTTGAGAATAGATAGGAACTATTGAGACGGTTGTTACAAACAAAGATATTTTGATAAACGCAGTCAAGATGAAATAGAGGGAGAGTGTGCAGGCACAGACTCAGTAAACAGAACACACAAGAAAAAATTGTCACAGAAATTGACCACATTATTTGGCACAGTAATCGCCAATAGAATCGGTTATGGAGGAAGAAAGATAAATACCCTATTTCCTTTGGATGGGGAGTTTAATCTACCAGCACAGCAATATTCTCTCTCATGGACTAAGACAGGGATATTATCCATGTGATTGAGTATTTGTGGAAAGCTGCATTTGTCTTTTCTTCTCAGACTTCAACACAGGCAGAAGCTTGGGAGAGCAAACGTTTACAGCTTATCCTTGAAGGTAAATCAAGTTCTGTTGCCCCAGGTATGCGCCGGAGTGCGACTTTACCCAAACTCACCCCCCAAGAACGTAAACCGGTGGATACCTGTGCTAGATATTTTCTTAACAATGCCAAATACCTCAAATATGACGATTAATTACTGAAAAGCTGGATTCCCCATGGCCACGGGGGTGATTGAGGGTGCTTGTCGCCACCTGATTAAAGACAGGATGGATATCACTGGGGCTAGATGGACCATGAGGGGTGGTGAGGCTGTTTTACCCCTGGGTTCTTTATACATCAGTGGCGATTGGGATGAGTATTGGCAGTTTGATCTACAACAAGAACATAAACGCAATCACCTGGCTTTGTACTCTAGTGGTATTCCTTTGATCAAAAAAGTTCTCAAAGCTAGTTGTTCTACTACCCCTCCACCTCTTCAAATACCTGTCTAAGTTCCACTCCCCGTCTTACTAAAAGAGTGCCACCCAAAGGAAATTGGTATAGATAGTGATAGTTAGCAACTATTTAAGAAGCAAATCTCACAGGACTGTTTATTAAATATGTACCAAATTTAGTAGATGGAGAAAACACATACAATGTGATGATTGAGTTTGAGTTTCTCTGTTAAATCTATTAGTAGATAGGTCTATTTTTTATGATTAATGCAAAGCCTTAGCGTATTGAATAGTGTGTAAATATATTCCTAAATAAACGATTTTTTGATATTTTATTTATAATTGTTCCCTTGTCCCTGAGACAGGGGCTTATCTAATAGCAATTCACAAAAATATTTATACATCATATCTAGAGTTTCTGTTATGTATATATTAATTGACAGTTAGTATGAATAATCACATATTTTTATGTAAGCACACACTAAATATTCTGGTAAAGTCATATTAATGAAAATTAGTTTGATTGAAAATATTAATCAATCGCAGAAAAAATAAAAACATATGATTTATTGCGAGGAAATGAGGAGTATAATTTATCCTTTTTGGGTGCTGAGGTACAACATCTTAATACTGTTGTAAACATCAGTGGTACTAACTTGCGAGGAAATGTAATTGATCAAATAAAATCTACAAAACAATTCATCCTTAGAAATCAAGCAAATACATCGAAATTATGATGTAGAGATAGAGAAGTCAGAGCGTTATTTATTCTCCTTAATTTATAGCACTAGAAAATAGTGTTGTGACATTTTTTCAAGTGCAAGCCCTTAATTAGTAAATTTATTACATCTTACTTCTTACTTATTATTTGCACATAGTGCTATGTTTGCCGTTAGATTTTTATCCCAATAAATTAACTAACTCCTGAAACTTATCTAGTAAAAATTCCTCATCTCCAATAGGTTAACTACTCTAATGAGGAGAGGTTATAAACCCGGATTTTTCACCAAGATTGAAAAAAGAGGGGTCTAAAACTGCCAAAAGATATGTATATTGCAAACGAATCTGAGCAGTTTAAAGGATGACCCCAAATAAAAATCATTCTATACCGGAACAGTTTCTATTTGGAGAGGTAAAGTCATGTCCAGTTGTAGTCAATTTCAAGGGAGAGCCTGTAACATCGGATGTAGGGTTAACATTAATTGCGGAACTAGACAGAAAAAGAGAAATAACATCACGATTTGCAAGATGTTTCAAAGATTACCGAGACCCCAATAACGTTTTATATCCAGTTCATAACTTAATTGCACAAAGGATATATATATGGCTTAATCATGGGGTATGAAGACATAATAAATGATCATGAAATTCTACGTCACGATCCAATATTCGCACTTGTGGTAGGAAAGGTTATGAACTCAGAACAAGAATTAACGACTTTGGCAGGGAAAAGCACCTTAAATCCTCTCGAACATTGTCCAGAAGACGTATCTTCAAGAGAAAATAGTCGGTATCATCGTATTGACTATGATGCTAAGGCGATAGAAACACTTTTAGTTGAGCTATTTTTAGAATCTTATCATCAGCCACAGCGACAGATAATAATAGATTTAGATGTGACGGATGATTTAGTTAATGGTCATCAAGATCAAGAAGAAATATTCTTTAATCCGTATTACAAAGGATATTGTTATGCTCCCCTTTATATTTTTTGTGGTAAACATTTACTTGCTGAAAAACTTCGTGCATCC
>CBZS010000290.1 GCA_000613065.1 Richelia intracellularis | reverse complement strand
TCGTGATAAAAAAAGTGGTAAATTACAAATAGTTTTTGGGCTATTATGTAATGAGAAAGTTTCTCCTATAGCAATAGAAGTATTTGAGGGAAATACATCCGACCCAAAGACATTTACTAATCAAATAGATAAGGTAAGCTCGAGATTTGGTATTAAGAGAGTAGTCTGGGTCGGAGACAGTGGAATGATTACTCAAGCAAGGATTCGAGAAGACTTAAAAAAGAAACAAGGTTTAGACTCAATAAGCGCTTTAAAAGCGAGTGCCTCAAATCAATAAATTAGGTGATTTATAAGAAAGAATTTACCAATGAAAGTAAGATGTAATTTTGATGAGTAAAAAAACAGGGGCAAGTATTTTGGAGTATCCTAGATCCAGCAGAGGAACCCAAATCATTAACAAGATCACAAATAGAATACTTGCTGTTGCCAGCATCGAAAATGAATGAAGTAGAACGTCGGGGCCTTCAAGCTCAGATGAGGTTAAAATATTGCCAAGATAGAGCAAGGTTAGCACAAACAGTATTCCCTTGGGGTAGAGAAAATATAGAGTTAGGGTTAGCGGAAAAAGAAAAGGGATAATCTGTGTTGGATTACAATCAGCCTTTAGCGAAGCAAAGGGTTGGGAAGAGAAACAACCTGTTGTGGCATTATCCCTGCGATAAATTGCAGAATCTGATTCTCAACAAGACCGAATATTTAAAACTTCCTTAGCCTATACCCGGTTAACAGCAACATCCGCACTAGAAAAACTCAAAGAACAGGGATGTAGCCAGGAGCAATTGCCTTGCGCCAGTATAATGGCACAAGTATTGAATCGAATGGGCTATGGTCTTTCTAAAGTAGTAAAAGCCAAACCTCAAAAAAAATTGCACAAACGGATGATATCTTCAACAACATCAAAGAATTTGAGCCGCAATCAACAAACAGCCCTCAAAGTCAAACCACTAAGCATGGATTGCAAAGCTAGCGTTAATATCGGGAGTTATTCTCGTGGTGGAAAAACCAGAGGAGACAATCAAGCTGAGGAGCATCATATGGGATGCACAGAAAAATATACTCCCTGTGGGATTCTTGATGAAGATAGTAGTCAATTATTGTATATTAACTTTGGTAGTTCTTCTTATAAAACCAGGGATTTTATTGTTCATACTTTTATTCAATGGTGGAAGAGAATGACACCAGAACAAAAGCAGGAGACCAAACTGATACAAATTAAAGTTGATAATCGTCCCGAAAGTAGTGGAGTAAGAACTCAATTAAAAAAAAGGATGGTTGAGTTTGTTGATCTGCTAAATATACCAATTCAATTGCTTTACTATGCTCCTTACCATAGTAAATACAATCCCATAGAGGGTTGTTGGGGTATTCTTGACCAGCATTGGAATGGGGCGGGGGAAGCTTGTTGATGTTGAAGTCATGCTTTACTGGGCTTCGAGTATGACTAGGAAAGGCTTATATCCTATCTTGAGTTTAAGTAAAACTGTTTACGAAAAAGGGATTTCTCTAACAAAGAAAGCTATGAAACAAGTGGAGTCTAGATTACAGCGAAATCCACTGTTGCCCAAATGGCATATCTTGATTCAACCGCTTTAGCTGGTAATTTATTTTTCAAAAATCACTTGAGTAGAACAATCAGCTATTCAATTAGCTCTGTTTGATGAACCAAATTTAGCATTAATTAAAAGCCAAGATTATCCAAGGGAAAGATTAATAGCCTGTCTAAATCCTTTATTGGCAGCAGAAAGAAAGAAAAATAGAGAATAATTCTTACAAGCAACAGAAAATAAATTAGATAAAATTGTTGCAGCAACTTAGAGAAAAGCTCGTTCACGAAAAGGCGAGGATAATATTGGTGTAAGAGTAGGTAAAGTTATCAAGAAATTTAATGTTGAAAAACATTTCATAATTGAAATAGAAGAGAAGAGTTTTTCATATCAGAGAAATCAGTCAAAAACTGATGCAAAAGCAGTATTGGATGCTTTATATATAATTCCTAGATCTTTGGATGAAGAAACATTATCTGCTACGGATACGGTAAAAGCCGATAAAAATCTCTCACAAGTAGAACAAGCTTTCCGTAGTTATAAAATTGTTGACTTAAAAGTTCGTCCAGCTTACCATTTTACAGCCGAACGTATAAAATGCCATATGTATGTTGTCTTATTATTATGTAGAATGGGATTTGCGATAACTTTTAGCTCCAATACTTTTTTATGAAGATGATTGGGAGGCAGCAGCAGCCAGAAAA
>CBZS010000289.1 GCA_000613065.1 Richelia intracellularis | reverse complement strand
AAACTTCTGATACTTTAATTTATATTGCAATGATACGTATCATGGTCAGGCGAGTTGCATGATTTGTAACTCACTTCGACTTTTAAAACATCCTCTTAGGTGGAAAGCTTGACCTGGCGATATGCTTGTATCAATAGCAACAACAATTCTAGGGTTAGATACTGCTGTTCACTCAAATGTTTCTGGAAGAGAGTTTGGTATGATTGTGGCAACATTTTATTTTTTTTCTGGGGAATAAATTCCCCCTATTTTTTTGCCACTTTATTTTCTGGCGTTGCATAAGTGCGGGATGAATTAGGGTTTGAAACCATTGAGAAATCGTTGAAAATTTAGTGAAATCATCCCGCACTTATGCAACGCCTATTTTCTCAGCTCCTTCCTACATATACCCGTGAACTATCTTGTCACCCGTTAAGCCCCATTCTTGAATAAAAAGGGACTAGCCAAACACTTTCTAACAGGAATTGAGTCATTAATACCTCTATATAATTGCAGGCAAAAATAGAGGAAGGAACATTTTCTAACTATGGCTCACTAACGACATGGATAGATCAACGGTAAAATTTAATATTTAGTTAATATTTTTATTTCTTATAGGTTACCTTTTTCTTGACCAAAAGGGAATTGGTGACCTAGACAATTAAGCGATATATACTCTAATAAATTCTTATAGTTAAAACCATTGAATTATATGATGGTTATCATTTGGTGATACTTTTGGGTAATATTTGTGAACGCTTACTGGAACATCAATTAAGTAATGCCAAAATTCATGATTGGGTGAGGTAAGAGGGGAGAGAAGGGTCATAGGAAAAACTTTTACAAGATTTGACTATGTTAGCTTTCAGCTTAATTAGCTTAATTTGATACCAATAAAAACTATTAACTACTAACCACTAATATTACTTGTATGATTCATCTTGATCACAGAGTTCAATCTCTAAAAAAATTCCATGTTTTGGTCAAAATCGTCTTTCAAATTCCATAACAGCGCGATTATCATCAAAAAAGTTGCTTGCTCCGCGGAGACGAAATTCTTCATTGATGCAATAGTTTACACCCCACTGTATTGGGTCATGAGTAGTCAAAATTTTGATCCCAGAAGCTGAGAATCGAGAATTAATATCAATACCAGCCTCAGTGGCTAACTCTAAGCTAGAGTTACTTCTACCAGGTTGAGGATTCCTATAAATTGTGGGAAATATTCGTAGTTCACTCAAACCTAAACTATTGCCAATTTGATTGAAAGATTGTTGAAAATTGTTAAATACTGCTGAACCAGCAATATTAATTAGAGCTAAAGTACTATCACCATTTTGATTCTTTTGACCAAAACCCCCTCCTAGAAGGGTAACAATTTCTGTTTCTGTGCGGGCTGGAGTACTTCTAAGAACTAGGTTCTCGTTTAATTTATTGGCTGGTCCTTGTACACTGGCTTCTACGCGCACGGTTTCTAAAGCTGCTAGTCCAGTGGCATTAGGTCTGCTAAAATCCGTACTTTGAATTACGTCTAAAACTTTAGCGAATAGACGAATATCTAAATATGGATTTAATCCTTCTTTTCTAGTAAATATGGCTTGATGTTGATAGCCACTAGCTAAACTTAATTGAGTTGTAAATAGATTCACATTACCTTTTTTCAAGCTAATTTTCCCATTTGGTAAGGGATTACCTAGAGAACCATTAACATTCAATGTACCCGTAGCAAAAAATTTGAACAGGAGAGGACTGGTAATTTCGATGTTTTTGCCTAAATTTAGCTGTAAATCTTGAAATCTAATGCTAGTACTGTCACTTTCTAGATTATTTTGATTCAAGTTTTTGAGGAGTTTAATCTGTCTGATTTGTGAGGGAGAGCTTTGAGGATAAATATTATTTTCTGGTAAAATTACTCGACCATTACTTAAGTCGACCTTACCACTAAGATTAGGATTCAAGACTGATCCGGTAACTTGTATGTTTCCACTAGCATTACCTTGATATAAACCTTTGATATTCAACAATGACTGCTCTAAACTAACTGTTAGAGGATTCTTTATTTGTGTGGGGAGGTTCCTGGTGATGGCAATTTCCCCTTGAGCTTCTACTTTTCCAAGACTGTAATTACCTTGGAGATTATTGACGATGATGCGGTCAAAATCAAAGTTCATCTCTCCTGTAACTTGTGTCAATTTTCCTGGCAAAGTTCGGGCTGAAAATGTTGCATTATTTAAGCTGGCAATACCATTCAATTGGTGAGCTTTCCAAGTACCACCAACTTTAATATCTATTTCACCTTCACCATTTTCAAAGGCAATTTGATCGGTAAACAAGTTTAATACAGCTATTCCTTCATTTTTAACTTGTATATCTAGATCAATTTTCTTGCTCTCTGGGACAACGGTAGCGAAAGGTAAGCTGTAGGGAATACTGCCAGTAATATTTACTGATTCTGGACTACTAGTTTGCAGGGTACTACCAAGAAACAAACGCCCATTTGTATAGTTGAAGGTCGTGTCTGCTAATTTCAGAGGTTTTTGATTAATTGCTCCATCGGTAATATTAGCCCTACCAATGGCTTTAGGATCCTTAACACTACCAGATAAAGCGACTGTGGCGTTAAGATTACCAGCTACGGTTATTGGTAAGTTAATATACTGGTTTAAGAGGTCGAGAGGAAAGTTTCTTACCTCTAATTTGCCGTCTTGCTCTTGACTCCCAATGTTACCGGAAAATGCAATTAGTCGGTTTTCTGATTTAATTCGCAATGGTAGTAATCTTAAGGAGTCATCTTGAAAGCTACCTTCAGCAATAATGCTATCGGCGTTATACAAGGAGCGAAATTTTTCATTTTCCCATACCCAATTTTCACCATTTAATTTAAAGTCAAAGGCAATATTTTTAGTGGTATCTAAATCAATTTCACCATTGATTCTGCCTTTCAAATCAGCTAATTGGGGTACAAATTCCGACTCTTGACGCTGTTGCCTCTGTTGTTCTAAGAGTGCATTGATTTCGTAAAAACGTTTAATTTGTGTCAGTAAATTAAATCGGGGTGTACTTACAGGTTGGGTTTTTAAATCATTGGCTGTGCCGTAGGTTGGTGGGGCTGTTCCCCCTTGTAAATCTTGAATTTCAAATATTTGTAAAGCTGTGAGAATATCTTGAATTTGCCCCTGGTTGATGTTGATGTTTCCTCGGATTTTGGGCAGTTCTTCGGTTTGAGTAATATTCCCTGTAAATGCGTATTTACTGCTACCTTTTATAAACTCACTACTACTCAGCGTAGTTTTGCCATTAGCGAAATTAAACTTTGCTTGTAGTCGATCGCCTGTGATTCTACCAATTTTTGGGTTAGCGATCGCTAATTCTCCGGAGGTTGCCCATGTCTGTTGATTAACTAGAAAATCTCCACTAATTGCACCTTCGATTAATCCTGTACCAATAGGTGTTTCAGGTGGGAGTTGCACGCCCAATTTTCGTAATGGTAGTTTATCTACTTTGATGGCTAATTGATTTCCCTTTCTATTCCCAATGGCTGATGCTTGGTTCGAGTTGACTGTAAATAATTGTGGATTCCCTTCCTCATCGAGTTTTAAGGCAATTTGATCCCTTTTACCACTTACATCTAAATTTAAATCACCATCAGGTTTTCTTTGTAGGGTTCCCGTCAATTTTGGTTCAAAAGCAAACTTATTTACCACTAAGTTATTTAGCCCAAGTTGTCCTTGGATGTTGGGGGCAGTGGGTGTACCGGTAATTTTGCCCTGAAAGTCAGTTTTTCCAGCTATCGTGAGGGCTTGGGGTACATTTAACTGGAGTTGGCTTATATTGTAATTTTTCAGACTGACATTCAGAGCTAACCCAGTAATTTCCGGTATTTTGTCATCCTCAATTCTGGTAGTTAAATAACCATTGGCTTGTAAGCCTGGAGTAGTTGAACGTTCCACAATTAATTTATCCCCCGTCCAACCTACTACCGCAGATAATGGCTGTTTGACAATAGCAACACCTTGGGATAAGTCTGCTTCTCCCACAGCACGTACATTCGCCAAGCTAAAATTATCCACTGTGCCTGTAACTTGAAACTTACCGCCCAACTTACCCCGCAGTTGTTCGTTAAACTTTGCAGCAGAAATACTATTGGCTGTAACCGCTGCTTGATAACCTCCGTTATTTAATTGAATGTTCCGAGCAATGGCTGTCCCCCCAGCCACATTCAGCTTTGCCTCTCCACTAGCTTGAATATCTGCTAATTCAAAGGAATTTACAGAGCCAGCAACGTCAAATTTCCCAATTACACCACCCCAGAATTGCTCTGGTACTTCTGCTAGTTGTTGCAATGGGACGCGATTAACTTGGAGTTGGGCTTTATACAGCCCAGAGGCTAGTTGAATATTTTTGATTGCGACTGTACCACCATCAAGACTTAATCTGGCATTACCCAGCCCTTGGAGAGTTTTTGGACTCAGATTCTCAGTATTCCCGGCAATTTGAAATGTCCCGCTTAAGGGATTTGCTAAGGCAGGGTGAGAATCTTTGAGAATTCTGCCTAGCCTCACTCCTTTAGCTACCAGTTGAGCCGCAAAATTTTTCTCGCTCAAGCGAACTTTAGATACGGCTACCGTACCATCACCAATTTTTATTTCTCCTTGCTGGGCATCAATCTTTTCAATCGTAAATGGTGCCCAGCTACCGGAAAGAACAAAACCACCATTCACATTTGCCCCATTTAAAGAAAAATTTTGTAACTGTTCTGGGTTGAGAAAAGGCTCCATCTGCACCCTAGCAGCCTGCGCTACGGTATACCAGTTTTGGTTATCCCAAGTGCCAGCAGCCACAACTTTACCATTGCCCACTGCTAATTCCACATTGCGGAAACCTAAGGTTTTGTCTGGGTAAACAATAGTTTCTCCCTTAGCGGGATAGGTGGCTTGGGGTGCTTGCCATTGCAGAAAGGTTTGAAAATTTGTGGGAGCACCTGTTAATAATGCAGTGGCATTAACTTTTCCAATTTGTAATGGAGGTTGAGCATTGTAGGCTTGAGCAAAACTATCCCCAGGCAAATTATTCCCAACCAGGCGGAAATTGAGACTGGGAGACTCTCCTAATTGAAGAATACCACCACCTGTTATCTTTCCTCCTAACTTTGCCTCACCTTGAATATCTCGAATAGAAATTAAACCATTGCTGGGGAAAAATTCAAACTTACCACGGATATTTTGAAAATCAACCTTGTCAATGCGGGTTGGCTTGATGGTAGTTACTTTACCAGAAATAATTGGTTGAGTGATCGCGCCCCCAACTTTTAAATCTGCTTTCACTCTTCCTGTTATAGGTACAGGAGATTGTACTTGTAAGCTTTCTAAGGTTTGGGGTAAGTTGACACCCTTTACTTTTCCTACCAGTTGATAACCAGCTTGTCTGTGAATCATCCCATTAGCAAGCAAGGGAATTTTGCCGTAATTCGTGGCAACAGTTTCTAGCTTGATTTCCATCCCCTGGAAAATGAGATTACCCCGGGATTTGCTGAAGGCTTTGGGTACTTGAGGAACTTTTAATTTCATCCCTTCCACAACAAGTTTCCCAAACATGAGAGCTTCTTGCTCGGGTATTAATTTAATTTTTAACTTTCCCTTGGCTCGTCCTTCCTGTAGTTCAAAGGGTAATGGAAAAATTTTCGAGACTTCAGGAATAAATAAATCCTGTGCTTGTACCTGCAAACTCGCGGCTAAGTTTTGGGGACGAACTTCACCCCAAAGATTGACATTACCTCCACTGGCAATATCTCCCTTCACTTGAAAAATGACTAATTGGTTATTGTCCCGCAATTGAACCGAACCGTTGAGTCGGGAAAAGAAAACAGGGGTTTTGTTAACAGACTTTTTATAGGATTTATCAGTCTGATAAGGCACTAAGACTAATTTGCCATTAGTGATTCGCAGGTTATCCAAATCAAAATCAGTTTTAATCAATCCACCTTTACCAGGAATAGCTAAAGTGGTGTTAACCCAAAGTCCTTTTGCATCCTGTTGAATATAAACATCTGGATGTACTAAATTTACATCTAGCTTTAACTGGCGTTGGAAAAGTAATTGCCACAAATTAAAACCTACTTCTACCCCATCCATCATTACCCTATCCCTATCCGTAGGGGTAGCAGGAATTGATGATGAAGCAAATTTCACCCCCCAGAGGGAAAACTTTTCTAATTTCCCTAATTTCACTGGACGATTTAATGACGTAGTCAGCTTTTCTTCTGCCAAAGGAGCTAAATCTTGCTGAATAAATGTCCATAATCGCCAGGTACCAACTGTTAATCCAAGAGAAAGCATTACCCCCAAAGCAATTCCACCACGTCTGAGTAACAACAACCATAATGGTTTGTTGGGGGATGACTTCGTATCTTGATGGGAAGATTTATTCATCTAGGTTTACTTGATTTTGTTACCGCAGGGAAGAGTTATAACAGGAGGAAGGAGCTAGGCGAGCTACCCGACGCTGCAGCAAGACGCATACGTCAGTTACTAAAATTTGTCATACCCACCCAAAATAATGGCTTGGAAATGTACGAAGAAGAGGACAAAAGCTAAAAGCCGATTATGCTTAATGTATTCTTGATTCTCAATTCGTCCTAACCTTTAAACGTATTTTGATATAAAAAGGTCTTTTCACTTGATTTTACAACTGAGCCAAAACTTGTGAACTGTAATACTTGATGGTATATAAAAATTAATATTAATTTTGGATGATATAAATTAAGTACTTGAGATTAGCACCCTTGCATTAGTCTTGGAAACATTAAGGATTAGTCAGCATTTTAGCCAAAGAAAAACCAATATTCTATCTAGCCCAGAGTGGCAGACAACAGAGGTTAGCCTATCTTCATGAGCGACGTGAATATACCACAACATATCAGAGCTAATGCTACAGCCAATTCTGATTTGAGATATAAAACAAGTTGCTATTTTAAGATTTGTGATTCGATATGCCCCTTAATATATTGGACATTGTTACTGTAAACTAAGAATTTACTTCTTGTATTTAGTCAAAATTTGACTTTATCTGCTTGAAAAATCGCGATTAGACTATTATTCAGACTTAAATGGTCGATCTAACCTCGTCTATAATCCAGATTCCATCCATGCTCTTGTTTTCAGAGGATCAAGACCAAAGTAATCGCAACACTCACAAATATTATGTGTCATGGAGAGGTAACAGAATGGTGCAATTAAATCGAAAAATATAAAATTACTTGGCAAATGCTAAGTTAGCTGATTAACTTGGGCGACTAGCAAGTGAGATAAAATTTTACAATCAAGTGATAATTTTTTTATTCCTGATATTATTGTTCACTCAATTTCCAACTTTAATATTAATAGATCAAAGAATCAAGGACGGATGATTACACCCATGCGTGTTTTTGTATTATTGTTTAATGCCGGTACGGATAATGAAGGGATTCATACAATTCGAGAAGGCGATCGCAATAAGATTCTCATGTTTGAATCTGAAGATGACGCTACCCGTTTTGCGCTACAATTAGAGGCTCAAGAATTCCCCAGTGCATCAGTAGAAGAAATTGATGCCGAGGAAATCAAGGAATTCTGCCAAGGTGCTGGTTACGAATGGGAACTAATTCATGAGAATGAAGCTTTAATCTTACCCCCAGAAAGAAATGTGGAAGAAACTGATTGGGAAACAGATGGAGATAAAAATGATGCCAACAAAGTAAATAGTTACCCTGAAGATGATGAAGGGAGAGAAATGTCAGATGCTGAATTAGATAGCATTCGCCGTAAACTAGAAGGGCTATTATAAATAGGTTTCGTCGGTAAAATAGATATTCTTCTTTCCCTTTCTCCCAATTTTCACTTAGACATGGCAGGCAAAATACGCACAGAAGGCGCGAAATTTATACCTGTGGAACAAATCCAAAATCGGATGACATCGGATTTCAAAGTCAATGACAAATTTGCAGGAACGCGGGCATCTGTTAACAGAACAAGTTAACCCCAACAGTCTCAACTTGGATCAACTTCCTTCCCTCGCATTGGTTGAATTATTTAATGCCGAAGATCAAAAGCCTATAGAGGCGGTGGCAGGGGCAAAACAAGAGTTAGCACAGGCAATAGATATGGCTGCCGATCGCCTACGTCAAGGGGGGCGTTTATTTTATGTGGGTGCGGGTACTTCTGGCAGGCTAGGGGTACTAGATGCTGCTGAGTGCCCGCCAACTTTTTGTACCCCTCCAGATTTGGTACAGGGTATAATTGCCGGTGGTGCAGGAGCTTTAGTACGCAGTTCTGAGGACTTAGAAGACCGTGCCCAAGATGGAGCTGCTGCGATCGCTCAACGTCAAATTACTCAATTGGATGTAGTAGTAGGAATTACAGCCGGAGGAACTACCCCTTTTGTCCACGGAGCTTTACAAGCCTCTCGTCAAAGGGGTGCAGGTACTATTTTCATTGCCTGTGTACCTAGTTCTCAAGTAGTTTTTGATGCTGATATTGATATTCGCTTGTTAACTGGACCGGAAATATTGGCCGGTTCTACACGCCTCAAAGCCGGTACGGTAACAAAATTAGCTTTAAATATTCTTTCTACCTGCGTCATGGTGCGCCTAGGTAAAGTATATGGCAATCGAATGGTAGATGTGGCTGTAACTAATCATAAACTTCGCGATCGCGCTTTGCGTATCCTTCAAGACTTAACTGGCTTAAGTCGAGAGGCTGCTGGTTTTTTACTAGAACGCAGTGGTAAATGGGTCAAATTAGCCCTTTTAATCCATTGGAGCGATTTGTCTAAAGAAGAGGGCTCTAAATTACTCGCAAAGCACCAAGGGAATTTGAGAGCAGCCATTGAGAGTTACCAAGGGAAGAGTTAAGCTGAATTTTTCTTAGAGCATATGTAATAGACTGGCGTTCAAGCGTAAATATAGAAGGTTTTAAACTAAGCAAGTGGGTGGTTTTCCCTTTACACTTGTTTATCTAAAAAATCCCTTGAATAAAGTTATTCAGCAGTCCTTGGTCAACAAGCGTTCGCATTATTTCAAGTGTTACATAAACATGAATATAATCCTGAGAACAATAATGCTATTTTGTTACATAGCACCACTATTTTTATTAAATAGAATAGTTACAGTTTTAAAAATTAATTGCAAATCATACAATAGATTCCAGTTTTTTTGATATTTTAAATCTAAACGAATTACATCTTCAAAACTACGCACTGTAGAACGCCCATTCACTTGCCATTCACCAGTCATTCCTGGCTTCACATCCAAGCGTTGCCACTCTGGAACCTCATACTTTTCGACTTCATCAGGAGTAGGAGGTCTAGTTCCCACTAGACTCATTTCCCCTTTTAGTACGTTCAAAAATTGGGGTAATTCATCCAAACTGGTGCGCCGCAAAAAACGACCTACTTTTGTAATTCTAGGATCATTATCATTCTTGAAAAATGCTCCTTGAGCTTGGTTCTCAACTTCAGACTTCTTCGCCTCTGCATCCACACACATGGAACGGAATTTCCAAATTTTAAACCGCTTACCCATCCAACCACACCGGGTTTGTTGAAAGAAAATTGGTCCGGGATTATCAATAGTAATTGCGAACGTGATCGGTATGAACAAAATACTGGTAATAACTAAACCCACCATCGAACCCACAATATCAATAAATCTTTTCATCCAGGATCGAATAGAGGGATGGGTTGTAGGTAACTGCTCTTCCAAGTGACGAGATGGAGTAGTTCGGATATCACTTACAGTTTGGATTTCAAAGACCCGATCTAGTTCTGTCAAATTTAAAACAGCCATTACCTTAGAATTGACATTATTAAGACTAAATGCAATCCCCTTATCTTGGGTAATTTTGAAGTTACTTACCAATGCACCCAAGCCACTACTATCCATAAAAATAGTGTCCCGAAAATCAACAATAATCTTTTTGGGGGGTACTTCCTTTTGAGTTAAATCTTGGCAAGTTTGCTTAAAAGCTACTGCTTCTAGGACACTTAATCTGCTTGGCACCTTGATAATGACTGTATCTTGTAAAAAAATAACAGGAAAATCAGCCTGGGGTGATGGACTAGTCATAAAACTTTTTTTAGTGTGAAAATAAAGGTTAGGCTTTAAGGAAGAAGTATTATCAATAATTCCTGGTAGTAACTGGTAAAAAATTAGGGCTTGTGTTTTGTGCTCTTGATTTTGAAAGTATCTCCTGAAAATAAGACAATAATAATTGACAATAAAGTAAAAGGCTAAAGCTCTGAATTATTGAGTCGGAATAGCGTGTATCAGTTACTATCATCAAATGGATATAAAAAATATTACTAAGGAACATAGTGCCCACCTGATAGAAGTTTTTTCTGCTATTCAAGGGGAAGGGCTAAATGTTGGGACGCGCCAAATTTTTATTCGCTTTGCTTTATGCGATTTGCGTTGTCACTTTTGTGATAGCGCCCATACCTGGAAAATACCAGCTATATGCAAAATAGAACATACCCCTGGATTACGTGACTTTCAAAATTACTCGAATCCGGTGACCTTAGAAAAACTACTGGTATGGATTCACCAACAGAATGCACCTTTTATACACGATAGCATTAGCCTGACCGGAGGTGAACCTCTGATTCATGCTCCTTTTCTCATCCAATTTTTACCACAAGTGCGCGAACTAACGGAACTACCTATATATTTAGAAACTGCTGGACATCGCCCAGAGCAATTGACACAACTGATACCTTACTTAAATTTAGTTGGTATGGATATGAAACTACCTAGTGTTAGTGGTGAAAACTATTGGCAAGCCCATAAAGAGTTTCTCCAACTTTGCTATGAGTCAAAATTAGAGGTTTTTGTCAAAATAATTGTTTCTGAAAATACAGAATTGATAGATTTGCAAACGGCAGGAGAGATAGTAGGGTCTATAAATCCTTATATTCCTGTTTTCCTACAGCCTGTAACTCCTTTGGATACGGCTACTGGTTCCATAAATCAGAATATGATGCTTCCACCTTCTCCCGAGCAAATTTTGACATGGCAGGTATTAATGAAAGAATTTGTTAAACAGGTTCGTGTAATACCACAAACTCACAAGATGTTAAATCAGCTTTAAATAAGGAGTATGACACGGAGTAGCTTTTTCGCAGGATTAGGAGGAGGGAAGGATAGAAGGAGAGAATACTCTCAACCACCAACTGTCAACATTCCCTATTTCCCATTCCCTATTGAATCTCAAATTTAATAGGCTCCCTCATCTATATTTTTGGATTTTGCCTTTGCTTTGTTAGCGCTGCGTTTAAGGGCAGATAAACGGGCTTCGAACTTCGACCTTTGTCTTTTTCTGGGAGTTTTGTCTATTAGGGTTTTAAGGGCGCTACCGAGGCTTTTGTAGGCATTAGCTAGACTGTAACCAAAACGTTGA
This sequence comes from Richelia intracellularis, assembly GCA_000613065.1. Taxonomy (GTDB): domain Bacteria; phylum Cyanobacteriota; class Cyanobacteriia; order Cyanobacteriales; family Nostocaceae; genus Richelia; species Richelia intracellularis_B. The sequence continues at coordinate 2,931 of CBZS010000289.1, read as the reverse complement.
GCAAGAGCGATCGCTTTTTCATCAGCGTCAATTAATTCCCTAATTATCTTCTCACCACTATTTTTTTGATACAGTCGCCAGCCGGAAACACCACACAATGCTAAAGCTAGCACTAGTAGTAATCCGTCTTGCACCCACAATTCACCCACAGCACCACCCAAGCCAATTGCTAGTGCTGCCATTTCCCAACCATCTTTAGGGATACTATCATTTTGAATTCTCCCTACTTCATGCCAAAACAGCAAGTTGCGCTGATCCATGGCTAACTCATCCCACTTCACCAAATCAATTTGAATTTCTACCTGATCTCGGCTAATTTCTTCACAACGAATCAGGGGTGGATTTACTTCTACAGTACCTTCCACCGTTACCCAACTTTGTAATTCTGGTGGTAATAAACCTTTTAATCGTCGGAGTTCGCTCATTTCTGCCTTAGCAGAAGAGGTTACATAAGATGTCATAATATCCAGACCAAGAAAACTTCACTATTATAGTGAGGGTATCATTTTGGAGTATAGCTGAATTAAGGATAAGTGTTAGGGAATAGGAAATAGGAAATAGGAAATAGCCCCAGTGAATAAATCAGTGCTAAGTTATTGATACGACTTAGGTTTTAGATTCCTATAATTCTCTCACATCAGTTTCACGACCTGAGTTCAGAATCAGTTGAAATAGTGATACTCCAGAGAAGTCGCTAAATAGTGTTCCAAATAAGTCTAATTTCCAGTTCCAATTAATTCCACCCGATCTTTACCATCTATATCCTGCAAATACACCTTGACAATTTCTTCCTTTGCTGTAGGTAGTTTCTTGCCAATAAAGTCTGGGTGAATTGGTACTTCTCTATGTCCTCTGTCTACTAACACAGCTAAACGAGTAACTTCTGGTCTACCATACTCTGTAACTGCGTTTAAAGCCGCACGAATGGTTCGTCCTTTAAAAATCACATCATCAATCAACACAACGGTTTTATCTGTGAGATCGAAAGGGATATCTGTTTTGGCAGGAGTACGTAATCCAATTTGATCTAAATCATCTCGATAAAATGTAATGTCCAATGCTCCCACTAATACAGATACACCTTCTAATGTTTCAATTTGCTTTGCTAATAATTCAGCTAAAGGTACACCCCTGGTATGAATACCAATCAAAACCAGTCGTGATAAGTCTCTTGTCCGCTCAATAATTTGGGATGAAAGACGGGTGATGGTACGTCTAATTTCTTGTGGTGATAAAATATCAACTACTTTAGTGGAAGCATTCATAGACTCATGAGTGCGAGATGGCATTAAACCACAAATTATACGCGATTTATAGTAGGTATTAGAAAGAAAAAGCTTGCTATGCCTGTATCTTGGTTTTTTCCAATCTAATTGTGTTGTTGAATCTATTTTATCCACCCTTGTGTGATCCCTAAGAGTAAAAATAGCCCTATTGTCCCTAACCAAAAAAGAAAACTAGATCTAGTTAGGTTTAAGGCGTGGTAGATAGATTTTACAGTAATAGGATGTGTGGGATCTCCCAGTAATGGCTTGTGTTTAGCTACTCCCCTGTACCAATTTATTCCTCCTACTTGTACCCCTAAAATTGCTGCATAACTACACTCACTCCAGCCAGAATTAGGGCTAGGATCTTTAATGGCATCTCGACGACATATTCGCCAAATCTCCAAGGGTTTACGGGAAATTATCCCCAAAGTAAAAATGTGTAAACGACAAGGCAACCAGGTTAATCTATCTTCTAAACGCGCACTAAACCAGCCTAAATAGGTATAAGGTGGATACAAGTACCCAACCATGGAATCTAAGGTACTACTGGCTTTATATGCCATGGCTAAAGTCACAGGTTCTACCCCTGGAATTAATGCTCCCACAATTGCATAAAACAAAGGAGCCATTACCCCATCTGTAGCATTTTCCGTAACAGTTTCTAAGGTCGCTCGCAAAATTTCTGGTGTAGTTAAGTTTTCCGTATCTCGCCCCACATAATTCCTCAGAATTGAACGGGCTACCGATAAGTTAGATTGTTCTAAAGGTTGTAAAACTGCTGTGGCGGCATTTCTTAAACTTCTACCAGCAAAGCAACTAGCTAGAAGAATAATTTGTATGGCTATTCCAAGGAATGGATGTACACATGCAGCTATGTGGATAATTAGTTGAGCGATCGCACCACTGCCAATTATGACAATAATACCCAGGAACAACCCTGCTAAGCGTTGACTTAGGCGATGATGACAATATTTATTTATCAATTTGGTAAAGCTAGAAATCACCCATCCAATAGTTTGTACTGGATGGTGAATATTGACGGGATCGCCAATGAGATAGTCTAAGATGGCAGCAATAAATATTACACTGTAACCAGTCACTTAAATTTTAAATTTTAAATTTTAGATTTTGCGAAAAGTTGAGATGCGGTACACATAATCAATATCAGTTTCATCTTCACACCAAGCCATTATCTCTTCTCTGGAATAAGCACTATCCCCACGGATAATAATTTTCACCTTTTTCCATCGAGAGCGTATTATTTTTATTACTCTTTGTAATTCTTCTAACCCCGATGCTGCCGGGTCTAAGTTGGATGCACGAAGTTTTGCAGCAAGTAAATCTTTACCACAAAAAATAGAAAGGGGAGCATAACAATATCCTTTGTAATACGGATTAAAGAATCTTTCTTCTTGATGACCATGAACTAAATCATCCGTCACATCTAAATCTATTATGATCTGTCGCGGTGGCTGATGATAAGATTCTAAAAATAGCTCAACTAAAAGTGTTTCTATCGCCTTAGCATCATAGTCAATACGATGATACCGACTATTTTCTCTTGAAGATACGTCTTCTGAACAATTTTCGAGACGATTTAAGGTGCTTTTCCCCGCCAAAGTCGTTAATTTTTGTTCTGAGTTAATAACCTTTCCTTCCGCAA
>CBZS010000288.1 GCA_000613065.1 Richelia intracellularis | reverse complement strand
ACGGTTTTCAGGAAGCGTTGAAATATCCAAATACCCACTAGAGAGGCAACACTGCTGACTAAGCGAACTCTACCTAAAAATTCTGGTTGAAAGTGCAATTCGTTGGTGGTAAAGAAGAAAAATGCTGAGTCTGCGGTGGGAGTACCTTGCCAGAAATAGAAGCAGGAACTGACTTTCGTCAAGCTGACTTTGATGCGAACGCACCAGGAAAATTGTGGCGTTTTCATCTTAATATTAAAGATGGCGCAGTTAGTAAGGAATTAATGGAAGATCGTTGCTGTGAGTTTCCCAGTATTCATCGACAAAATGTAGGACGAGAATATCGATATCTATACATTGGGGTAGCTCATTCTTC
>CBZS010000287.1 GCA_000613065.1 Richelia intracellularis | reverse complement strand
AATCCAGGATTAACAGCTAGTCAGGTGAAAGTAATTTTAGCCGGTACTGCCTATGACTTGGAAGCACCAGGTTATCATGCAGAGTATGGATATGGCTTGTTTAATGCTGATGCAGTTGTGAGAACTGCCAGCGCTATTGGTAGAAGTATATAATGAGTCTTCGTTAAGTATTTAATACCAGAGTTATGAGAATCAGGGAAAAAACTTTTCTTTTGGGCGTTGCTGAATCAGGGGATGATTTAACTAAATTTTCAAAGATTTGTCAATGGTTTCAAACGCTCGCTAATTCATCCCGCAGTTATGGAACGCCTCCTTTTCTATTATCTATTGCAAGACTTACTATCTTTAATCCTGGTGATTTTAAACTGGGGTGCTAGGATTCGAACCTAGGAATGGCGGAACCAAAATCCGCTGCCTTACCACTTGGCGACACCCCAATGCCTAGGCTGAAAGTAATTATAACAGCATTACATGGAAAGATGTCAAGTGTTGTGAAAAATATTTTTTGACTACATACTGCATGCAAATGTTGATAGGTGATGGCTTATTCGCTAAATCATTAAATACTGCCCTCCCTAATCAATATTTCCATTGCGATCAGAACTACAGGTGATTTTATGGATAACTACTGAACCATGAACTCAGTAATAGGAGATATATTCGTGAATTAATATCCCTCTATTTATGCAGCATCATACCACCACATCTTGAACACAAGTTCGTAGGACATTCCAACAAATTTGGGGCTATGAAGATTTCCGTCCACCCCAAGGAGAAATTATTCATCGTTTACTGACAAAGCAATATGCACTAATTATTATGCCTACGGGTGGGGGCAAGTCTATCTGTTTTCAACTCCCGGCTTTATTACAAACGGGATTAACTTTAGTGGTATCTCCCCTGGTAGCAGTGATGGAAAACCAAGTTCAGGAGTTACATCAACTTCAACTCAGTGCTGGACTATTACATAGCGAACTATCCACCTAAAAAAGACGGGCTACTTTACGAGCTTTAAAAAGACAACAACTGAGATTGTTGTATTTATCCCCAGAAACTTTATTGAGTTATCTGGTATGGGAGAGATTATGTCAAACCCAATTAGTGATCAATGCTTAAATCCTGGATGAAGCCCATTGTTTAATGCGATGGGGCGATACATTTCGTCCCGCTTACCGCAGATTAGGGGCGGTTAGGGCAGCATTATTGAAGTGTAAACCACCAGGCACAAAAATTGTGATCGCAGCTTTTACTGCTACTGCCGATCCTAGAGCACAACAAATCATTCAATCAACTTTACAATTAGAACAGCCAAAGGTTTTCCCCCTAAATCCCTATCCGCAAAATATTTGTCCCCAGGTACGTATAATTTGGACACCAAGGGGTCGCAAACAAAAATTATGTCAATTCATTCAACATCGACCCGAAAAACCAGAATTGGTTTATGTCCGCACCCGCAGGAATCGTGAGAATTTAGCTAATATGGTTTCTGGTATGGATTACTCTACCGCAGCTTACCATGGGGGATTAGGTGGAGAAGCTCGTGGTCAAATAGAATCTGATTGGTTAAAAGAAAAAAACCTTTTGTTGTTTGTAATTCTACTTTTGGTATGGGTATAAATAACCCGGATTTCTCACTTGTGAGAAAAAAACACTTGGATGAGCCAGATTTAGGAATTAATTGGCACATTGTCAAATTCCTTGCAGATGACAAGGACTACGAAGTAAAAACCGAGTATACAAAAGATTTATAAAATACATTC
>CBZS010000286.1 GCA_000613065.1 Richelia intracellularis | reverse complement strand
TGGTCTTGAACAAGTTAAAAGTTGGGATTAACGGATTTGGTCGTATTGGACGATTGGTATTTCGTGCGGGAATTAATAATCCTAATGTGGAATTTGTGGGAATTAATGACCTAGTACCACCTGATAACTTGGCTTACTTACTAAAATATGACTCGACCCACGGTAGTTACAAAGGTACGGTGGAGGCAAAATCAGATGGCATGGTGGTTGATGGTAAATTTATCCCTTGCGTGTCTGTGCGGAACCCGGCAGAATTACCTTGGAGAAAATTGCGTGCAGATTATGTGGTGGAATCCACAGGACT
>CBZS010000285.1 GCA_000613065.1 Richelia intracellularis | reverse complement strand
TCAACTGGAACGATTTCTAGTTGAAATCTGGCTCAAGAGAGCCAATTTATACGTAATTATCCCACAGCTTAAGGTTATTATTGAAAAATAAGTTACCAGCAAAAGCGGTTGAATCAAGATATTCCATTTGGGCAACAGTGGATTTCGCTGTAATCTAGACTTTACTTGTTTCATAGCTTTCTTTGTTAGAGAAATCCACTGTTGGTAAACAGTTTTACTTAAAGTCA
>CBZS010000284.1 GCA_000613065.1 Richelia intracellularis | reverse complement strand
AAAAACCATGGTAATGGTCATAAAGTAAATACATTGACAATAGGGTAAAGATGTTTTACCGATATGCATTCATCACGTTGTCAAGAAACCGTTGCCAAATATGATTGGGAATCCAAATTTTATGTAAATCTTGTTTTGCTTCCTCATCGCTTATACTGCTATAAATACGGCGATAAAGATATATAAAAGCCGAAACTCTTTTATTTGCTACACAATGGAGCAATACGTTTTTTATTGATATTGAGTTCCATAATTTTGAAAAATTCCTTCGCATCATCAATCAAAGGATTTTCCCAAGCAACAGGTATATGTATATATTCCATACCTAATGTTTCAACAATTTGTTTCTCGTTGTCTAAAGCATCGGGAGAATAGGAATGTGCTAAGTTAATCACTAACTGGTAGCCTGCCCTTTTTAACATGAACAAATCTTCCTCGTCAGGTTGCCCAGAAGTAGCAATTGTATCTGAAATTTTCAGATAATTGTAAATGTTTTCAATACAATTATGAGACATTGTCCTTAATGAAAATAATCATTCACTTTAGTCTTTATCTATTTTCATATAACAAGAGATAAAAGATGAAAAAACTTTGATTTATTTTCTCCCCAGGCTAATAAGGCTATATGTCATCTAGCATGAGAGTTGATAGGGTTTCACTTTAAAATGGATGAAAGAGTACATTGCGGTGTTTTCTAGGCTGTTGATTTTGTAATTTTTTTGGAGGATAAATGTTCATCTAAAATCTGTGACGCGATTTATTCCTTGACTCTGGCAAGGAATACAGAGCTGGAGTTTTCCCCTCCAAATTAGGACAGAGTATCCCCAGGAGAGTCATGCACAAAATGTATGAACAAAAATATGAAAATTATATTAAAATAAATAGCCTAGGTGCTTCCTACTGTTGTGCAAATAGTAATACAAATAGTTAACATACTAACGACTCCGCCCCACGATAACCTACAAGTTAACATATAAGAAAAAAGGCGTTAAAAATAAATCATTTGTATATGATTACTATTGTAGTTTTGCACATAAATAAGTATATTTTCTATTCCCTATTACCTTTCTAAATAGTGCCCTCACATACTGTTTCTACTTTACAAGCATCTGCAAAAATAAATTGTTATTAACTGGCATTACAGATTATATTTATTTCATTGCTACTCCTATGATATGAAGACTAACAATTGGATAAGGTACTTGAAAATGTTCATAATTTACCTTTTTACCAGCATTTTCTATTGCTAACCAGGTTTCTCTATCTGGATTACAGCCATCTGCGATCGCTTTCCATACAGGAGGAATCACCCCTTGCATTTTACGCAACCAAGTACCTGGTTGTGCAGCAATATGTTCGATAAATAAGAATGTTCCTCCAGGTTTCAGCACTCGCAAGATTTTCTTGAATCTTGTCTCCAAACTGGGAACAGAACATAATACTAAAGTACTAGCGACAGAATGCATAGTGTTATCTGCAACATCTATGCATTCCGAGGTTCCTTGATGCAAATGAATGTTTTTCCACCCTATTTATTTGATCATTTGGTAAGGAATGGATGCATGTAGGTATTGGGTTCAATTCCTATCCAGTTAATTTCCTGGGGAAAGTAAGGAAAATTTGCACCAGTACCGGGGCCAATTTCTAATATATTGCCTTGGAGATGGGCAAATAGGCGATGTTATCGTTCATGCACCAGCTGGTTATAGCGATCGCTAAATTGAGCCATTCCCCAAGCAAATAGATGTTGACGGCAGTTCAAACAATTACAGAAATTGGCTTTCATCTGGTTTTGTGTTTAAATATGTAACACCCTAGTTCTATTCAGTAAACTTACTGATAAGTTCAAAAGATTTGAGCCAAGTATTAAAATACTAGACCTATATCAATAAATATATCAATTTTCCCGGTTATTCCTTATAAGATTTGTGAATCTTAACTTTTTCTGCCAGTCAAGTAAAAAATATGAGGCCACTGACGTTCGCCGCTAAATCAAATAAATAAAAACTACGGTGGGGAGAAAAGTTTTGCAAACACTCTTCAATTAATGTGAAAAAACCGATTAAAATGGGAGATTGGGGAATGTTTAAGCCTAAGATATTGATCCCTTTTTTTTTTAGTTAAATGAACAAGAAAACCAGCAACTTGAATTCAAATAAAGTGCCGAATGGTCTCTTTGAAGGGAATAGTATAATTTTTTGCAGGTAGAAATTGTAAGTAAGCAGAAATAGCTAT
>CBZS010000283.1 GCA_000613065.1 Richelia intracellularis | reverse complement strand
GAAGAATTCTTTTGGGCTATCAGGGTATTTCCTAGAACTTGCTGTATTTGCTTACAAAATATAAGTTATATTTGAGAGCGTATATATTCAGATACATCTACCAATTATTTCTGATTTTGTTGAGTTAAAAATACCCGTTTTATTCCGATGCAATGAGCTGTTATAACTGTTACTGCAAACCTATTAATCGCAATTGTTATTACTTAAAAACAACAACACCCAAGGGTCTACTAACTTATCAATTTTCTTTTTTATCTTGATAATTAAGGCTACACCGAATCAATTTTATTCATAAGAGGATGTTTTAAAAGTCGAAGTGAGTTACAAATCATGCAAGTCCCGTGACCATGATACGTATCATTGCAATATAAATTAAAGTCTCAGAAGCTTCAGGTAGCCTTTCATACATAGTCCTTACTTAATCTTCTACACCAATTGAGGCAACCGAAAGTTCGTTGTACAACCCAAGGTTTTGGTAAAAGGGTAAAACCCTTCTTTTCTAAAGGTCTGAGAACCACTTCCACAATCCAACGAAAAACATCGATTGTCCAATGGGCAAAATCTTCCCCCCCATATCCT
>CBZS010000282.1 GCA_000613065.1 Richelia intracellularis | reverse complement strand
AACTGTAAAATGGTTTTTGTGCCGCCGATATCTCCCGCTAATATTAATGTCATGCCAATTTTAGATTTTAGATTTTAGATAATTAACAGGTCTGTTGGAAAATAGGGATTGATAATTACCGAAAAGTTTTCCCTGAGTAGATTTAAGTTGCTCTGAAAAAAGATGAAACCCTTGTATAACAAGGTTCAAACTAAAATAATGTTTATCCCTCCGTTACTCTTCTGTTCCTTCTAAAAGATTAATTAAATCTAACCACTTCTTCTACATGAGTTAAGTAAGAGGTATCCCCGCTAATTTCCAACAACCATCCCCGTTCTTGGCGAACAGCCTTGAATAAGCTGCACAAACGTACCTTTTCCCCATTATCGGCTATATCGCCCACCAATCCCATGGCCGCACCCTTAACAGAGGCTCCATGTCCTACTAAAAGAATATGCTTAGGGGAATATTCGGCCGCAAGACAACGGGCTGTGGTTCCTGAGCGTTGTCTCGTTTGCGCTTGGGTTTCTGGGTAGGTAGCGGCAATGCTAGGCGTATAGGCAGTATCAATACGAGGAAATAATTCGGCTAAGGTTGTTGTTGGTAATCTTTCTGGCTCCTCGGTCATCCACTCTGGATTCAGCCATTCACTTAAACCTGTCTCTAGTTTAATTGGTAAATCTAGTTTTTCCGCGATCGCATTGGCTGTTTGCACTGTACGCAGAAACGGAGAGGCAAAAATATGATCTATTGTTTCCACCTGTAAACGTTCTGCTAATTGCTGTGCTTGTACCATGCCATCATCTGATAAGGGCGGATCGTAACGTCGATCTGCCGTCAGAAACCACTCCGGCTTGACAAAGTCTAGGCGGTTAGCGTGTCTTGCAATCCAGACAGTTTGAGTCATGCACAGATTCCTCAGCTAGCAATTTGCTACACAAAACCCATCCATACGGGTTTAAGCTCCACAATTATGACAAATTTTTTTACAATTCGTAATTGTGATAGTAGTGATATTTATGTGTATAAAACCTATTTGGTATCTTTACATTCTCCGGTATAATAATCCAAAATGGTGATTCCCAAATACACATTCAGTAATGGGATCGCCCTTTACCGCAAGTTGCTTCCACAACTTGAGTCAATGAAACCTCCAACTTGGAGGAAGAGGGTGTTTGAAAAGTCAGGTATGTTGTAAAAAAGCTCTCTCAGTATACGGTGTGAATAGATCGTAAACAGCACGCCCGTGAGCGACATGAGTAAAGCTTACCCCAGCAATCTGACCCGTGACCAATATGAATTTCTGAGTGAGCTGATTCCAGAAGTAAAACCTGCTGGACGCAAGCGTGAAGTCGATATGTGGTCAGTTTGAAACGCGATTTTTTATATTTTGGTAGAAGGAGTAAGATGGCGAAGTTTACCTGGTGACTTTCTGGCCTGGCAGACAGTTTACACATATTTCCGTAACTGGCGTAAAGACGGGACATGGCTGAAAATTCATGACAATCTCAGGGAGTGGGTGCGGATAGAGCAACAACGGTATCCAAGCCCATCCGAGGCAATCATCGATAGTCAAAGTGTCAAGAGTGCTGCTGGAGTCTATGAAGAGGTGGGGTTTGATGGTGGCAAACTGATTCAGGGACGGAAACGGTTTTTGACCGTGAATACCTTGGGATTAGTGTTGCGAGTATTGGTTACTGCTGCCAGTGTTGGGGAACCAGAAGGAGGGAAACGAGTACTTAAAAGGGTCAAACCTATGGGTAAGGGAGTGTCTGCTTTGACACTAATCTGGGTAGATGGAGGGTTTCATGGTGAGCCTTTCATGGAGTGGGTAATGAATTTCTGCCGTTGGATTATTCAAGTGGTACTGCGACCAGAACAAACCAGAAGTTTTGTTTTGCTCAAAAAACGGTGGGTGGTAGAACCTACCCTTGGTTGGTTGATGGGATGTGGGCGATTAGTTCGAGATTATGAGCTATTGCCAGAAACATCGGAAACTTTTATTTATATTGCCATGATCGGTATCATGGTGAGGCGCTTAGCATAATTTCTGACTTCTAAAAACTTTTCAAACATCCTCTTAGAGAGAAATATTAGATGGGGTTCTGTATCAGCTAAAGAATGGCTGTAATTGGTGTGATTTGCGGAAATAACTGCCTCCCTACTCAACTGTATTATGGCATTAGAAACAGTGGCGAGAAGAAGGAATAATAGACAATATACGGGATGTTCTGCATGAGCAAGTGCGCGAACAGGTAAAAAAAAACCGGGCGTTGCTGAATCAGGGGATGAATTAGCGTTTGAAACCATTGATAAATCTTTGAAAATTTAGTGAGATCATCCCCTGATTCAGCAACGCCAAAAACCGAAATGGACAACCTTTATCATCATTGATTCGCAAGCTGTAAAGAATACTTGCAATGCTAGTTTAGAGACGAAAGGTTTCTGTTTCTACAAATCTACAAATGGTATTAAAAGGCACTTAGCTGTAGATACTTTAGGGTTCCCTTTTTTATTTACTCACTGTACTAAAGCGTCGGTATCTGATGACCAAGGATTAATTGAAATGTTGTCAGATAACATTGATTATTTCAAATCTAAACCCGTTAATATTCCCAAAATTACTATCCTTATTGATAATGGGTATCACCCAGAAAAATTAGAGGAAGAGTTAAAGAAAATCTATCCGCAGATAATGACCAAGATTAGATTTAAGCTATCACCAAAACCATCCAAAGCCCAAAAAGAAAAAGAAGGAAAGACAGGCTTTGTTCCGGTCAAAGCAAGGTGGGTTATAGAAAGAACCAACTCTTGGATGGAGAGATGTAAAAGTTTGGTCAATAATTTTGAAAGAGCCCTTAACAATTCTACCACCAAGGTTAATCTTTGTTTTGTTCGGCTAATGCTTAAAAGACTGGCAACTGCTTAGATAGATACCAAATGGGTTCTATACAAAGTTTTTTGACTCAATTCCGCCTATTTTGCTAATAAGTAATATTTTTTAACCAGGGGAAATACTAATGATTTAATTTCTGACACAGGCTTGCAAGAAGTTTTTATACCAACTAATTGCATGAACGAAGTTATACTTCAGAGCCAGGATGTTTAAGAGATAGCCATTTCCCTTTTTTGAGCCTTTTGGGAGCGTTTAGCAATTTCAGCCGAGCATTGATCGAATCCTAAAATGATACAGTCTTTATCAATTCCTGCATCCATTAATTCATCAGTTACACCTTCTTCAGTCTGGTCTTTTTGAATCCAAAGGTTGTCACCAATGATATCAATATGTAGTAGTGTGCCATAAACGCGATCGCCATCATTCCATCCAGTTTCTACTAACAGATAGCGATCGCGTTCTCGGTCAAAAATTTGTTCTACTTCTACCATTTCATCATTGCCTAAAAATTCAGCATACTCTTTGAGTACTTGTTCTACAACGGAGCGATAGTTAGTTTTAAAAGAATCCATAGGACAATGACCTCCTCTACGTAAATAGCGACAAGCAAATATATTGATAGAAACAGGTGTTATCTATATTACTTCAAGTTTGATGGTTGGTAATAAATTGTCTAATTGATGTATCAGGAATAATAACTTTGGTAGTGGATGCCTAAGAAGTATAACCTAGCTAATAA
>CBZS010000281.1 GCA_000613065.1 Richelia intracellularis | reverse complement strand
TTTCTGTATGTAAACTAATCAGTAGAGTTAGTTCAGCAACTTCTGGAAGCGAATGTCTAGGTTCTTCCTCTTCTAAAGCTGGTTCAGTGGTTGGTAAAGCTAAATCTGCTAAATCTTGTAATATTTGTTCTGACCGTTTCACCCTTTAAGAGTACCGGACTAACAGCAACATCCGCACTAGAAAAACTCAAAGAACAGGGATTTACCCAGGAGCAATTGCCTTGCGCCAGTACAATGGCACAAGTATTGAATCGAATGGGCTATGGTCTTCCTAAAGTAGTAAAAGCCAAAACCTCAAAAAAAATTCCACAAACGGATGATATCTTCAACAACATCAAAGAATTTGAGCCGCAATCAACAAACAAGCCTCAAACTCAAAGGACTAAGCATGGATTGCAAAGCTACGGTTAATATCGGGGGTTATTCTCGTGGTGGAAAAACCAGAGGAGAGAATCAAGCTGAGGATCATGAGATGGGATCCACAGAAAAATATAGTCTCTGTCGGATTATTGATGAAGATAGTGGGCAATTATTCGATATTAACTTTGGTAGTTGTTCTTATAAAACCAGGGATTTTATTGTTGATACTCTAATTCAATGGTGGAAGACAATGACACCAGAACAAAAGCAGGATACCGAACTGATACAAATTAAAGTTGATAATGGTCCGGAAAGTAGTGGAGTAAGAACTCAATAAAAAAAAAGCATGGTTGAGTTTGTTCATCTGCTAAATATACCAATTCAATTGCTTTACTATGCTCCTTACCATAGTAAATACAATCCCATAGAGGGTTGTTGGGGTATTCTTGACCAGCATTGGAATGGGGGGGGCGAAGCTTGTTGATGTTGAAGTCATGGTTTCCTGGGCTTCGAGTATGACTTGGAAAGGCTTATATCCTATCTTGAGTTTAAGTAAAACTGTTTATCAAAAAGGGATTTCTCTAACAAAGAAAGCTATGAAACAAGTGGAGTCTAGATTACAGGGAAATCCACTATTGCCCAAATGGGATAGCTTGATTCAACCGCTTTAGCTGGTAATTTATTTTTCAAAAATAACCTAAAGGAAAGTGGTGAGATTAACATTGCTAGTTCTCGAGGGAGCCGAACTTTAGGCACAGAAAAGATTTTTCAGTCAGATTTACTTGCCTGTTGTCAGTCCGGTTTTTTGCCAGAGTTAGTATTAGTTTGCACTAATCCCGACCAACTCCTAGGGGTAATTACTACCATGGTGGAACTGTTGGTGATGGTTTACGAACGGGGATCAATATCTGCACTTCAGGAATCTTTCCCGATTTTTGTTTTGACTACCAATGCTATATATTTCCAACGTTTTTGCCAAATTTTTATTGAAAAAATTGAAGAAGCTATTTTATTTGCTCGACTTACAAACTATTTATGGCCTGATATCATGCCACAAATAGTTTGTAAGTTGTTACGTGGTGTAACGATTCAAACTGCTTTACGTCAAGGTAGTGGTAAAAATAGGGTATATAAACCAGGACCTAGTGGAAGAAGCCAAATTACTGGTACAGATGCTGTTACGAGTGCTTATTGTACAAAGATTTTAGCTGGTAGGGGAGCTTGGTTTGAAGAAGCTGTGTATGGTTCAGCTACTCGGGTGGAATTTGATAAGGCTTTGGTGAATTTGGTCACTAATTTTTTGGGACAATTATTAGCGTTCGATTCTCAGGGTAAGTTTCGAGCTTTAACGGTGGGATAAATTCTAGATTCTTCGCATCAACCCAAAATGCGGGAGTTAGTTCAGGAAGTATTTCGGGTGGGACAAATGGTGAAGGTTTACGAATCAATCCCAGTAATAGCAGAAGGTGATAATATGCCTGTTGAGTAAGAGGGGTTATATCATCTGATGGCTGGACGTTTTGAAGGACTGAGTAATTTGGAGTGGTCTTTGTTTGAGGATATTTTTCCGAAACCGCGAGAGAAACGCGAACGAAGAATGTGGCATTCTTCGTTCGCGTTATGTACTCAATACCTTACTGTATATATTGATAACAGGGTGTCGTTGGTGTCACGTTCCAAAAGGAGAAATATGGGCATCAAAGAGCTCTGCACATCGATGGCTCAAACCTTGGCAGTTGGACGGGACCTTAGAGGCTTTACAAGCACGAATATTGGGGATTGGACAAGAGAAAGAAAGGGTTAATCAACTGGAGTTATGGCGCGGTGGACGGGTCTTTTTCCCCCTGGGAAGGGCGGTGGTGATGGTGTTGCTTACCGTGGGAAAGGAAAGGGTATTTTTATACACACTCTTACTCAAGGATCAGGAATGCCTTTATCCAATGGCACCACACCTGCCAATGGTAGTAAAAGAGATCAGGTGATACCACTTCTAGACAGTGTAAAGGTTAATACCAACAAACGCGGTAGACCCCGTAAACCCCTGAAAGTGCTTGCTGCTGACAAAGGCTACGATTCTAAGGATAAGCGCGCTGCTTTACGTAGACGTGGTATTAGGCCGCAATGGCCCAAGGGGGTTTGGAAGACAAAGAAGAACAAGGGCAGACCCATTAAAATTTCCGTCCTACGTTTTCAACAAGAACCTTGTTTCCCATGATTGAAAAAAAAATATTGTCGTCTTGTTTGTTGTCACATGGGAAAGAATTTCAGCTTGTTTTGATGCTTTTTTGTCTCTTGCAACAATCCATATTTAGATTAACAATATTACATTAGTGGGGATAGAGTCATTATTTCCAGGAGGATGTAGATCTGATTTTTCAGCAAGTTTTGCAAACCTGTCTTCCCCACGCTGAGCATATTCCCTCAAGTTTGCAGTGGGTACAGATGAAGTTAAGTTTAGGTACTTTAGGAGCAGAGATTACCCCTACAGAAGCCTGGTTATTGGAGCCTTTGATTCGTGATGCTAAGGCTCCGGGCTTGGAAGATACAGCAAGCTATTATCAACAGTTAAAGGATGAGTTAGTGAAGAAGTTGACTTTGGCTCAGGGGTAAATTAACCGGAACAGCCTTGTTAAACTGTAGATAATCCCACGACCAGAATTGGGTAATGCTTTATGGTAATCACACCAGAAAACTCCACTAATATTATCTACCCGGATAGTGACGGACAACCAATGGCTGATAATACTAAGCAATTTCAGTGGATAGTGACTATTAAAGAAAACTTATAAATTCTGTTTGCGTCTCAACCAGATTGTATTTGTGGCTGGTGATTTGCGGTGGTATCCAGTATCAGGGGAACTAATACGTCAAGCACCTGATGCTATGGTTGTCTTTGGTAGACCAAACACAACCATAGGGGTTCCTATAAACAATGGGAAAAAGATAATATTCCCGTACAGGTAGTATTTGAGATATTATCTCCTGGTAATACCCTCAAGGGAATGGCAAAAAAACTCAAATTTTATGAACGCTATGGAGTTGAGGAGTATTATATCTACGATCCAGATAAAATTGATTTGAATGGGTGGTTGCGAAATCAAGAGAACCCAGAAACTGGACTATAAGTAATCGAAGAAATGGATGGTTGGGTTAGTCCTCGTTTGGGTATACGTTTTCAGTTAACACCGCAAACTTGGGAAATATATTGTCCTGATGGAGAACAATTTCTGGCGTTGCATAAGTGCGGGATGATTTCACTAAATTTTCAACGATTTATCAATGGTTTCAAACCCTAATTCATCCCGCACTTATGCAACGCCCAATCTCTCACCTCTATAGAACTCGCACAACAACGAGAACTGGAACGTCAACGTGCAGAAACGAAGCGTCAACGTGCCGATAATGCTATTGCCCAGTTAGAAGCAGAACAACAACGCTATCAGGATTTTTTGAAAAAGTTGGAAGAAAAAGGTATCAATTCTGAAGAACTTTAGTATGGGGTAGTTGTTGTGCGATCGCATTTTGAATTATGAAGTTGCTCATTTAAACCTTAATTAAATATTTAGACGCAATAGCTAGATTTCAGGGTAAAAAAGTAAATAAAGAGTGTTGGTATTGCCCATTATGAATTAACCTCTGCGGAAATTAGGCATTGAACCAAATCCTTGGGCGGTTAATCAAGTGTTCGCAGACATCACGCGTCCACCCATTCAACCACAACCTGTTACCTTATCAACAGAAACGAAAACTCTGCGAATGGATTTGGCGAAAGCTGCCATGGTGGTAATTGATATGCAAAATGATTTCTGTCATCCCGATGGTTGGTTAGCTCATATAGGGGTGGATGTAACACCTGCCAGAGAACCAATAGAAGCGTTGCAAAAATTATTACCCGTATTACGCGATCGCGGTGTACCTGTAATTTGGCTAAATTGGGCTAATCGTCTCGACTTACTGAATATTAGTGCTGGATTGCGCCATGTTTATAATCCTACAGGAGATGGGGTTGGTTTAGGCGATCACTTGCCCAAAAATCAGGCTCAAGTACTGATAAAGGGCAGTTGGGCGGCTGCGGTGGTGGATGAGTTAAAAAAAGAACCACGGGACATTTTTGTGGACAAGTATCGCATGAGTGGTTTTTGGGATACACCCTTGGATAGTATTTTGAAAAATCTGGGCAAAACCACCTTATTTTTTGCCGGGGTAAATGCGGATCAATGTGTACTATGTACCCTGCAAGATGGGAATTTTTTGGGATATGACTGCATTTTAGTTAAAGACTGTAGTGCCACCACATCCCCAGAATACTGTTGGCAAGCCACTCTCTATAACGTCAAACAATGCTTTGGTTTTGTCACCGACTCTGAAGATATTCTCACAGCCCTGAATCAACCAGCAACAGAAGGAAAATGATAATGCAAGCTTACGCCTCTAGTTGCGTAATTCCCGTTGTTAAGTCTCCCAAGGATTACCAAACATATCGCATTAGTCCTAATGATACCAATCGCTTGACAATTATTTTCGATCCCGCGCTCGCAAATTCTTCTTGAACTTGTTGTGTGGAAATATTTGAAGTTGGTGGAAAAACTCCTCCAAAGCGCCATCAGTGGGCATTAGAGATGTTTTTTGTGCTGAAGGGAGAAGGTAGGGCTATTTGTGATGGTAAGAGTATGGCGATTAAAGCTGGGGATAGTTTGTTAGTTCCAGCAACGGGCACTCATGTAATTGAAAATACTGGTAATGGGCGTTTGTACACTTTAACAATTATGGTTCCCAATGAAGATTTCGCGGAGTTGATCCGCAGTGGGACACCAGTGGAATTGGATGCAGAGGATATGTCTGTGTTGGGGGGATTGGATCGGTTAATGTAGTTGGGAAGAAGGAAGAAGAGAGAATTTGGCTAATCAATACTAGCTAGTGTTAGAATCACTGGCTAGAGTCTAGGGAACAAACAAGAGACTTTATATGTTTGCGAGTCTTTTACGTAAATTGGCGTTGCATAAGTGCGGGATGAATTAGGGTTTGAAACCATTGATAAATCGTTGAAAATTTAGTGAAATCATCCCGCATTTATGCAACGCCAAATACACTATTTCCTTTGGATGGGGAGTTTAATCTACCAGCACAGCAATATTCTCATGGACTAAGACAGAAATATTATTCATGTGATTGAGTATTTGTGGAAAGCTGCATTTGTCTTTTATTCTCAGACTTCAACACAGGCATAAGCTTGAGAGAGCAAACGTTTACAACTTATCCTTGAAGGTAAATCAAGTTCAGTTGCCCCAGGTCTGGGCCGGAGTGCGACTTTACTCAAACTCACCCCCCAAGAACGTAAACCCGTGGATACCTGTGCTAGATATTTACTTAACAATGTCAAATACCTCAAATATGGCTCAGGCGTTTGCACCAGTACTCAAAGCCAACGGAGCTGGGGTATTTGCTCAACTTAACTCTGTCGTTTCCATGAAAACATTCTCCAACTTCGGCACCTACTCTGCTTCCAAAGCTGCATCTTACTCTATTACACAAGCATTGCGAGAAATATTGAGCGAGCAGGGAACAATTGTACTGAGCGTTCACCCTGGAGCAATTGCCACAGATATGGGTGATGCCGCAGGGCTAACAGCGATCGCAGAGCCTCCCACATTAGTTGCCGAAGCTATTATTAAAGCCTTATAAAGTGGGGATTTCCATGTTTTCCCCGACTCTATGGCAAAGCAAATTGGTGGAGCTTATCAGAGTTTTGCAACAAATATTGTTGAGGTGAATATGTCTGAGGGCTAATTATTTATTAAAGAGTTTTTATAAGTCACTCCTAACTTGCACCAACTGTAATAACTAGGAGGCTGAACCTGGTAACCAGAACAATGATCGTTTCTAGAAGACCAATTTGACATAAAAGCCAAAAACCCAGTCTTTGTGACTGAGTTTTATTGGGTTATAATCCCGTGGCTATTTCTAAAAGTATTTATAAGCTCTGTAAGCTGGTTCTGATAATGAATACAGTACCCATGGGATGCATTTCGGAAAAGTGTGAGAACTTTTTTAAAGATGGTCTTGTTTGTCTGCAACAAAAAAGGGCTTGGTGGTATCTGGGAGGCTGGTATAAATTATCTCTAGATTCATTACTCGTTCTTCCAAAGCCTTCATACACCGAGCTAACTCAACCTCTTCTTGCTGACGTTTATCAGGTGAGAACCACAGTGCAGCCGTTCCACCCCCAGCACCAAGAACCACTAGAAGGGGCAATATAATTCCACTCTCCCTGATAGCAACTAAGGTAATGCATACACCCAACAGACCAATGGCACAGCCCCAAATAGCAGATGTTGCTCTTACTTTTGGATTTGTTTCACTAGATTTGTTACCCATGCTGCTTTCTCCATTTGATGGCTATGTCTTAATTTCCAACTTAAGGGGAGGAGTATTTCTGAGGATATCTAAACTATTTCGGAATTAATAAACTGACCGCGTACACTTTTCAGTTTTATATTACTTCATGACTTGTGAGGAAGTTCTGAGGATCTGAAAACAGTTATCTTAACAGTATGTGAAGCCAGAAGTAAGGCAGTCCCAATAAAATTTTTTTCACAACCATGTAAAAAAGTTTTCTCCCTACCCCTAATTTTCCAACCTCTTCCTCTCTTATATTTTACGGTGGTTGATGCGAATGCTAATAATAAAAAAAAATCAACTCCCGACTCTGAACTGGGATAAGCAAGATAAATTTAGATAAAGTAATTGTCTGGAGCCGTGAGTATCACCTATAACTTAGAAATTAGATAACACAGATGTATAATTAGCCCGTCCTAATGTAAAAGCAGACCACACATAGTAATGATGGATTCTGTTTCAGATAGTTTTAAAACTTAAAGGCGTATGTGGCAGAAACAAAATAAAGATAACCCTGTTTTCAACCTAGCATTGCTGGTAGTCTTGGCAACAACCGCAATGGGTGCTGCTTTCATGTTACCGGAATTGATCAGGGCAGAGTCTACCAAAGAAAACACAAATTTTAAATTACCACAAAATGTTCCTACGGGGACAAAAGTGCTAATTCATGGCTCTAGTGATATGGCTGCAATTAATCAAGGTTTGAAGTCCAGCATTGAGAAACGATTTTCTGGGACTGAAATCGAAATAGTTGATAGTAATACCGAAGGAGCAATCAAAGCTGTATTAGCGAGTGAGGCAGACATTGCAGCGATTAACCATGAACTCACACCAGAAGAAAAAGCCCAAGGTTTAAAGCAAATAGTTCTACATCGAGACAAAATAGCGATCATTGTTGGGAAGGAAAACCCCTTTCAAGGCAGTTTGACTATTGAACAATTTGCCCGGATTTTCCGGGGAGAGATTACAGATTGGTCAGAATTAGGGGGTTCTCCAGGTAAAATTCAGTTTATCGATCGCCCAACAGCGAGCGACATTCGTCAAGCCTTCCTTAACTATCCCGTATTTCAGAAGGGTAAATTTGCTACAGGTGCTAATGCTATCCAGATCGATACAGATGATACAGCAAAAATAATCGAAAAATTAGGTAAAGATGGCATAAGCTATGTGCCATCTTTGCAATTAACCAATGTATCAACCGTACGGACCCTTTCACTCCATAAAATTCAACCAGATAATCCAAAATATCCTTTCTCTTTACCTTCAGTATATATATACAGACAAAATCCTAGTCCACAAGTGAATACTTTCCTCGGATTCACTAGTAATCAGCCAGGACAGGATGCCATACAAACTGCGATAGCTAATGAAGCTAATACCAATGCTCAAAAACTAGGGACCCAAGCAGCCAATAGTGGGGAGCCTTCTAATCCGGAACCATCCCCAGAAAGTACGACAACAGCAACATCTAATACTGAAAGTGATAATATAAACCCTGATGCCAGCAAAGATAGTAGTACCAATACTGGTAATGCAGATACAGGTAAAGGTATTGGAGCCAAGACAGTAAGTAATGATAGTCAATCACGAGCAAGCAGTATTATAAATAACAGAACTACTAGTACAAATGCTTATGAAGGTTTGAGTTGGTGGTGGCAGTTACTTTTAGGAGGTTTAGGGGCATTAGGCTTACTATCGATTTTACATAGGAAAAAAAGCAAGGAAGTCAAACCAGAGACTGCAACTATTCCCCCAACTCCTGGAAATGGTTATGATGATACTCATAATCAACCAGGTACTATTACTCCGTCTCCAGAGAAGATAGTTGATAAGAATTCAGACCCCCATGACTCTAGCTTGGATTTAGAAGCACCAGTAGCCGTAGTCAATCCTTCTTACCCATCTCCATATGGAGAACCAGAAGATAGTGGGGAAACAGATGGTATTGGTAATGTGGAAACAAGTGCGGTAATTGCAGCGGGAATAGGTGGTATCGCAGGAGCAGCTGCCCTGAACAAGAAAAAACAGAATGAAGCGCAAGAATATCAGTCGCAATTTTCCTCAGAAAGCTTAGATATGGTTGCAGATGCAGCAGAACCCTCCCTCATGAGGAATGCTACAACCAATAAAACAACCCTATTTCTTTCCACCGAAAGCGAGAAATTAGCTCAAGCAAAATGGACCATTTTCCAGGAATATGGGAGAGATAAAAGCCAGAGCGGAGAAAAACAACTGGTATTGAGGTTATACGATGTTACCGATATTGACCTGAGTTATCAAAGTCCAAAATTAGTTAAACAGTATGAATGTAAACAAGAGGATAACAACCTAGTAGTAGATATTCCCCTGAGTGATCGCAACTATATGGCAGAATTAGGTTATGCTGATAGTAAGGACGGTTGGTTCGCCATAGCCCGCTCTAACATTATTCGGGTTTTTAGCACCTTTGTCGGGGAATCATCAACCAATACCAACTTGGGTCCCCTAGATGGTATTAAAGTAGCCACTGCTGGAGTTGCAACTGCCGCAGCTGCATCTTTTTGGTCATCCCCATCAACAACGGAAAATGGTAATGTAGCAACTATTTCTGCATATCCCAACCCTCCAATTCAGGATGGTGAAAGTAGCATTATCCTAGTCAATCGTACTCCTAAGTGGGCTTATGCCTCATGGTATATCTCTGCAGCTCAACAAACAGAATTGCAGCACCAGGGAGGTAAGCAATTAGCTTTAAGGTTGTATGACGTAACTGATATTGACTTGAGTTATCAAGAACCCAAGTTAGTACAGCAATATGAATGCGACCAAACCACGAACGATCGCTTTGTGGCAACTCCCATCCGCGATCGCAATTACATGGCAGAAATTGGCTATATTACGGATGAAGAACGGTGGTTACTATTAGCACGTTCCGCGACAATTCGCGTATTAAGTCATCAAGGACAAGGCTTTTGGTTCGTTGCCGATGCCGAGTTGCTCATTCACGGAGCAACAGAACCAGATGCAACTGTTACGATTGGCGATCGCCACATCAAACTCAAGCAAGATGGCACCTTCCATTTACGCATACCGTTCACCGATCGCTTGATTGATTGCATTATGGAAGCTCACGACAATAATAGCGAACAAGTGAAAATGGTTCACAAACAATTTAGCACCGATTCCCTTATGGTGAATGATGGCAATCAATAGTAGGTTTATTAGTATGTGAGGGAATAAGGGAAAAATCGAAGGGAATGAAGAGAAAGTTGTACAGCCACCAGCTATCAACATTCCCTATTCCCTATACCTATTCCTAAAAGTAAAAAATTGGCAACGTAATAATAAATTTTGCACCCTGCTGTGGTTGATAAATGACCTGAATTTCACCATAATGTTTTTCAATAATTTTGTAGCAAATCGATAACCCTAAACCCGTACTTTTCCCGACAGGTTTTGTAGTAAAGAAAGGCTCGAACAATTTATGTTGAATTTATAAAGGAATTCCCCGAGCATTATCTTGAATAATAATCTGTGCAGATTCAACTCCATTTCTGTTGATTACTTCCGTTTTTATTATAATTTGTTTATTAACTTCCTCTGACTGCTCTAGTAAAGCATCCATGGCATTATTGAGAATATTCATGAATACTTGATTCAACCCACATTCCGCAGGTGCGATCGCAAAATGTTGTATTTTTGAAATATGAGTTTTTCTGAATAACAAATCAAAGTACAAGATATCGCTCACTTAGGCATAGTGGCAGGGATTATTGATGAAATGAGTTTGGTTGATTTGTTCAACCAACTGCTTGCAACTCATCCTCAATAAATAATCAGCGCAGGCCAAGTGGTCAAAGCAATGATTCTCAATGGCTTAGGCTTTATCAGTGCACCACTATATTTATTTGAGAAGTTCTTTTCAGGGATTGCAAGGGAATATTTATTGAGAGAAGGAATACAACCAGAAGATTTTAACCATGAACCCTTGGGCAGAGTGTTAGACAAACTATATGATGCAGGATTAACGGAAATTTTTATCCGATTCCCACTATCCGCAGCAGATAGATTTGGAGTGAAAATGGACAGCTTCCACTTGGATTCAAGTTCATTTCATGTACATGGGGATTATGGAACTGGTACTGATGATGAAGCATCAGCACAATCAGGATTAATTACAATTACATATGGTTATTCTAGAGAGCACCGACCAGATTTGAAACAATTTATCCTTGACTTGATGTGGAGTGGTGATGGAGATATTCCTTTATATTTAAGAGTTGCACATGGTAATGAAGTCGATTCTGCCATGTTTGGAACACACACTTATGGCAGATTTCCACAAACAATGGCAAATTGATGCTTTATTTGTTCCGGATGCAGCCCTTTACACTGAAGACAATTTGCAGATGATAGTCTCATTCAGATGGGTATCTCGAGTTCCTGGAAGCCTAACTGGCGCAAAAGAACTATTAGAAAAGAACTATTAGAAAAGAACGGTATTGATGCATTTGTACCAAGTAAAATACCAGGATATCGTATTGCCCCCTGTTGTAATGATTATGGTGGTGTGCGACAACGGTGGCTAGTGATAGAAAGTGAAGGCCGTAAAGAATCTGACTTCAAACAACTGGAAAAACGTTTGACCAAAAAATATACCCAGGCACAATCCCAACTACGAAAATTATGTCAACAGGAATTTGCATGTGGCGAAGATGCATTCAACGCAGGCAAATTACTTGAGAGTCAGTTGCCATTTCATCAACTTACAAATATTGAAGTTATTGAATATGGCCAACACCGGGGACGTGGTAGACCTCGCAAGGATTCTCAACCTACCTAATTTCCCATATTCAAGCCGAAATTGTACCCAAAGAAACTGCAATTACCATTGCCACAGAACAGGCTGGCAGGTTTATTCTTGCCAGCAATGTTCTTGATGCCGACAAACTTAGCAACGAAGATGTTTTACCTGAATATAAGGCACAACAATCTACAGAACGTGGTTTTTGGTTTCTCAAACACCCATTGTTTTTTACTTCCACTGTGTTTCTAAATTCAAGGAAAAGAGTGGCGGCTTTGGCAATGGTTATGGGTTTGTGTTTGCTAGTTTACAGCCTAGGTCACAGGGCATTACGCCAATCTCTAAAACGAGGCTCCCAAACAATTCAAAATCAGTTAGCTAAACCAACTGCCACTCCTACTTTACGTTGGGTGTTTCAATTTTTCATGTCAATTCATTTATTAACCTTCCGTTCTTTCAAACAGATTTCCAACCTCAGTCAACAGCGGTGCTCGATTCTACAGTTTTTTGGTGCTCCCTGTGGTAAATATTATCTTCTTTGCTAACTAACCTGCGGAATGTGGGTTCAATTGTGCGGGATAGCATTCAATTAATGGTAAATCCCCATATTCTTTTACTAGCTCAATTCCTTATTTTACTTGGTGATTAAGTAGCCATGAAGTACTCTCAATGCTTTCAAGCGCTAATTCATCCCGCACTTATGCAACGCCCAAATATATACTGATTCAGTAATAGTTATGGTTTTTTGCATGAGACATATGCGTAAAAACTGCGCAAAATATATGCGGTAAAAAATTCTAATTATATAAACTGCAACCGCAAAACGATGATAAAACTGCAAAAACCGGCATTACTATCAATAATTCTATTTGCTGCTGCTTTCTTGCAAGCCTGTAGCCATTCCCCAGCAGCAAATGGGCGCGACTCTTTTGGTAGTAGGGAGTATGATCTAAGAATAATAAATGACAAGTCAACCACAGTAGTATTGACAGCCAAAAATGTACTTGATGGAATTGGCTTGTAAAAAGTGAAAAAACAGGAACAGTTCTAGACCCTATGCAAGGATCTACATAAAATCAAGGTATGTTTTGCTCACAAGCACGAGAACTATTTGAACAGATAGTTAGTTCGTTAGACTCAGACAGCATTTGTGGGTTAGAACACTCCCAGATAGAGAGTAAGTTACTTGAGAATGAATACGAACTATTGAGACGGTTGTTACAAACAAAGATATTTTGATAAACGCACTCAAGATGAAATAGAGGGAGAGTGTCCAGGCACAGACTCAGTAAACAGAACACACAAGAAAAAATTGTCGCGGTAATTGACCAGATTATTTGGCACAGTAATCGCCAATAGAATCGGTTATGGAGGAAGAAAGATAAATACGCTATTTGCTTTGGATGGAGAGTTTTATCTACCAGCACAGCAATATTCTCTCTCATGGACTAAGACAGGGATATTATCCATGTGATTGAGTATTTGTGGAAAGCTGCATTTGTCTTTTATTCTCAGACTTCAACACAGGCAGAAGCTTGGGAGAGCAAACGTTTACAGCTTATCCTTGAACCTAAATCAAGTTCAGTTGCCCCAGGTATGCGCCCCAGTGCGACTTTACCCAAACTCACCCCCCAAGAACGTAAACCCGTGGATACCTGTGCTAGATATTTACTTAACAATGCCAAATACCTCAAATATGACGATTACTTAAAAGCTGGATTCCCCATCGCCACGGGAGTGATTGTCGCCACCTGATTAAAGACAGGATGGATATCACTGGGGCTAGATGGACCATGAGGGGTGCTGACGCTGTTTTACCCCTGGGTTCTTTATACATCAGTGGCGATTGGGATGAGTATTGGCAGTTTCATCTACAACAAGAACATAAACCCAATCACCTGGCTTTGTACTCTAGTGGTATTCCTTTGATCAAGCAAGTTTTCAAAGCTCGTTGTTCTACTACCTCTCCACCTCTTCCAATACCTGTCTAAGTTCCACTCCCCATCTTACTACAAGAGTCGCACCCGCAGGAAATACAGCCTCACTCACCCAGGGTAAACTCAGATTTACTGGCTCTAGTACTGTAGAACCGTTGGTAAAAGGGATCACCAAAGGTTATCAACTAAAATATCCCAATGTCCGAATTAGTATTAAAACTGGTGGTTCTTCTCAAGGAATTAAGGATGTTACCCAAGGAAAGGTTGATATTGGTATGGCATCCCGTAAGCTAAGAGATAACGAAAAATTAATGTCATTTACTATCGCTCAAGATTATCTCTATGTATTACTACATAGAGATAATCCCGTTGCAAATCTCACCAAAAAGCAAATTGTTGATATATACATTAATAAAATCAACAATTGGCAACAAGTAGGGGGTAAAAACGAACCAATTTTGGTTGTTAGTAAAACACAAAATCATTCTACAGGAAAACTTTTTGCTAAGTTATTTCAAATACCTATGGGAGATAAATGTTTACCACAAAAAAGATAAAGGGGAGCATAACAATATCCTTTGTAATACGTATTAAAGAATATTTATTCTTGATGACCATGAACTAAATCATCCGTCACATCTAAATCTATTATTATCTGTCGCGGTGGCTGATGATAATATTCTAAAAATAGCTCAACTAAAAGTGTTTCTATCGCCTTAGCATCATAGTCAATACGATGATACCGACTATTTTCTCTTGAAGATACGTCTTCTGGACAATGTTCGAGACGATTTAAGGTGCTTTCCCCCGCCAAAGTCGTTAATTCTTGTTCTGAGTTAATAACCCTTCCTACCGCAAGTGCGAATATTGGATCGTGACGTAGAATTTTATGGTCATTTATGTCTTCATACCCCATGATTAAGCCATATATATATCCTTTGTGCAATTAAGTTATGAACTGGATATAAAACTTTATTGGGGTCTCGGTAATCTTTAAAACATCTTGCAAATCGTGATGTTATTTCTCTTTTTCTGTCTAGTTATGCAATGAATGTTAACTAACCCTGCATCCGATGTTACAGGCTCTCCCTTGAAATTGACTACAACTGGACATGACTTTACCTGTCCAAATACAAACAGTTCCGGTATAGAATGATTTTTATTTGGGGTCATCCTTTAAACTGCTAAGATTATTTTGCAATATACATACATTTTGGCAGTTTTAGACCCCTCTTTTTTCAATTTTGGTGAGAAATCCGGGTTATGTATCTATTGCTGCGGAACATATGATAGTGCGTGGTATGCCCTTAAAACTATTACCAATGGCAGGGGTAGATGCTACCATCGCCAATGTTAATCAAGGAACTTTCCCTCTTTCCCGTCCCCTCAATTTAGTTACCAACAGACTACCCGCTGGATTAAAAAAAGATTTTATTGATTTTGCCCGCTCTGAAAACGTACGCGACTTAGTGCAACAAGAATCCTTTGTCCCCATACAGCCATAATTGATTGCTTTTTGTCTCTGGGTTCTGTAATATCAATTTCATTACTTAAAATACAGTATCCCTACTGATTTACCGTAGATTCATGCAGAGGCAAGAAAAAATGAGGGTTTGGCGGCGAGTTATCAAAGTAGTAAATGTGCCAACAAAGTTTATATCTCTGTTTCTAGTAGGGATAAGCTTAAGTATGGCGATCGCTGCCTGTAATTTTGAAGCCAAGATTATTGCCAAACCATCACAAAATGTCGAATTTACCCTTGCTTCCTTTATCGTCACTAGGAACGCTTATAAAGCCATCATTCCTAAATTTACGCAAAAGTGGCAACAAGAACACAACCAAACAGTCCGCATTAATCAAAGCTATAGTCCGTCCGGGGCTCAAACCCGTGCAGTGATTGATGGTTTACCCGCAGATGTTGTTCATTTAGCAATGGCACTGGATACAAGTAAAATAGAACAGACTGGTTTAATTGCTCCTGGATGGGAAAAGAGACTTCCCAATAATAGTATTGTTTCTCAATCGGTGGTGGCATTAGTTACCCGTAAAGATAATTCCCAAAGTATTAATAGTTGGTCTGATTTAGCCAAAGATAACCTACGTTTAATTACAGCCGATCCCAAAACATCAGGTGTTGCCCGGTGGAACTTCCTGGCATTGTGGAATGCAGCAATAAACAGCAAAGGAAATGAAGCCAAAGCTGCTGATTATGTCACCAAAGTTTATGGTAATGCCCCTATCCTTAGTCGGGATGCGCGGGAAGCCACCGATGCCTTTCTCAAACTAGGTCAAGGAGATGTTTTAATTAACTACGAACATGAAATTATCTTGGCACAGCAAAAGGGTTTACAGGCAAATTATGTAATTCCAGATGTGAATATATCCATTGATAATCCCATCGCTATTGTTGATAAAAATGTGGATAGGCATGGTAACAGGGAAGTAGTGGAAGCTTTTGTGCAATTCCTATTTACCCCAGAAGCACAAGCAGAATTTGCTAAGGTGGGATTTCGTCCAGTAGTTGATATCTCTGCACAAACACAGGAATTAAAGCAATTAGCTGGTAAATATCCCCCAGTAGAAAGCCTGAATAAAGTTAGTAATTTTGGTGGTTGGAATCAAGTCCAAACAAAATTCTTTGCTGATGGTGCAATGTTTGACCAAATTCAAACTAAAATTAATCGCTAATTTTTGAAACTATATTCTTTGCACATACAGTGTAACTACAAGGGTTGCCCCTATCATATGACAACATCTCCTGAATTCAAGCCTCAAAACAAATTAAATCCCAAAAATTTCCTCATTTGTTTATTCAAGCTACCTTGGACATGGCGGATAACTTTGGGATACATGGCAGTAATGCTCCTGTTGCCCATACTGGCAATGTTTCAGAAAGCAAGCAGTACTACCCCAGAACAGTTTTGGGCGATCGCTACTAGTCCTGTAGCATTAGCGACATACGACGTAACTTTTCTAACTGCTTTTCTAACTGCATTAATGAACGGTGTTTTTGGTACATTAATTGCTTGGGTATTTGTACGCTACGATTTCCCAGGTAAACGAATTATTGATGCTACCGTAGACTTACCGTTTGCTTTACCTACAGCAGTAGCAGGTGTAACATTATCTACGGTTTACAGTGAGAATGGCTGGGTAGGTTCCTTGCTTGCACCCATGGGTATTAAGGTTTCTTTCACCAGGTTTGGTGTGGCTGTAGCAATGACATTTATTTCCTTACCTTTTGTAGTGCGGACAGTACAACCTGTGCTTCAGGAGATCGAAACGGATATAGAAGAGGCTGCATGGAGTTTGGGAGCATCCCAATTGCAAACATTCTGGCGAGTGATATTACCACCTTTACTACCAGCGATTTTAACTGGTGTGGCTCTTGGGTTTTCTCGGGCAGTGGGTGAATATGGTTCCACAGTAATTATTGCTTCCAATACCCCTTTTAAAGACTTGATTGCACCCGTGCTGATTTTTCAGCGTTTAGAACAGTATGACTTTGTTGGTGCAACGGTAATTGGCACGGTATTACTGCTGATGTCTCTGGTTATTTTACTGGGAATTAATTTATTACAAGCTTGGGGAAGAAGCTATGACAAGGCATGAAAGTATAAGCAAAGCTCAGTCCCGTCAGGAGAAAAAGATCCCTCCAGCCATTTTAATTGGGATTGCGATCGCTTATTTGGCATTGATAATCTACATACCTGCGTTTAATGTATTTTTCCAAGCATTTAAAAAAGGTATAGGAGCATTTGTTGCTAACCTATCCCAATCCTACTTTCTCCATGCTGCGGGTATGACACTGAGATTGGCTCTAATTACTGTGCCATTAAATACAGTATTTGGGTTATGTGCTGCTTGGTCGATAGCTCGTCATAAATTCCCAGGACGCTCTTTATTGTTGAGTCTGATTGATTTACCATTTTCTATTTCCCCTGTAGTCGCAGGGTTAATGATGGTATTACTTTATGGTAGACAGGGTTGGTTTGGAGGATGGTTACAAGACCATGGTTTGAATATTATTTTTGCGTTTCCTGGTATGGTGTTGGCTACAGCCTTTGTCAGTATGCCTTTTATTGCCAGGGAAGTAATTCCAGTACTAGAAGAACTAGGAGATGATCTAGAAAAGGCTGCTAGTACTTTAGGAGCTAGCAATTGGCAAATATTTTGGCGCGTTACCCTACCTAATATTAGCTGGGGCTTGCTCTATGGTGTAATTTTAACCAGTGCCAGGGCTTTGGGTGAGTTTGGTGCGGTGGCTGTAGTATCCGGTAACATCATTGGTAAAACTCAAACTATACCCTTATATATTGAGGATGCTTACAAGAATTATGAAACAGAAGCAGCTTATTCGGCGGCAGTATTACTAGGGTTGTTAGCTGTAGTCACATTGGTCTTAAAGCAAATTTTAGAGCGTAAAACCCATACTAAAGATGCTGAATAAATAAATACATGCATTTAATAAAGTGGGAGCATCCCACTTTATTAAATTTGGGCGTTGCATAAGTGCGGAGATAAGCGTGTTGCGGTGAGGTAGTGTGGTTTTGGGGAGCCACTGTGTTGCCAAGGTTTCCTCGGTTTTAGCAAGTGGTGTGGAGAATCACCCAATTCTTGTTTTTCACTGTAATCAGCAACGCCAAAAATTGTATTATCTCTGCAGACTCTCTCCCTCTCTTCCCTCCTCTAGCATGCCCAAAGAATTCATTCTGTATCCCCTCATCTTCCTGCTTACCTTCGTCCTCTGCTTCCCCTCGGTAAATGCCAAGGAAGCACCCAAACTAAAACCCCAGGAATAGCAGATTAACGGTATTCTCGCAGCCTTGGATGATGGCTATGAGCAACTTAAGGGATATGCTTTGGGCAAATTAATAAGGGAATATGACAGCAAAGATATAAAATCTGTCATGAATAAGCCGGAAAAGATTGCTGAGAAACTTGTCAACATCCTGAAGGATGAAAAAGTGAATTTATTATATGTTCGTTCAGCTGCAGCAGAAGCGTTGGGTATTTTTGGAGAACCGGCGGCGAAATACATCCCCGATATCCTCAAATTCCTCAAGGTTCAAAAGGTGGATCAATCCTTGCGTTATCATGCAGCACTGGGGTTGAGTAGTATAAAAAAACTAGAGTTAAAGCAAGTTGTGGTTGTCCTCAATAATCTGTATGATCGCAGTCATAACAAATTCAAGCAATGGCGTTTTCTTACCTGTTTTACTGGCGGGGGTACTGAGGAAATAAAAACCCTTCTAACATGGCTTCGTTATCCTGCTAATCTCCCTAAAACACTCACCCACAAAGAAGCAAAGCAAACACTACAAGTCTTCCTCCAAATCTGGGAGCCAACTCAAGATTTACCAGAATTAAGGGCGTTGGATAAGTGCGGGATGATTTCACTAAATTTTTAACGATTTCTCAATGGTTTCAAACGCTAATTCATCCCGCACTTATCAAATGCCATTAATATATATTGGTTCAATCCAAGTGACACAATCAAAAAGCTGAAAATCTTTCAGGGTGAAAAATGTTTCCCATAGAAAATACAGAAAATAAAAATATCAACCAATTAGGAATTGTAGCAGGGTTAATTGATGAAATAGGAATATTTGAAATAATTAGTTATAAACTAGGAATAGATTATCGTGATAAGATTGTATTGAGGATATTAGTCATAGCTATTTTCATAAATGCATTGGAATTTGTATCAATAAATTTATATTTATTCATTCATTTTTTTGATGATATTGATGATAAAGGGATAAAAATGCTATTAGGAGAAGACGTGAAAATAGATTAGGAAACTGATGATATAATTGGAAGATTCATGGATTATTTATATAAATACAGATTAAGTTCACCTGTTTCTAGAAATAGTCTTATCAGTAATGAATAAATTTAAGATAGATACAAAATATTCACATCTTGATTCAACATCATTTCATCTATATGGAGAATATGAAAATGATGATGCGAATGAAAAAGAATAAATTACTAGAGTAAGACCAATAATTATAACTAAAGGATATTCCCCTGACGATAGACCGGATTTAAAGCAATGCGTTTTAGATTTAATTACGAGTAGTGATCGAGATATACCATTATTAATGAGAGGAGTAGAAGAGATATAAATCCGAAAAAAGCAAGCTGGAAGATTTATTTTAGCGACTAATTTAGTTGACAAACAGAAGTTAAAGCCATCCGAAATTATTACAAATTATAAGAATCAACAATCTTAGAGGATGTTTTAAAAGTCGAAGTGAGTTACAAATCATGCAACTCGCCTGACCATGATACGTATCATTGCAATATAAATTAAAGTCTCAGAAGTTTCAGGTAGCCTTTCATAGTCCTTACTTAATCTTCTACACCAATTGAACCACCCAAAAGTTAGTTCTACAATCCAAGGTTTTGGTAAAAGGGTAAAACCCTTCTTTTTTAAGGGTCTGAGAACCACTTCCACAATCCAACGAAAAACATCGATTATTCAGTGGGCAAAATCTTCCCCCCGATATCCTCCATCCATCCAGATAGTGTGCAGTCTTTTAACTTTATCTTTCATCTGATAAACCTGCCAGAACGTGCACGTTTAGTTTAGCCCCTGGACGTTCTGGCACACTTGCAGAAGTAACCAAGACTCGCAAAACTAGCCCTAACAAGTCAACCGTAATAAATCGCTTACCTCCATGTATTTGTTTTCCTGCGTCGAAACCAACACCCGTACAAATCATGGTTGCGGTTTCAACTGATTGGCTATCAAAGGCTGCTTCCCATGGACTTGGTTCTCGACTGGCTGCTACCCGAACCCATTCATATTATAGTTTGTCATGAACCTGAAGCCAAGTACGGTCTTTGCCCCATCTTCTGAAATAGCGATAGACTGTAGACCAAGGTGGTAAATCTCCTTCCTGGTAATGCCCCCCATGTACATCCTTGACACAGTAGGTATAAAATCGCGTTTACTACTTATTGGGTACATAGATGTTGTAGGTGGACGACCACCTGATTTTGCCTCTGGAAACAGCTCTGGGATTAACTCCCACTGTTCCCACGTTAAATTGCTAGGATAATTCTTAGTCATTTGGTCACAGGGTGCTGTTTTCTATAATTCTCAGCATATGCCTTGTGAGCTTTTTTATGATACATCCCACCTTTCAAAAATATAAATCCTCTTATGAAAGAGGATTTATATTTTTGAAAGGCCCTTTATTTTTTGCTGATAGCTTCTTTTTTGAAAATCCTGAACGAATTGAGACCATGTTATTTTTAATATCTTTGTGTTTGTTAGTTTGTCATCTCGGTCAAAGGCAACAAAGGAATACCTTAAAAAGAATCAAAACCGGAATCAAAAATAAATTAGATAACTTCACCATTACTCCTACATTATGATGAGTATTTCAATGCTTTCAAGGTATCCATATTTTAACTTTAGATGGTGTTAATCAAATTGTTAATTTAAGATCATCACGCCATTTCATTTTGAGTTGTCTGCGATCATATTGCCGAAAATATTATTTGCTTTATTTACTTAACAAAATTTTGAACCCAAATAAAAATTTATCAACATCTGAAGGCATATTTATTGCTCCTCAATTTTTTAGTGCTCATATTACCGATCTTATGGTCAAATTTATTCTGTTTAATTAATTTTTTTTGATATTCGTTCTGTACTCTATTTCTTAATCATTATGATTCTTGTGTGTTTCTTTTGTATGTCATTATTTTTACTTCAAAATTAAGTGCGGGATGTGGTTTATATAACTAACATCATTAATCGTATCAGGAGATAATATACCAAGATATATCGCACTTTGTACTAGGTCTTTTACATTAATTTTTTCCTGTCTCATACTATTAACAAAAGCACCATTGCGACGAATACCTTGCTCTTGCAAATATCCTTGTTGATAAGCAAGAAAAACTAAATTAAATGGTTGAAATTTTCTAGTAACTTGATTCTGACTTACTTGAGAATTTCCCGCAACTTCTTTGGCAAAAGCTAGTGTAGCAGCAATTGTTAATAACAGAGTTTCTAAACTAGCGATTAAAAAGCGTTTCATAATTGTTTCTCCCCTTTTTCTTTGATGAGGTTGGTTTGTTTTCATCCTTGATTACTAGAATGACAGAGCAAAATGAGTAGGTTCTGATGGCAAACTGAGAAGTTGATGAGATTTTTCTGAACAAAATATTAGAGTGACAATTTTTGTCTGCGGTTGTATCTAAATTAATTGTCGTCTTGTGTATTTGCCACTTTCATCACTTTTATGGCATCAATCCATAGACTATGCCAGCAAAACCTTTACAGCAATCTTATTCGGGCATAATATCACACTATTTAGTTGATGCCATTGTAAATTTATATATCCTTGATATAACTCATTTTTACCCGATACAGACTGTATACTTTAAATCTTAGTAATCAAATTTTTGTTCTTGATAACTGTTCGAGTCTCGTCATGTAAATTATTGTCGTGGCTCATACTACAACGCGGTCTTTTATGACCTCGGTTGGGTAAAACGGAGCATAAACCAGTGCTAATTGAGTTTTCTTTAATTTAATTATTAACTATGATTTCCTTAGCAAAAAAATTGAGGAAAAATTATTTTTATCAAATCTCTATTCTTTTATTACTCTTAATTTTACTAATTATAGGAACCTTGCCAGGAACTATTCAAGGGAAATAGCAATGGCAAGAACCACCACCAGTAGCTAAATTAGGGGAATAAAAAAAATACATCAAACAAGGTTAACTGTTTCTTGGTGGAAAACTATCGAGCAAACACAAAAATAAATTGGTAAACAAAAATGGTCTTTGCAAATAATTAAAAATAAGAACATAGAAGACCAAGCAATTATCATCTTGTTGCCACAAAATGGACCAAAAAATCAACCCCAAGTGGAATGGACAGATATTGATAGTTTTTGGCAGTGGGAAATAGCCCAATATCGTTTAGCAGAGGTTAATATCCAGAATTTGCAACTCAAAGGTAGATTTTTTCGTGCCTGTACAGAGAAACAAACCTTCGCTGTCTTACAGTGGTATGCTTGGGACAATGTTGGAGATCCGTCCCTATTACAGTGGTTTATAGTTGATAAAAAAGCACAATGGCAACGGCAAAGGGCTGCCTGGGTAGCAGTGAGCATTCTTTTACCCATGGAACCAAGAGGACAGGTAGAACAATATTGGGATGAAATGCGAACGCTAGAACAGCAAGTACAAACAGCATTGTTACCAAAGTTATCAGTGGCAAACGAATCATTAACTGGTATAAAAATGAAACATTGTTTACCATGGCACATTAGACTAAATTAAACACTCGGCTTTCTAGTAACGATGTCGATTATTTCTGGTTTCTCTATGCGTTCACTTAGTGCCCTATCTACGCTCACCCTTCAAA
>CBZS010000280.1 GCA_000613065.1 Richelia intracellularis | reverse complement strand
CGGCTTTACCAAGAACAACGGGAAAAGCAACGGCAGTTTGATAGATTAGAAGCCCAGGCACAGGCACAGCAGGAACTCCAGGGAAGCCATGCTAGTAAGATTATTTTGCAATCGGGAATGTCGGGTATTTGCGGTTTGGTAGTACAGTTAGGTGGAGTTTACCCCCAGTATCAATTGGCGTTGGAAATTGCTGCTGGTGCCCGTCT
>CBZS010000279.1 GCA_000613065.1 Richelia intracellularis | reverse complement strand
TCGTTGAAAATTTAGTGAAATCATCCCCTGAAGCAACGCCAGAAAAATCAATATGGCTATTTATTTGCCGCTGAGTCTTAACTTCACAAGATTGATTTAAGGCTAATAATGTTGGAGAATTCAAACTAATCATCCTGTAAACACAAAAAATAATCTCCCACCACCTCTCAATATGTTGAAAGTTTGTAAAACGATAATCTGTCCAACCTAATTCTTTTTTCCACTGACGAAACCCATATTCTACCCAGGTTCTTAATCCATAGAAGTTGCCTAAAGTCTTTTTAAAACTTCCTTGAAGATTCGTCATTACGAAGGAGGTAGAATTTTCTGGCATCGTTTCTGGGTCATTAGCTATTTCCCAGTAAGTTATGACTCTTTTTTTACCATAAATTATTTCTCTAATGTATCTAGTTTCTGATTTTTGATTACTAAATGTTATCTCAAATTTACACCACTTATTTTCTCTAACACTTTGCCCTACTGGCAAGCAGACTCCGTGATTACTTCTAATTGCAACTACATAAGCTAAGTTCGATTCATCTAGTTTTCTCTGAAATTTACTACTTTCACCATATAAACTATCTGCCAGTACTAATTCGATATTAAAGTTCTCTTCAATTAAATCTGTAATTATTTCTGACGCTAACTCTATTTTCGTTTTATATTTATCTCCTTCTTTTAACGTCCCTTCTGGTTTAAACACTTTTACCATCAATGGAAATGTTATATTATGGTAGACTCCATAAGCACTGACTGAAACGATTCCATTATCAACTTTTCCCACACTTCCTAAGTATTGTCTCGCTACAGAATCAGTCTTTTTACCTTTTTTTCTATCTCCGGTTTCATCTATTACTACTGTAATCGCCTGACCATTCAAGACTTGCTTAAGTTTATTTAATCTTCGTTGTTTTAATTCATCTACTGACCAATCTGAATTAGCTAGGAAATGATGTAATTACTGGGCTGAGTTTATACTTACTACCTTCCCTATCTCTGGTAATGATTTCCTTTTTATCGTTGATATTATTCCTAAGTGTAAATATTTGAAACACTCATAATTTCTTACTTCCTTAAATAAGTCCTTATACTCTGCACAATATTCATCTATGATGGCAATTGTTGGGTGAGCATCTTTTGCTAAATGTTTCAGTATTTGTAACTCTACATCCATTGCCCCACTTTGCTTTCAGAGTTTTCTTTTTTTCTTCTTTTATTCAAAATATCCGGAAAGTGACAGAATATTTATAAATCACTGATAGCTTGCCCCCTACGAAACGTTGTAGGTGGGTTCCTTCTTCTATCTATACTTTTAAGGAGCTAAAGATCACTGGCACTAGGGTAACTGAGAGGCTATTAATAGTATTCTCAATGTTAACCCCAATAATTTGTCTACATAGCTCAATAAATTAAGGTTTTGTAACCAGGACTGGATAACCTCGCTACAAAACCAGTTGCTTTTAAAACCAAGAGAATAAAGTCTAAATCTAGATGATGAAAGGTTTAGGCTATGAATATAAATTACTCAAAACCCAAATATAGGTAAGGAGACCCAAAATAACCAAACTAATAACAGTCCGTCGTTGTGTCGTCAGCCAATGCTGGCAAATACGATAAAAATAGGTAAAAGTCGCACGGCGTTCGATGGCAAGTTCTGCTATTAAATAAGCAACTCTGACATCTACTTCCTCTAGAGAAATCTTGCCTTGTTGATAGGCTAGCTCTAACTCATCTAGTTTGCGCCAATACTCTGTCGTTGCCTGAAAAAGATTGGGAAACATGAACTACATAAGACCCAATTGGGATAGAATACCTTGACCAGTGAGCAACTCAGTAGCAATACCAATAACAAATCCAAGCATTGCTAGACGACCATTCCATACTTCTGAAAATTGGGTGAAGCCAAATTTAGTATCTTGATTTTCCATGGTTTGATTTCTCAATAATTAGATAAAAACTTTAAAAACTTGATGCCAAAACTTAATCATAAGTTTTGTTACTAATATTATAAATATTATTTACGATTTGTGGACTGTGATGCAAAAAGAAATTCTCGATTCATGTTTGACTAACTCCAAATTATGGGGCAGGAGCAAAACAAATATTACTTTCGCATACGGAACCCATTCCAGCAGTAATTAGCAGTAAAATTCCACGACGACAGAAACAAACATTCGGACAAAGCAACAATATTACTAAAAGATATATCCGAGCCGCGAAAAGTGAAACCTAGGCAGACACAACCAATCGTAGTGGGAATTAAGGTCGATAACCAAGGACACGCCATACCTATTAGTATGTGGGTACGCGATCGGAAATATAAGTTTTAGTAGCCTACCCAAGCATTCCATAATTGTGGGATGATTTTGTCAGAGAGCATCAGCTATAATCCTCGTGTCTCCTTGTCAGCCCCAGTCATCCCAGTATTCAGCAACGCCGTCTAACCATCTTGCTTGGCGTATATTAGTTAATTTCATTAGCTATAAGCTAAAAGTCAATGGTAAGATACTAATCCTTGCTCATCAAAACCAGGGTTAATCTTAAGCAAAAAATGTTTGCTGATAAATTGTCCTCAGTACCGATGAAAAAGGACACTATAAACCAGGGCGCTTAAAATCCAAAATCACTTAGGGTGCAAATGAAACGAGTTGGTGTAATCGGTGGCGGACAACTAGCTTGGATGATGGGGGATGCTGCAAAAAAGTTGGGTGTTGAGTTGATAGTGCAAACACCCAATCCCACAGATCCAGCTGTAAGCATTGCTAATGACACCGTTTTTGCTGCCGTTGATGATGCGAACGCTACAGAAAAATTAGCACAAAGATGTGATGTAATTACTTTTGAGAACGAGTTTGTTGATTTAGAAAAATTGTTCTTGTTATCAAGGCAAGGGGTTTGTTTTCGTCCCAATTTACTTGCACTCAAACCGGTGCTAGATAAATATCATCAAAGAGATTTTTTTCAAGAGCGAGGTTTACCTACTCCTCAATTTTTGGCTCTAGAAATAGAAAAAAAACCCTATCAAATTAAAGATATAGAAGATAATATTGGTTTTCCACTAGTAATGAAATCTCGCCGTCATGGATATGATGGTCAGGGAACTTTTATTATTAACAATATTGATGAATTTAAATCAAAGTTAAATTTTTTTCCTACTCAATCTAATAATTTTTTATTAGAAGAATTTATCCCTTTTACTAAAGAACTAGCTATAATTGCCGCCCGCAATATAAATGGAGATATTGTTACTTATCCAGTAGTGGAAACCCAACAAAAACAACAAGTTTGTCGGCGCGTCTTTGCACCAGCAGAACTTGACTTCTCGGTATTGACAAAAGTTAATCAAATTGCCACTACCTTGCTAGAAAGCCTAGATTATGTTGGTGTTTTAGCAATTGAACTATTTCTCACCCAAAATAATCAAGTTCTAATTAATGAAATGGCTCCCCGGACTCACAATTCCGGACATTTATCCCTAGATGCTTGTGAAACCTCTCAATTTGAACAGCATCTCAGAGCCATTTGTGGTTTCCCTTTGGGGAATACTAAATTAACTTATCCATGTGCTACTATGGTTAACTTGCTAGGCTACGAGCAATCCAAAAATCAATATCTTGAGAAACGCCAGCAAATCGAACAGCTTGCAAAAACTCATCTTTATTGGTACGGGAAAAATAAATCCCGTCTGGGGAGAAAAATGGCCCATGCAACCACTTTATTAGATATTAACGATCGCAGTAAAGCAATGGCGATAGCTAATCAAATAGAGGCAATTTGGTATCCCTCCTAAATAAATTTGTCGTTGATATACACAACATTATTTTTAAGGGTTATAATGAGAAAGTTATACTGTGACGTTGGTGACTGCCATCAAGTTTTTTGATCTATGTCTTTAAGAATAAGGGAACCATATAATAATTTTTCGTGGCAGTAAACCGTGGCATCGTACCCGGAAACTTTAAACGA
>CBZS010000278.1 GCA_000613065.1 Richelia intracellularis | reverse complement strand
GGTATGTTTAGTACATATGCTCCGGGGGAACTTCAGTTTAATACACGATTAAGTTGTATAAATTAAACAATTAGGCGTTTTCAATTTAGGTATCCAGCCCATTTTATTTATACAAATATTTAACCACCAGCGACAGCGGGGACAATACTAACTTCGTCACCATCCTTGAGGGATGTTGATGTACCATCTAAAAACCGAATATCTTCACTGTTGACATACAAGTTCAAAAATCGTCGCGGCTTTCCTTGCTCGTCACATAACCTGGCTTTGATTCCTGGACAAGTTTGTTCTAAGGAGTCAAACAAGTCGGCAATATTTGTACCACTACATTCTAGGGTAGCTTGATTGTTAGTGAATTTTTGCAGGGCAGTAGGAACTAAAACTTTAATCGACATAGTGGCAGGATGAAGTGTGAATTATTGGGTGTGAAGCACAAAGCATGAGACTTGAGTTATTTTGAATGTCATACTTGCGAATACACCCTTCAACATGAACAACAATTTATCTATATGAACAACAATTTATCTATTTCTAGATTCATTAACTGGCTTATACCAGAACCTGTTGCCATTCCAAACGCTCCAGAGTACGAGAACGCTCTAATGCTCTCTCAAAACTATCGAGTTTTGCTTCAATGGTTAGAGCTTCTCCAATGTAACCTTGAACAGCTTCTTGGGTTTTCAAACCATTACCAGTAATATAAACCACGGTGGTTTCATCTGGATCGATCTTTCCAGCTTCAACTAATTTTTTCAGTACAGCAATGGTTGTACCACCAGCAGTTTCAGTAAAGATGCCTTCGGTTTCTGCTAGAAGTTTAATCCCTTCAATAATTTCTGGATCGGTTACAGATTCGATATTACCACCAGTTTTCTTGGCAATTTCTGTCGCATAAATGCCATCTGCAGGATTACCAATCGCAATTGATTTGGCGATAGTATTGGGTTTAACTGGTTGGATGAAGTCCCTATCTGCTTTAAAGGCTTGGGCGATGGGAGAACAGCCTTCTGCTTGTGCTCCACTAAATCTTACCGGCTTGTCTTCAACCAAGCCTACTTCTACAAATTCATTAAAGCCCTTGTAAATCTTAGTAAACAAGGAACCAGATGCGAGGGGAGCAACGATATGGTCTGGTAGCTTCCATCCTAACTGTTCTGCTACCTCAAACCCTAAAGTCTTGGAACCTTCTGAATAATAAGGGCGCAAATTTATATTGACAAATCCCCAATCATGTGTATTCGCGACTTCCGAACACAAGCGGTTAACTTGGTCGTAGTTACCTTCTACAGCCATTAGGGTGGGGCTATAAATCAGACTACCGAGAACTTTTCCTGCTTCTAGGTCTGCAGGGATAAATACACAACAATCTAAACCAGCATGGGCTGCGATCGCGGCAGTGGAATTAGCTAGATTACCAGTACTAGCACAGGCAACAGTGGTAAAGCCTAATTCCTTGGCTCTAGTTAAAGCTACGGATACTACCCTATCTTTGAAGCTGAGGGTAGGCATATTCACCGCATCATTTTTAATATATAAGTTCTTTAAACCCAGGCGACGGGCTAAACGCTGAGAACGTACCAAAGGAGTCATACCCGTACCCACATCAATGGGGTTCTCACTAGCAACGGGTAGAAAATGACGATAACGCCAAATAGAGTTAGGACCAGATGCAATACTTTCGCGAGTAACTTGACGACGGATTTTGTTGTAATCGTAACTTACTTCCAAAGGACCAAAGCATAATTCACATATATGACTTGCTTGCAGTTCGTATTCTGCACCACATTCCTTACATTTGAGTTTGTTAAAAGTTGCGGTAGAGCTTTGCTCTTGTTTTGCGATCGCCTGAGTCATAATCCTTATTTCCCTGGATTTCCGTCAACTGTCGCCTGATAGTACCACGAGTAAAAATACCAGTCAAATATACCCGACTTTTTTGGTCGGGTATATTTTTGGATGAGTAATAAGGGTGTAGTTCATAATTGTAAGTTTTTAATATTATCTGCTGCTAAATAACTTCAAAGCACTGATATATCAATACTTTTAGTTTGTTTTGTTTCGGAAAAAGTGTAATTAATATAGGGGCTTGAGGTAAGTTGTTGATTTTGTCAATTTTTGTAGAATAAATATTCACACAAAATCTGTAACACAACTTGATT
Organism: Richelia intracellularis; assembly: GCA_000613065.1. Classification (GTDB taxonomy): domain Bacteria; phylum Cyanobacteriota; class Cyanobacteriia; order Cyanobacteriales; family Nostocaceae; genus Richelia; species Richelia intracellularis_B. The sequence goes on along the minus strand of CBZS010000278.1, from coordinate 811 downwards.
CCTTCCCAGAGTCAAGGAACACAGGAATCGAGGCATAGCCTCAAATTTATATGCAAATTACACAGCCTAGCCTTGAGGTTAAAAACTCCCATTTCTAACTTGTGAATATGGATTTATCTATGTATTGCATTGTTTTTTCAAATTGATGTAAAACCAATAAATGGAAAATAACCTAAAGCTAGGTGCTCTGTTTAAAGCTTTGCCGATTCCCTGTCTTCTTCATTGTTCAAGCTGGTTTAACGAACTCCAAACACTTTTTTTACATACAGTTGAGGATATTTTCCCAGTAAGCATCCATTGCAAATCCTGTGCTAGTAGTGTTGTCAAATCTTACTTTCTAATCATGGTATCCCCTGCCTGTTTGCGAATTTCGTGCATATCTTTAGGATAATTGAGTACCTCTTCTACCTTTCGAGCAATTTCTTGGGGGGAGAAGAAATCCACTAATATTCGGGCACCTCGAAAAATTGAGCAAGTAGCTCGCAAGATGAGAGTATAGGGAGAGCAGAAGCTGGGGTTGAATCGCCATGGAAGAAAAAAAAGTCGGGGAACTTGAACAGCGATACCAGAAGTTAGAAAGCAAGAAGACCCTGTTGATGAAATTAGACGAGAGGGTGCCGTCGTCATAATTTCATCCGATTTTAGAACAAGTGCATGACAAGGCCAGAAAAAATAATGCTGGGCGAAAGCCCATAGATGCAATAGTCATGTTCAAAATGCTTGTGCTGCAACAACTGTACAACATCAGTGATGAAGAACTGGAGTACCAGGTCAATGACCGACTATCGTTCATGAGATTTTTGGGCTTAGG
>CBZS010000277.1 GCA_000613065.1 Richelia intracellularis | reverse complement strand
CAGATAAAATCACCTACATATTTAGCGTGTTGTTCCCCATAGTAATCTTGAATGAAAGTTACCCGTTCTGCGGCTTTACTTTCCACCCGTCCGGGAACCACACTGGGATCGATACCCACACCACGATTATTACCCAACTCGCACAGCAACAATAGGAAATCACCTTTACTACAACCAATTTCCACAATATCCTTATTCTCGAGTTCGTATTTTTCTATCAAACGATTTGCTAAGTCTAAGGCAAACTTGTTAAATGTGGGAGAATAGCTTTGTTGATCTTCGTAGTTGGGAGCATAAGCGGACCATTTGCGTTCGAATTCGATGTTAGTAATAAAACCACAATGCTCGCAAAAGCCTAGAACCAGGTCGCCACAAGGAAAGTTATGCCCTTCCTCCTGACTGGACATCATTAAACAACTATGGACGGGTACATTGGATACTTCATAAAACAAAGACAATCCTTTGTGACCACAGTTAGGACAATGATGTTCTGCCAACTTAGCATTTGATGATGATTGCTCCGACAATACTTTATTTCCAGCCATTGTTAAGATTATCTCCAATTAATTTAAAATGAATTAAACTTTACAGTCCGTACTCAATTTATAAATTTGTATATTGTTGCTCAATTCAGGCAATACACAACAAAACCGGAATATTGAGTTAGAAGTCAGAATATTTTTATAACTTCGGCTTCACTCGGTTTTAGCACTAAGGGAAGTAGAAATGCTGATTCTGACTCCACGTAAGTCAAGAAGTTAACTACACAATTTTGGGGTGAGGAATAGGCACAATAAACTTACCACCTTTTTGTTGATAACCTTGCTGCTGCTGCATGATTTCTTCAGCAAAATTCCATGCCAAAATTAATACATAATCAGGCATATCTTCCAGAATTTGTGATGGTGGCACAATAGGTAAATGGTTGATACTCATGAACCGACCCTGCTTAAATGTGTTGAGGTCAGATACATAATCTAACAGGGTTTTATTTATACCAAAATAGGTTAACAATGTAGTAGCCTTAGCTGCTGCACCATAACCAACTACCCTTTTGCCTTGACGCTTCAAATCCCAGAGAATATCGAGTAAAGATTCCTTAACTTCCGCAATCCGATCGCCAAATTCCTGATAGTATTCAATGCGATCTACTTGACGCTCAGATTCCATTTGTAATAAGGATTTGACAGAATCCTGTACCGCTTCTTTCTTCTCAATAAATAGGCGTAAAGAACCACCATGAATCGCTGTCCTTTCTACATGATTTAAATACAAACCATGTCTGCGGAACAACTTATCTAAAGCTGTGACGGAGAAGTAACATAAATGTTGGTGGTAAATGGTATCAAATTCACAGTGATCCACCAAATCGACCACATAGGGAGCCTCGATTACGGCTACCCCAGTATTCTTTAACAAAGTACCGAATCCAGCTACAAATCCATTTAAATCAGGGACGTGAGCTAAAACGTTATTTGCTAAAAATACATCCGCTCCTTTCCCTTCTTCTATTAACTGGACGGCTAAATCCTTGTTAAAGAAGGTACACATGGTGGGAATTCCCTTCTCATTCGCTGTTGCTGCGGGTTTTTCAGCTGGATCTATTCCTAATACGGGAATGCCTTTTTCGACAAAGTTTTTCAACATATACCCATCATTGCTAGCAGCCTCTACAACTAAACTATTACTATCTAGTTGACGAGACTGGATTATTGCCTGGGCACTGTCACCAAAGTGTTTTAATAAAGATGGCGATATGGAAGAAAAATAGGGATAATCATCATAGAAAAGAATTTCTGGTGGTACAGTTTCATTAATTTGTACCAGTCCACAATGGGGACAAAACGCCAAATCTAGTAAAGCAGTATATTCTGATTTTTCTAATTGGTCTTTGGTTAACAGTCTATCCGCTAAGGGAGTATAACCAAAATCAATAATTAAATCTAAATCTGGCTTGCCACAGGAACGGCAGATGGGCTTTGACTCGGACATTAAATATTTACTCCTATCACCTGACTATCAAAATAGCGATAACCCCAAAGGGCATAGCCGGAGGCATCGCATGAATAAATTTGGGCGTTGCTGAATCAGGGGATGATTTCACTAAATTTTCAACGATTTTTCAATGGTTTCAAACCCTAATTCATCCCGCACTTATGCAACGCCAGTGATTGATGTATTAATTTGCTAAATATCTGCGTTCGGTGAATTTAGTGATTGGGCGTTGCTGAATTAGGGGATGATTTCACTAAATTTTCAACGATTTTTCAATGGTTTCAAACCCTAATTCATCCCGCACTTATGCAACGCCAGTGATTGATGTATACCTATTAGGCTCAAACCTACACAATTCACCGAAAGCACCACCATCTTTGGTGGAATGATGACTCTACAATGCTTCACACAGCAGCTTGAGTCCGCCACCGTAGATTGTTATCCAGACGAGATTCATCCAATAACTTTTGGATATGGGCAATTCGTTGGTATTTAGGTCCTTCAAATTCTTCTAGGGTTAACCCAACTTGTTTGTATACGTTGTAAAGTTCTTGCGCTCCCTTCGTGGCATTCCACTGTGGTTGAAAATCCGGTAGGGTATCAATTATTTTGCTGCAATTAACTCGGTAACAACGGGTGTCAGGTGCTACTCCTTGGGCATATTCAATGGAACAACCAGGTACAGTTTTCTCAACGATGCTGGCAATGTCACGAATCTGGTAGTTATCTTCATTACGCCCGACGTTAAAAGCCTGATTGTGAATCAACTCCCTAGGAGCTTCCATAACGGCGACAAATGCTCGAGAGATATCTTCGACATGAACGATAGGTCTCCAGGGTGTACCGTCGCTTTTAATGAATACCTTACCAGTAGTAAATGCCCAAGCAACCAAATTGTTTAACACCAAATCAAACCGCAGTCTTGGAGACACACCATAGGCAGTAGCATTACGGAGGAAAGTGGGAGAAAAATTATCATCCGCTAATTGAGCCACATCTTGCTCTACCCTCACCTTAGAAATACCGTAGGGAGTAACAGGGTTAAACTCAGATTCTTCTGTTAACCAGTCTGTACCACCCGCACCATAATTACTACAGGAGGAAGAGAAAATATAACGACTAACCCCTGCTTGCTTACTCAACTGCGCCAGTTTTACCGATGCTTGGTGATTAATATCATAGGTAAGCTCGGGATTAAGATTTCCCAATGGATCATTAGATAATCCAGCTAAATGCAGAACAGCATCAAACCCTTCTACATCCTGCAATTGGATATCACGAATATCCTTCTTAATTTCAGGTATTTCTGGCATCCCTTCGCCAAAAGTACTGTTTTCGTAAAGATCACTATCTAAACCAACTACTTCATGCCCCTTACCTACCAGCATGGGCGCGAGTATTGTCCCGATGTAACCCCTGTGTCCCGTTAGTAGTACTCGCATTATCTTCTGGTTCCTCCCAAATTTTCCAAGGTGCATTACCGTTTGACCACAAATTTTCTAGCCTGCGCTTATCCCTCAAGGTATCCATGCATTGCCAGAAGCCTGTGTATTTATAAGCCATTAATTGTCCGTCTGTTGCTAAGGACTCTAAGGGTTCTTTTTCCCATTGAGTATCATCCCCAGCAATATAATCAAATACCCCTGGCTCCAATACAAAGAATGCACCATTAATCCATCCTTCTTTGGTCTGGGGTTTTTCTGAAAATTCGCAGATTTGATCTCCATCTAATTCCATATGTCCAAATCTGGATGGAGGGTGTACTGCTGTCAGAGTGGCTAACTTTCCATGGGATTTATGGAATGCTAGTAAGTCTTGAATATTGATATCTGAAACCCCATCCCCCCAAGTCAGTAAAAAGGTTTCGTTACCCATATAGGGAGCTAATCTTTTTATCCGCCCTCCGGTATTGGTGTACAAACCAGTATTGATCAAATCTATATTCCAATCTGGTTTATATCCATCGTGGGTCTGTACGTTACCTTGACGTAAGTTTACTGTCAAGTTGCTGTTGAGAGAACAGTAGTCCACCATATATTTTTTGATGACTTCTGCTTTATATCCCAAAGCAATAACAAAGTCCTGGAAACCATAGTGGGCATAACCCATCATGATATGCCACAAAATCGGCTTGCCGCCTATTTCCACCATTGGTTTCGGCTTTTCTACCGTTTCTTCCGATAGACGCGTCCCCAATCCTCCTGCCAGTATTCCTACTTTCATATGCACATGAAATTTTAGAATTTACTATGTCAACAGATAACACAAAATGACTCTTTGTTAAGTAATTTCACTTGATATTAATAAAAGTCTCCATCTAGTCAAAAAAAATTTAAGAAACTTTTATATACTAAAGATGAAATGTCCGATAACAGGTGTCTATTATTCTTCTATCCTTAGGTCTAGATGCTTCTATAATTCAATTCCTTATCACATCAGTAACATTAAGTTGTAGGCTTATCGTTGAAGAGAATCAAGTGTATTTTTTTGCCATCCCTCTAAGAGGATGTTTTAAAAGGTGGGAGGTATCATAAAAAAGCTCACAAGGCATATGCTGAGAATTATAGAAAACAGCACCCCGTGAGCAAATGACTAAGAATTATCCTAGCAATTTAACGTGGGAACAGTGGGAGTTAATCCCACAGCTGTTTCCAGAGGCAAAACCAGGTGGTCGTCCACGTACAACAACATGTATGTACCCAGTAGTAAACGCGATTTTATACGTACTGTGTCAAGCATGTACATGGCGGGCATTACCAGGAGATTTACCACCTTGGTCTACAGTCTATGGCTATTTCAGAAGATGGCGCAAAGACCGTACTTGCCTTCAGGTTCGTTCATGACAAAGTATATCAATGGGTTCGGGTAGCAGCCAGTCGAGAACCAAGTCCATGGGAAGCAGCCTTTGATAGCCAATCAGTTGAAACCGCAACCATGATTTGTACGGATGTTGGTTTCGACGCAGGAAAACAAATACATGGACGTAAGCGATTTATTACGGTTGACTTGTTACGGCTAGTTTTGCGAGTCTTTGTTACTTCTGCAAGTGTGCCAGAACCTGCAGGGGCTAAACTAAACGTGCACGTTCTGGCATGTTTATCAGATGAAAGATAAAGTTAAAAGACTGCACACTATCTGGATGGATGGAGTATATAGGGGGGAAGATTTTGCCCACTGGATAATCCATGTTTATCGTTGGATTGTGGAAGTGGTTCTCAGACCCTTAGAAAAGAAGGGTTTTACCCTTTTACCAAAACCTTGGGTTGTAGAACCAACTTTCGGGTCGCTCAATTGGTGTAGAAGATTAAGGTGATTTTTGAAAAATAAATTACCAGCAAAAGCGGTTGAATCAAGATATCCCATTTGGGCAACAGTGGATTTCGCTGTAATCTAGACTCGACTTGTTTCATAGCTTTCTTTGTTACAGAAATGCCTTTTTGGTAAACAGTTTTACTTAAACTCAAGATAGGATATAAGCCTTTCCAAGTCATACTCGAAGGCCAGGAAAGCATGACTTCAACATCAACAAGCTTCGCCCCCCCCATTCCAATGCCGGTCAAGAATACCCGAACAACCCTCTATGGGATTGTATTTACTATGGTAAGGAGATAGTAAAGCAATTGAATTGGTATATTTAGGAGATCAACAAACTCAACCATCCTTTTTTTTTATTGAGTTCTTACTCCACTACTTTTCGGACCATTATCAACTTTAATTTGTATCAGTTCGGTATCCTGCTTTTGTTCTGGTGTCATTGTCTTCCACCATTGAATTAGAGTATCAACAATAAAATCCCTGGTTTTATAAGAACTGAACTACCAAAGTTAATATACAATAATTGCCCACTATCTTCATCAAGAATCCCACAGGGAGTATATTTTTCTGTGCATCCCATATCATGATCCTCACCTTGATTGTCTCCTCTGGTTTTGCCACCACGAGAATAACCCCCGATATTAACCGTAGCTTTGCAATCGATGCTTAGTCGTTTGAGTTTGAGGCTTGTTTGTTGATTGCGGCTGAAATTCTTTGATGTTGTTGAAGATATCATCCGTTTGTGGAATTTTTTTTGAGGTTTGGCTTTTACTACTTTACGAAGACCATAGCCCATTCGATTCAATACTTGTGCCATTGTACTGGCGCAAGGCAATTGCTCCTGGCTAAATCCCTGTTCTTTGAGTTTTTCTAGTGGGGATGTTGCTGTTAACCGGGTATAGGCTAAGGAAGTTTTAAATGTTGGGTCTTGTTGAGAATCAGATTCTGGAATTTGTCCCAGGGATAATGCCACAACAGAAGAGGTTGTTTCTCCTGGCAACGCTTTGCTGTGCTAAAGGCTGATTGTAATCCCACACAGATTATCCCTGTTGTTTTTTCCCCTAACCCTAACTCTATATTTTCTCTACCCCAAGGGAATACTGTTTGTGCTAACCTTGCTCTACCTTGGCAATATTTCAACCTCATCTGAGCTTGAAAGCCCCGACGTTCTACTCCATTCATTTTCGATGCTGGCAACCGCAAGTCTTCTATTTGTGATCTTGTTAATGATTTGGGTTCCTCTGTTGGTTCTAGCATACTCCAAAATACTTGCCCCTGTTTTTTTACTCATCAACATTAGATCTTACTTTCATTGGTAAATTCTTTCTTATAAATCACCTAAACAATGAGTATAAAAGGCTACCTGAAACTTCTGAGACTTTAATTTATATTGCAATGATACGTATCATGGTCAGGCAACTTGGATGATTTGTAACTCACTTCGACTTTTAAAACATCCTCTTAAGGAATATTTATGCAAATTAAATAAATATTCCGCAAGACGCTATTATAGAGGGGAAATTAATTAAAATGATATTCATTATGTTAATTACAAGTGTCAGTAATTAACGAGCTTATAGTTAAAAATCAATTGCTGCTGTAATTAACCCTATTGGTATGGGATATAACCATTGCTGGTTGGCATAAATTAATACGATTATAAAGAGAGAATTTCTATCATTTATGAGGAAACTGTATTGCGGAGGTTCCCTCTATAAAAAGCAAGTTTCCCCTAGCTGTCAGAAGTTTGGCAAGAGTTATTGCTGTCAATTTAATACCTAAGTAGGTCGGCGTAATTAAATGTAAGATGTCGTTCCTCCTCCCAATGACGAAGCGTATTATATTTATTTGTAACCACCTACTTAATTCTTCGAATACTCTAGTTTCCAGCTCCTAACTAGAAATGACTACTGACGGCTCTACCGCTTCCAACAAAAGGTGGAGCCTCAAATTTTACATTCCAAGGCTGAGCCTTGGAAATAGATTGGGTTACAAGAGTTGAATATGTTAGATTTCAGCTTAAGTTGACACTAGAGTGTCGATTTAGTAATCAAAATTAATTATCTGGGGAAATAATAAGTCCTAGAATTTTACGAATATCGCAATTATTCTTAAGACACCAGTTAAAACTTTTGTAAAGAGCGTTGAGCTTCCGTAGAGACTGCTTCAACCTCATCCTGAGCCATTTTTTCTAAGATAGTTTGGGCTTGGTTACCTCCCAAACGATTAAGGGCTTGTACTAAACGAAAGCGTAACTGCCAATCTGGATCCTTAGCATAGGGCTCTAAAAGTGGGATAGCTTCTATGTTCCCTAACTCTCCTAAGGAGCTAATAGCAGCAGTTTTGATTAATTCATTATCCGACGCCAGTGCTATTTGTAAGAGTGTAAAAGCACGGTTATCTCCCAATTCCCCTAAGGCTGCAATGATACTAAATTGGAGAATCCATTCACTGGTAGTTTCATATGTTTGTTGCAAATCAGGAAATGCTTGAGTTAATTTTAAAGCACCCAAACAGTCAGCAGCAGCAGCTTGGACATCTGGTTCTGAATCATTAAGTAAGCGATCGCGCAGTATATCTAAGGATACATCTAAATTTTGATTACCAAAGGTATCTAATTGACTAATAGCTGCATAGCGTACGCGGGTATTAGCATCGCTCA
>CBZS010000276.1 GCA_000613065.1 Richelia intracellularis | reverse complement strand
TCAGTGTATTTATAGTGACTGTGGCTCAACCTGTTGCGGCCCAGAATACTTCATATTTGGAACTACCAAAGCAAACTATTACACAAGGTACTGAAAAAGGAAAGCTGACTAATAACTCCATTACTCCCCGATTTAACCGTTATATTGTCGGTGCGGGAGATAAATTAGCAATTCAAGTACAACCTCCTCCCGGTGCTTAGCGTTTAGGAGAGGGGGATGCCATAGGTGTGACAGTGCAGCGTTTCCCCGATTTGAGTTTCCAAGCAGCAATTAATCCGGAAGGTAATATTGTAGTGCCCCTGTTAGGAACAGTACCACTACAAGGTTTAACTTTATCGGAAGCCCAGGCAAAAATTACGGAGGGTTTAAACCGTTATGTGGTCAATCCCATTTTAGTTGTATCCCTACTTAATCAGCGACCTAACTAGAGCTTTCAAACAGCAATTAGTCCAGAAGGGAATATTCTTATACCACTAGTAGGAAATGTTTCCTTGCAGGGATTAACCTTAGAAGAAGCCCAAGAAAAGATTCGCTTAAGTTTGAGCAAGATTGTAGTTGAACCCATAGTAGCAGTATCCTTGTTGCGATCGCGGCCAGTTAGGGGAACTGTGAGTGGAGAAGTTTTTCGACCGGGAATTTATCCCGTAAATACATGAATTCCCACAGTCACAGATGTATTATCTGTAGTTGGTGGTTCAACAATGATGGCAGATTTATGCCAAATTACTATTCGTAGACAACTGATTGACGGCTCAGTAGTATTCCAAACTGTTGATTTATACTCTCCCTTACAGAATGGCACTTCACCCCCAAATATACGCCTCCAGGATGGAGATGCGATCATCATACCTAGTAGGTAAATTGGTAGCGATGATGACTAAGATCGCAATTTGGTAGCTCGTTCTTCTTTAGCTGTACCTCAAATCAGAATTCGGGTATTAAATTATGCTGCTGGAGGAATTACCACTGTTTCTTTGCCTAATGGTAGTACTTTCATTGATGCTCTATCTGGTATTAGGACTACCAATGCTAACCTCAGAAGAATTGCCCTTATTCGTTTCGATCCAGAACAGGGTAAGGCTATCACTCAAAGACTAAATCGTAAAAAAGCTTTCAAAGGGGGTGTATCACAAAATGTAGCCTTGCAGGACAACGATGTAATTGTGATTGGCAGAACACTAATTGGTAAGGTTACTAATGCTTTGAGTACTATTACTAGACCATTTATTGACGCTATCGGTTTTATCCGCTTTTTTGAAGCTTTTAGATAAAGTAATGAACAAGAGTGAGCAGGGGAAGGATCTCATCTCAAATTCAAAATATAAAATTAAAATTCACATGACCCCACCTATTATTAAACGCTATATTATTGCTTTTGAAAAATATAAATGGATTGGCATTGCCAGTTTTAGTTTAGTTGTTGTAGGATCAACAGTAGTAGCCCTGCAGCCTCCACCTCCTCCTAAATATGTCGCAAATGGGTCACTTACATACAGCGGGCCTCCTGTATCATTTTCTGGCACTGGTAGCGAAATTCAACAGCAAGGTCAGGAATTAACAAAGGATATATTATTATCTGATGACATTATTCAACCAGTTCCTGAAAAAGTAGGTACTAAACCAAAAACACTATTTACAAACTTAGCTCTGAAGTTACCAAGGAAAGATAAAACAGGGGAATTAGAATCAACAATTATTCAAGTAAAATATCAGGATACAAATGCCAAAAAAGCGGAAGAGACTGTGTTGGCTTTAATGAAATAAATGGAGGCATTGAGCGCAATAATTAATACCATTAGATTAAAGTCTATTATTCAGAAGATTAACGAGCGTCTTCCTCAAGGAAAAAAAGAACTGAAGGCAGCAGAGCAAAAATTAGAGAATTACGATCGCATCCAAGGTCCGGCAATTTTAGCTGCTGAAAATGGTTGTGTACTCAGTGTAATTACGCAAAATAAAAATCAGCAGCGACAAATTCAACTCTTACTTTCAGGGATTGATACTCAAATTCGTAGCTTGCAGCAAAAGTTGGGTTTAAATGTGAATGAGGCTTATGTCTCTTCTGCTTTAAGTGCCGAGCCGATTTTGGTAAAGTTGCGATCGGAAATTTATCAAATAGAATCACAAATGGAGGTATTAAGGAAGGATTTACGCCCCCAACACCCTACCATGGTGGAATTACAGCGTCAAAGCAGCTCAAACCCTATTGCAAAAAAGAGCTAGGGAAGTTGTAGGAGGAACTGGGAGTACTGCACCCCTACCGCGCACAGTTAAGGGTATACGCGCCCAAAGTAATTTAGATCCAGCCCGTCAGGAATTAGCAAACCAACTGGTAGCCCTACAAACCGAAAAAGAAACCTTACAACAGCAACTAATCGATCAAAAGCAAGAAGAGCAAAAACTGGGAAGGGAGTATGCTTTAATACCAAATAAACAATTAGAGCGATCGCGTTTAGAACAGCAATTAGCTCTGAAAAGGGCTGTGTATGAAAAAATTCAAGCAAAGTTAATTGATGCTAGAACCGCAGAGGCAGAAACTGTTAGCAGTTTGAGTCTTGCCAGAAATCCATCGGCAAGAGCTCCACGGCAAACTCCCACAAGCTTACCCATTACCTTGGGTGCAGGAATATTCATGGGGTTATTGCTTGGTGGTGGAGTTATATTCCTCTTAAGTTCATTGGAAAGTACTTTCCAAACCAGAGAAGATATTCCTGACAGCCTCAAACAGCAGGAATTGCCAATACCAGGAGAATTACCCTGGATATTTGAGGAAGAAGAACAGAGTCAATTATTACCAGCAGTTACGGCTGCAAACTCCCCTTAGTTAGAATTTTTCATAAAATTCTAACTAATCTGCGACGGGTGGGAGAAAATAATGTCAAGGTAGTGTTAATTACTAGTACAGGTAGTAGTGAAGGTAAAACTTTAACATCCTATAAGTTGGGTCTTGCTTCTGCCAGAGCACGGAAACGTACCTTAATTATTGAAACAGATTTGCGATCGCCTTCTTTATGTCAATCTTTACAAGTTACTTCCCATGGTGATGCTAACCTAGAACCACTAAAATATTACGGCAGTTTGAGCGAATGTATTCACCTAGTTCCAGAAGTGGAGAATTTATACATTGTTCCTAGCCCCGGACCAATCTTACAATATGCTGCCGTCATGGAGTCTAGTGAAATGCACAGGCTACTAGAAGATGCTAGGCAGCGTTTCTAGTTAGTAAATTTAGACACTAACGCCCTAAAAATATCTAATGATGCATTGTTAATGCAACGAGAAAGTTATGGTATTGTTTTAGTGACTAGAGCCTACTATACCCAGGAAAATATTTTGCGGGAAACAATTGATGATTTAATTGAATCGGATTTGGGTTTATTGGGAGGGGTAATCAATGCTACTGATATTGAGGTTCCTTCATCTTCCTTGAACGGGAAGACTACAAAAAATACAGAAGTAAATGTGGGTCAGGAATTATCTTCAGATGTATCTTCTCCTGTGGGTAATAATTATAACTGATGGTTTTTGTTTGTTAATTGTTAGTTCTACAAGTCTCTCCTTGTTCCCCTGCTCCCTACTTGCTCACATCTTACTGACAGCGTTCGCAAATACCGTGTATCGTCAATTCATACTGTTCCACGGTTAAACCCGGACGAAGCTCTTTAAAACTAATACCTTCAACTTGTTCCCAGGCAATATCTTCGATACATCCACATTTACCACAGCGAAAATGGTGGTGGGGTAAAACATTGGCATCGTAACGACATACACCCTCTTCTAGCAGAACTTCTCTAACTAAGCCCACTTCTTTTAAAGCCTGGAGGGAACTATAAATTGTAGCCTGGGAAGAAGTAGGACTATTTTTATTCAAACTTGTCAATATCTGCTCCGCAGTTGGATGATCCTTGCGGCTAAGTAAATTGGAATATACGGCAAATCTCTGGGGGGTTACTCGCAATCCCTTGGACTTTTAAATCTGAACAATTTTGTCAACTTGTTTTTTCATATCGATCACTTTTGTAATTCTTAGTTAGGACTGACTTGTTTAAGGAAGTTTCCTTATCCTTGTATTTTTTGAATGATATGTCCCAAAAAGCAACGATTCTATTGCGTTTTAAGCTTGTTTTAAACTGAGATTTGATTAATATAAAGCAGATGTAATCAAATATAGTCGCTCATAATATATCGGTTACATTCTAAGAAAAAATTACCAATTAAAAATGAGTATTTATCTCTATTGAATTATTATTAAATCATAATTAATTTTATATATGAACTAATCAATCTTGCTTCACAAAGTAAGTTATTCGTAAAAGTAATGAAGAGGTAATTATGACCGTAATTCAAAAGGTACCTAGCGCCGTCTTCAAAACTCGCGTTCGAGATGAATCTATTCCTGGTCCCAACCCCTATCGTTGGGTAGACAGAACCACTCAAGAAGTTTTTGGGGGTAAAAAAGTTATAGTTTTCTCTTTACCTGGTGCTTTTACTCCCACGTGCTCATCCAATCACCTGCCACGCTACCAAGAACTCTATGATGACTTCAAGGCTCAAGGTGTAGATGAAATTATCTGTGTTTCTGTTAATGATGCTTTTGTGATGTTCCAGTGGGGCAAGCATATTGGAGCCAAGAATATTTTCTTGCTTCCTGACGGTAATGGCGAATTCACCCGTAAAATGGGTATGCTTGTTGATAAATCAAATCTTGGGTTTGGTTATCGCTCTTGGCGTTACTCTATGCTAGTTAACAATGGCAATATTGAAAAAATCTTCATTGAACCTGATTATAGCGATAACTCTCCCATCGATCCTTTCGAGGTTTCTGATGCAGACACAATGTTAGCTTATCTAAAAGGAACTGAATCCTCAGGTGTTTCCCAGCCTCGTCGGGGATTCGTAGGATAGTCAATTTATAAGTTTGGCATCAAAATAAGCCTATAGCTCTTGTGCATATTGCAGCACACAATTATCAAAAACTTCTTAAGTAGGGTGGGCGTTGCCCACCCTACTTTCTAGTAAGGTACTTGTTCGTGCATTATAAATTAAGTGAATCAAATTAAAGATAAAGCCTCACCCTCAACCCTATTTCGAGTTGGTTAAGGTTTAAGCCCTAAATTTAATTATGCCTAGCAACTTAATCATCTATTAAAAGCAGTTAAATTCGACTGATAAATTTTGCTCAGATTAAAAATATTATGGGGGAATCGTTACGATGAAACTTTCTAAAAACAATCTTGTCAAACGTTTAGACACAGTTTATGATGCCATCGTTATAGGTGGAGGTATGGGTGGGCTTTCTGCCGCTATTTATCTTGCTCGATATGGACTTAAATGTTTGGTAATTGAAAAGGGAAGAGGACGTTCGATATGGATGCAGGATCTGCGGAATTATGTGGGATTAGATCCTGATACAAGTGGAGCCTCGATTATTCATCATAGTACCCAACAAGCAATTGAGTGGGGAGCAGATCATCTTAGAGGTTTTGTAGAAGAGGTTACTGATGAAGGTGAAACTTTTGCAGTTAAAGTCAAAGTAGGAAAGCAAAGCAGCATTTATCCTATATTCAGGAGTCGATATTTGATTGCTGCATCCGGTGTTATTGACATTTTGCCTGAATTAGAGGATATGCAAAATGTCTATGATTATGCTGGATATACCCTTCATGTTTGTCTGATTTGCGATGGTTTCGATATGTGGGATCGCCGTGCAATTTTGATTGTAGGGAAAGAATCGCAGATTAACGCCGCATTTGTATTAAACTGGTTCACACCTTACATTACTGTTTTAACTCATGGACTTTGTGAAGTGGGTGATGAAATGAAGCAAAAATTAGCTGCTCATGGCTATCCCCTATATGAACAAAAGATTTCTCGCTTCTTAGGTGAAAATCATCAAATGAGTGGTGTTGAGCTAGAAGACGGTACAGTGATTGAGGCTACCACAGGCTTAATTAATATGGGATCGATTTACCATAATCACTATCTAAAAGGTATTGATGGGTTGGAATGGGACAATGAAAATCTAGTCACCCATGATATGGCTCAAACTAGCCACGAACGTATTTTTGCCATTGGGGATTTGAAAAAAGGATTGAACCAAGTATCTATCGCGGTTGCAGATGGGACAATGGCAGCAACTCAAATTTGGCGTAATATTCGTAGAGCGAGTCAACCACGTAAGTGGGAAGAAAATATTTCGGCCATGGATCCTAATTCATTAATTTCTCAAACTTAAATCCCTCTTATAACAAGCAGCAAGCATCTACATTGAAGCTGAATTCGTGCAAGCTTGGGCAGTTATGGAAACTTTTATCGCATTCAATTGCTTTTTAACCTGGCTTGATGTTGATATTGATTTCTAACGCGATTGCACCTAGACCAGATTTATTTGGATACACTCAACATCAGTTTTATTAGAAAATACAATGGAGCCAAGCTTACATTTTTGCTTTGACTTGGCTCCATTTTCTTCACATTTTGTTTTATTACTCTTTCCTCTCTGCGCTAATGGTTAAAGTCGAGAGAAGTCGGGGAACTGTCGCTTCTCAAACTTAATTTGGTTAAATGCTAGCCCTCAAGTCCAGAAAATAACTTTAGTCATTGCGTCATAAATTACGCAATGACACCATGTAAGAAGTTTTGTTATTTACTTACATCGACATTGCTGCCAACCTGCAAGTAAATTAGGATAAATTGTAGGTCGAGAAAAGGTATTTTTAAATCCAGAAAGGCGCTTCTGTTTAGGTTCCTTAGTTAAATTCCATAAGGTTTCATAGAAGAAGAAAGAGACACCGGAAAAATTGCGCTCGCGTGCTTGTTTTATCTGTGCCTGAATCTGCTCCATAGATACAAATTTAGCTTTTAAGCCAGTAAGAATACCAATGCTTACAGGAATATGACTTTTAGCAGCTTTGACTTCCGGTTGTTCTAGCTCCTTAATAAATACATTCATATCATTGCGATATATTTGGATGACCAAATCTTCTACTAATCCCATGCGTTCCCATCTTTGCCAATCCGCTAAAAAGTATTCATAAGAGAACCTTTGGGGATTTGGAGCCACAGAAACAATACAATCTTTTTTCACAGCTTTAATGGCGAAAAATATGCGCTTCATAAAGTCAGTGATTTTATCCGCTCGCCATTTTACCCATTCAGGATCTTTGGGATTGCTTGGGGGAGATTTACCACCATGCTCTTTTCTATACATCGCTACTGTGTAAGAGTCATACCCCAGTTCTGAGGGTAAGCCAAAATGGTCATCAAACTGAATCCCATCAATATCGTATTTCTCTACTATCTCAACAATCAGGTTTTGGATAAAATTCTGTACATCTGGACGGAATGGACTCAACCAAACGCGGTCATGGGTTCCTTCTTTCCAAATTTTACTCCCATCCTGGCGACTGGTTAACCAATAAGAACGTTTTTTTGCCAGTTCTGAATCAGCCGGAGCCATAAAGCCAAACTCAAACCAGGGAATTACCTTTAAGTTCTGTTTATGTCCCTCTTTTACTGCCTCTTTGAGCATATCTCGCCCTTTTAACCCTGGTTCAGGCTCGAGGGAAATACCTGTAACTCTTTTAGTAACTCTACTAGGATACAAAGTATAACCCCAATTCCATACCGTGGGATAAACTACATTAAAATTGAGATCCTTGAGCTGTTTTAAAGAGCTTTTTAAGCGATCGCGTTGAAATAAAACATTACTATCAATATTAGTTAACCATACTCCCCTCAATTCGGTTGATTGTGGTAAATTTTGAGCTTGGATGGGAAAAGATAACATCACCGTCATGGCAATACTGAGGGCAAATATCCCTGCCAATAATGACTTTCGATGGTTTGAGGAATTTAACCAGCCAAACCCAAAACACCAATTTAACAAAAACTCCATCATTTATAACTAGTGCCAAAACTCACATTAGCATCATCTAACCATGAACCAATGTGACTAGTGTAGGGGGTTAAAAGTTGCGGTTATATCAATTTACAAAAATATTTATATCTATAGTAGCTGCGTAAGTCTTAGGATATTTACATAATTAAAATTATCAGGCAATTATTAAATTACTTGTAGGGACAAAAGGCTTACTATTGGTCAAATTATTTGAGGAATAAATATCAAGACCTCTCCGTTTTCCACAATTGCCGACGATAAATACCGTACAAAGCCACCAAAGATATGCCAAATAGTATCCCTGGGTCTGGGAACCCTTTGTTTTGCTAGAGTTCCATCATCGTCGGGGTATGAGTTAGTTGGAGGTAGAGGTGGAGGCGGAGGAGTTGCAGCAGTAGGAATTTCAATAATCTTTGCATAGAACTTGGCTGTAGAGCTTTTTTCACCTTCTAAGGCTTTAAGCTGACTTAAATAGTTATTTTCGCCGTCTTGACTAAAACCAGCTAGCGCAAATTGGTATTCTTTATTATCAAAAGTGAATTTTGTCAGTCGATAAGTACTGGTAAAAATTACAAAGTCTGCATTCTGATCTTGTGTATTGCCTGGATCATTAATTGTATTGATTAAATCAAGATGCACTTTATACCATTATTATGTAAGACTGCACAGAATTAATGGGGTAAAAGCCTTATATATAGGTACTATTTATATGCGAATTAATAAAAAATTGGCATTAAGTTATTCACCCAAAGATTCTACCCGGTTAATCGCAAAGTCAAATAATAAAGGGACTCCATCAACATTTGTACCTAATGAGGTAGTGCCATAAAAGTATTGCAACTCACCAATCGCAAATGGTGAATTAAACACAAGAGTATCAAAAGCGATAGCTTCAAATGTTAACGAATTAACACCAATTCCAAAATTATGTTCATCACCCCACCAAAAAGTAGTTCCATCAACAGAGGAAATTGGATTACTATTTACCGCATCATTAACAAACGGGTTTCCCCACCTAATATTTGTTAATATCCCAGAAAAATCCTGAGCTTGCCTAGGTTAAGATACGGTTGCGAACGCAGCACAAGTGGACAGGGTAGTAGCAACTAGTGATTTCAATTTCATTATGAAGCTCCAACTTTTATCCAGGAGCTTGACTTTACGATGTACTTTACCCAGGGTCGTAAATACATTGAGGTCACGACAATGATTAAATGTAGCTTTCACCAAATCTTTATATTTATTTTGCGATTAATTCACACAAAAACCACCAAATTTATCTGGTTCTTAATCATTAGTTGAAATTATACGCATATCAAGATGCTAACTGATTGATATTGATAGCATATAAAAATGTGTGTTTTTTTACTAAAATTTTCCGGATTCATGTTTTGAACACTTAGACAAAAAGGCGTTGCTGAATCAGAGGATGATTTCACTAAATTTTCAAGGATTTCTCAATGATTTCAAACGCTAATTCATCCCGCACTTATGCAACGCCGACAAAAATATATCTTTATAACTGAGTCTTTATACTTAATATATTTACAGAATTCAGCTAATCTTCTTGTTCGACTAATAAAAATATTTATTTTGATACTTAAATTACGCAATAGCTCATATTACAAACCCATCACCATATTTACAATTGATTTTAGAATTGTTGGGATTGACAGATGGTATGATTTCCTCTGCATATGTACACTCACAAACAAACAATAGATAAGCGATCGCAAAATATGCCCTAACATCAAATATAGTAATCCTAGATTTAGCTATGGAGAAGGGTGATTTTATTGCCCTTGGTGGTAGAGCGATCGGATATTTACAGCCAAGTCAATATTTATGCCTGCTAATACCTGGAGTCGTCACCATATTCTTTCCCTTGCTGACTTCACCACAAATGAATACGATACTGTGTTAAAAACAGCTGCCAGTTTTCGGGAAGTTCTCTCTCGTAGGACAAAGAAGGTTCCTACCCTTCAAGGGCAGGTGGTAGCGAATTTATTTTTTGAACCATCTACCCGTACCCGTAGTAGTTTTGAAATAGCAGCCAAACGTCTTTCCGCAGATACCCTAAATTTTGCTTCCGCCACCTCTTCCATGACAAAGGGGGAAACTATTCTTGACACAGCCAAAACCTATTTGGCAATGGGAACTGACATTATGGTCATTCGCCATCAGCAAGCGGGAGTACCACAAGCGATCGCTCAAGAGATGGATAATTTAGGAGTAAAGGTCAGTGTATTAAATGCTGGCGATGGACAACACGAACACCCTTCCCAAGCACTGTTAGATTTATTTACAATTTGCACCTTACTAGATATCAACAATCCCCGGTTAGAACTGTTAAGGGGTAAAAAAATAGCTATCATAGGAGACATTTTGCATTCCCGGGTCGCCCGTTCTAATATATGGAGTTTAACAGCGATTAACGCAGAACTACACTTAGCTGCACCACCTACTTTATTACCTAAATTTTTTGCAGATTATGGTCAAGATAGACCAGGAAAATTATTTCTACATTGGGAGTTAGAATCAGCCTTAGAGAATGCAGATTTTGTTATGACATTACGTTTACAAAAAGAGCGGATGACTGCTCATTTATTGCCTTCTCTGCGAGAATATCACCATCTATTTGGCATAACTCGGTCACAGTTGCAACTATGTAACGCCAATGTGAAAGTTCTTCACCCTGGACCGGTAAATCGAGGTGTAGAAATTAGTTCTGATTTAATGGACGATCCAGAGTTTAGCTTGATTCAGAATCAAGTCACTAGTGGTGTTGCTGTACGAATGGCATTGTTGTATTTAATTGGTAGTGGGAAAACTGGATGAGGAGCAGGGAGCAAGGGATATAAGGAGGAACTTATATAAGTAGCAACCATCAACTACCAAAATTTTCCATTCCCTTCTAACCAGTAAGCCTATTTAAATATCTCTCAATTAGTAAGATAGCAACAATATCATCTATGGGACGTGGTGGGTTACGCATACCGGGTGGCAATAACTTAGTCAAGCCTTGGGGAGGATACATTTGCCAAAAGCGATCGCGTGCTTCGAAGGAAGTATATCGTTCGTCCACCATAATAATGTTTAC
The DNA here is from genome assembly GCA_000613065.1 of Richelia intracellularis. GTDB lineage: Bacteria > Cyanobacteriota > Cyanobacteriia > Cyanobacteriales > Nostocaceae > Richelia > Richelia intracellularis_B. The sequence continues at coordinate 2,805 of CBZS010000276.1, read as the reverse complement.
AGGTTTGAGGAGATTTTCCTGTAACAGCTGCTGCCATTTTTTCGCAGTGGTTTGATCTCCCATCACCATTAGGGAAATGGGGAACTTTTGCTGAAGGGTATTGATTGTAGCCACCGCTTCCTCAGCAGTTACAACTTGGTGATTATAGAGCTGACGATCCAATCCCATAACCGCAACGCCACACTTATCCCGTCCTGGGTCAAAACCTAAAATTGTTGGTTGAGTAGGGGAGAATTCTGGATGATCGTTTGTCATTCAATTTTAGATTTATGATTTGAAATTACCTTGATGGGATAGTAACTACAGGTTTAAGGATGTTGCATTTATACCTCGTTCAGTCTACTGAATCTCGGTTTCCTATTTAACGGATAAATCCTTTACTACCATCAGCTTTTACCCATTATCCAATTACATATATTATTTTGACATAATCCTCGGTTATGGAAACAAGAATATTTGCACTACAAAGACTTATTAAGACTTTCTATGGTAGAAAGACGAAAGAAAATATAGTCCATGCCAGCCCCCTACAGTTATGATTTGCGGATGGATCAGACCCATTGAAGCGGTTAACAGAGGAGAGAGGAAAATAGATGTTTGCCGGATGTTTCAAATCAGCCGCAACACATTAGACCTTTGGGTCAAAAGAGAAAAAGAAACGGGAGATTGTAAGGTGATCGTTAATTTTCAGAAAGGCTATGGTCACAAAATCAAAAATCTGGAAAGATTTCGTGAATTTGCCAAAAAGGATAAAGACAAGAGTCAAGAGGAAATGGCTAAGTTATGGGGAGATAATGTGACACAGCAAAATATCAGTAATGCCCTCCATCGGATTGGCATCCGTCGTCAGAAATAACATACTTACACCACAAAACAAAATCAAACATCAGACATAGAAATAGAGACTGAAAACTAAACTCCATCTATCTTGAAAACTAGAGTTTTACTAGAAAAAATATTACTGTAAATAGGTGGGTGTAACGGATAGTGACATAGGGATGCTGACAGTAGAATACGAACGGTGGAATAAAAGTGTTTCAGATTTGAGGGAAGAAGCATTGAAAGCAGATCATGTTCGGACAGGGGAGCGCTTAATGGCACTTTACGATATATGTAAGGGAAAAAGTGCAACAAAGATACGGAAAGAAACAGGTAGAAACCCTCAGACAATAATGGATTGGGTACATCGTTACAATTATTCGGGCAAGGAAGCATTGTTATATAAACGCACAGGAGCTCATACCCCTTTTCTCAAAAGAAATAGAAGAAGCTATTGATAGTGAGATTCGTCAAGCCATAGAGTTAGCAAAAACAGCACTCCAAGAACGGCAAGACAACGAAACACAAAAACCTCGTTGGACGTTGAAACGTTTAGTAGCTTGGATTGAAGAAAAATTAAATCTCAAATGTTGTCGAGAGTCAGTACGCAAGACTCTTAATAAATTAGGATTTTCCAGGAATAAAGCACGTAAGATACTAAACAAAGCGAATGGGAATAAACGCCGTGAATATCTCAAAAAGCTTGAAAGTTTACTTGATGATGCTCTCAATAAAGGACACTTGTACATATTCATCTTGATTGTGACGAAGGTTATCGCTGGTCTATTAGAGGTGAACGTTTTTGGGTTAGTTCCAGTTATTCTGGAAGGGCAAAGGTTTGTTTCATTCTACGGGGTTTATGTTTATAACTATGCTCAGGTTAAAATTTTCCCCTATTCCAAGGCTGACCAATTTAATTCGATTGAGGTTTTAAAAAATCTCAGAAGTGAATTTCATCCCATCTTCCGCAGGGAATTTGTGAACTTAATGGTATTTTTAATTCATGACACCATCAAATTCACAAATTAGAGTACAAGATATTGACCACTGTGGCATAGTGGCAGGAATCATAGATCAAATGTGTTTGGTAGAACAAATCAACCAAATACTACGAAACCATCACCAAGAAATTGTCACCCCAGGTGAAGTAGTAAAAGCAATGATTATTAATGGCTTGAGTTTGGTGAGTGCCCCATTGTATTTATTTGAAAAATTTTTTGTGGGCAAAGTCACAGAGCATTTATTGGGAGAAGGGATAAGTGCAGAGCATCTGAAGTTTGACCGCTTGGGGAGAGTACTGGATAAGCGATATGGGGCGGGACTAACACAAGTATTTGTCACATTAGCCTTGGCAGCAGCATCCAAGTTTGGAGTCAAAAAGGATAGCTTCCACTTGGACTCTAGTTCATTTCATGTGCATGGAGAATATCCCGTAACAGGTTCTGATGCTTCTGGGAAGGCAACAGCGATCAAAATTACCTACGGTTACTCACGAGATCATAGACCAGACCTCAAACAATTTATCGTATATTTAATGTGTAGTAGGGATGGAGACATACCCTTATACCTGAGAGTGACAGATGCTGCTCTCTACAGTCAGGAAAACATCAAACTGATGTTTTCTTTGCACTGGGTATCAGGAGTGCCAGCCACCTTAGTGACTGCAAAGTTTCTGTTAGATAACATGAGGTCAGAATCCTTTATAACTATTAGAGTAGAAGGATATGAGATTGCTCAGTGTTGTAGTTATTGTGGGTGAGTAAAGCAAGGTTTGCTAGTAGTGGAGAGTGAAGCTCGTAAACAAGCAGATTTAAAGCAACTAAAAAAACGCTTAGCCAAGCAGCTGGAGAAAGCCCAGTCTCAACTGCGACAGTTATCACAAGAAGAGTTCGCTTACTCAGCAGATGCAATGAAAGCAGCAAAAGGTTTTGACAGCCAGTTGCGTTTTCATCAAATTACAGACTTAGAAATTATTGAACATTGCCG
>CBZS010000275.1 GCA_000613065.1 Richelia intracellularis | reverse complement strand
GTGAATGTCTTATCTATAAATTATTAGTTTTTACTTATTTAGGTGTAACTAAACGCAGAATATGGTTAAGAAATAATAGCAAACGCTATTATTTGCATTTTAGTATCGTTATTTAGCCTTGGGATACAAGTAAATATCTACCTACATCGGTGCTAAATCGTTGATTGACTTTTTCGCGCTCAAGGTAAATATCAATACCAAATCGGCGTTGCTGAATCAGGGGATGATTTCACTAAATTTTCAAACCACATTCCGCAGGTTAGTTAGCAAAGAAGATAATATTTACCACAGACAGCACCAAAAAACAGTAAAATCCAGCACCGCTGTTCACTGAGGTTGGAAATCTGTTTCAAAGAAGCGAAGGTTAATAAATTAATTGACATGAAACATTGAAACACCCAACGTAAAGTAGGAGTGGCAGTTGGTTTACCTAACTGATTTTGAATTGTTTGGGAGCCTCGTTTTAGACATTGGCGTAATGCCCTCTGACCTAGGCTGTAAACTAGCAAACACAAACCCATAACCATTGCCAAAGCCGCCACTCTTTTCCTTGAATTTAGAAACACAGTGGAAGTAAAAAACAATGGGTGTTTGAGAAACCGAAAACCACGTTCTGTAGATTGTTGTGCCTTATATTCACGCAAAACATCTTCGTTGCTAAGTTTGTCGGCATCAAGAACATTGGTGGCAAGAATAAACCTGCCAGCCTGTTCTGTGGCAATGGTAATTGCAGTTTCTTTGGGT
>CBZS010000274.1 GCA_000613065.1 Richelia intracellularis | reverse complement strand
ACGAACCAACTATATAATTTGGCTTTCTGCCCATGCTCCAATGATTTGGATACTGCGATTATCAAATTATTGTAAAAAGCCTAAGTGCTTGTTCCCTAGCAGCAAAATTATGTTAACTTAATATGAATAATCATAAATAATCCCAATCAATCAATTAGTTATTACCTCCAATTCAGGGTAGGTTTCTGTCTTTAATACCATTTGTAGATATATCGGTTGAGCAGACATAACAACTAAAGTTGTGTTTGTATTGGTTTTTCATATCAATCATTTTTCCTCAATAGTTACAAAGCTAACAACGAGTGAAGTCTAACCGTTAATTGGTATTAACTGAAACATAGCAAAATTTAACCACACATCAACTAGTCCCCACCATGAACACAACGGTGACTCTACCAACAACCCAACCAAACCTCCAACAAGAGCAAGAGCTAGGGCAAATTAATCGCCCCATGATTGCAATTTTGGATTTTGGCTCTCAGTATTCCGAATTGATTGCCCGTCGCATTCGTGAGACCCAAGTTTACTCTGAAGTCCTTTCTTTTCGCACTACAGCAGCGCAACTTCGTCAACTAAATCCCAAGGGGATTATTCTTTCTGGTGGTCCTAACTCAGTATACGACGATGGTGCACCCCGTTGTGACCCAGAACTTTGGCATTTGGGTATTCCCATTTTGGGTGTATGTTACGGGATGCAGTTGATGGTAAATCAACTCGGTGGAGAAGTAACCAGATCCGAACGTGGTGAATATGGTAAAGCAGCCTTATTTATAGACGATCCTACAGATTTGCTAACTAATGTTGATGATGGCTCAACCATGTGGATGAGTCATGGTGACTCGGTTCAGGAAATGCCACAGGGATTTGAAGTACTGGCGCATACAGAGAATACACCCTGTGCTGCGATCGCTGACCATGAGAAAAAATTATATGGGGTACAGTTCCATCCAGAGGTAGTACATTCCATTGGTGGATTGCCGTTGATCCGTAACTTTGTCTACCATATTTGCAACTGTGAACCAACTTGGACAACTGCGGCTTTTGTAGAAGAATCCATTCGGGAGATTCGGGCAAAGGTGGACAAGAAGAAGGTATTGTTGGCACTTTCTGGTGGTGTCGATTCTTCAACTCTGGCTTTCTTGCTCCATAAAGCCATTGGGGATCAATTAACTTGTGTATTTATCGATCAAGGTTTCATGCGGAAGTATGAACCAGAAAGATTGGTCAAGTTATTCTGTGAACAGTTTCACATTCCAGTAGAGTATGTAAATGCTCGCGAACGCTTTCTCGAAGCTTTAGCTGGGGTGACCGATCCAGAAGAGAAACGACGGATTATTGGACATGAATTTATCCACGCTTTTGAGGAAGCATCTAGGGAATTTGGACCCTTTGATTATTTAGCTCAAGGTACATTGTATCCAGATGTAATCGAATCTGCGGATACAAATGTAGATTCTCAAACTGGGGAACGGGTAGCTGTGAAGATCAAGAGTCACCACAATGTCGGTGGTTTACCCAAAGATTTACGATTTAAGCTGGTGGAACCCCTAAGAAAACTATTTAAGGATGAGGTTCGCAAGGTTGGACGTTCCATTGGCTTACCCGAAGAAATCGTCAATCGTCACCCATTTCCTGGTCCCGGTTTAGCCATTCGTATTATCGGTGAAGTGACTGCTGAAAGGTTAAATATTTTACGGGATGCTGACTTAATTGTACGTCAAGAAATTAATCAACGAGGACTGTACCACGATTATTGGCAAGCATTCGCTGTATTGCTACCAATTCGTAGCGTAGGAGTAATGGGGGATCAGCGCACCTATGCTTACCCTGTAGTTCTACGTATTGTTACCAGTGAAGATGGCATGACTGCTGATTGGGCAAGAGTTCCCTATGATGTTTTGGAGGTAATGTCTAACCGTATTGTCAATGAGGTCAAAGGGGTTAATCGGGTTGCGTTAGATATTACCTCTAAGCCACCTGGAACCATTGAGTGGGAGTAATTTTAGTTGATAGTTGGTTCGTT
>CBZS010000273.1 GCA_000613065.1 Richelia intracellularis | reverse complement strand
TTTGGTATCAATTAAAGAAAAATACTCAATTACATGTCATTACTGGTGCAAGTTTAGGCAGACGAAATCATCAGCGTCACGTCTGCTTTGATCATGATTGCTTGGAACTAATTTTAATGCGAGTGGAAGTTCGAGGCTTGAAGTTCAAAATTCGTAACAAGAAACCATTAAATTTTTTAGTTAAAGACTATGACGGTAGAGTAATTGAAATGGCGGAAATTACCAATTAAGGTGATTTATATCAATAACTTTACGAGTGAAAGGGTAGAAGCCTTGCTCTCCTTCGTTCGTTAAGTTGGCCATAGTGTGAGCGTCTATTTTTCATTCCGCCTAGTAATTTAAATTATGAAAATCACCTAATTTATAGTGATATGTCAATTTTCAGTTGACGTTTAAATTAGAAAATTGAAAGGGTAAAAACCAAATAGATTTTTCATATCTTCAGAGAAGAAAGTTTTTATATAGCCGCTCATTTGTCTTGGCACTTAGTGCCTAGCATATTTATTCCCACTGTTAGCTATAAACTGTCAACTGTCAACTTGATTAAATTATTTATTCCTTTATTGATAAAATTTTATGGTAGCTCCAGTCATTTGATGCGATCCAATTCCGGGACTACTTGACCACCCTTAACTTCATTCACAAGGCTATCAACTAGTAACGTTTTCAGAGCAAAGATTTTCTCTTGCTCTGTCGAGGTAAAACTTAAACATTGTTCTAGTCCCCTAGCTATATTCTCTACAGAGGGATTGCGAAAGATTGTCTTTAATTCTATAGCCAAAGCATGATCACGAGCTAAAAATGCAGGTCGAGATTCTTCCAGTTCCTGTTCCTCTTCTTCCTCCCAATTTTCCAGCCAATCGCTATCTATTTCTTTACAATATAAGTCTGCTGTTAGCAGTCCATACTTGAGTATATTACCCTGCAAATGCTGGGCAGTTTCTACTGCGCGAAAAAAATATCCCTATTCCTGTTTACTGTCAGTTAAGACTTCTTGAACCATAATTAATCAATTTGTGTACCCATTAACCAACAACTACAAATCAAATTTCAAATAAGTACCGATTTTGAGGCGTTCGCTATTATATAGGACAAGATTAGTTATGTGATTGATAAAATCACGACTACCGGGATTAAAACTGACAAATAATCCTCTTTCTATCACCCATTATTTCAAAACGTCTTCCCAATTATTACACTTATGCTGATAATGCTGGTCAGCAAGGCTAGTAATTTGGATACATAAGGCCTTTCCATCTCTCTTACTGACAATTATATCAGTTGTCATAGATCAATCTACAATATAACCCCGCACAACATAACCGCCACGATTTGTAATCTTATTACTAACACGCTCTAATAAACCTTCATGTTCTTGGAGAAATTCTCCGGACATGAATTTTTGTTTCCAAATATAAAACTTGGGATCTGTTTCTTTAAGCCATTTGGGAAATAATTCACCGTACCAATATTTTAAAGCCGGGTTAAGGGCATTTAGGGCTGATTGTTGTTCTACAGGAGAAGAAAAAGACTTAAATTTAAACCAAACCTCCGCATCATCAATTATCTGTAACAGAAATAATATAACTAGTTTTTTGGCTGTGAGGGAACCAGACTTAACATTTTTTACCCAACGATTTATTTCCTCCAATCTGGTGGCTAAATCTGGATCTACTACTAATGCTTCCCGTGCTAAAAATTTGAGTTTGTGTTTGATCTCTTTCGCTTGCAAAAAATACTGCACCTCTCGAATTAATTCCTTTAGGGGGACATTATGATTGTTCTATGGTATAAATTCTTTCATTATTCATCTAGTTATTGTTATTGCATAGAGAACGTTTGTTTCAACATTAAAGATTATAAAGAAAATATAAAAAATTTTCAGATAATATTCTCTTGTATTAGCATCCTATTATAACCAATTAGGGATCAAAGAAATGGGATAAATTCAATAATTTGCTGTATTTCCATCTTTGCTAGCATTATCTATCTTCTTTTTTTAAGAAATATTTATTTGATATTTCAGGATATTTACCAGTAATATTACTAGTGACATCCTTTGTTTTGATAGTTAAAACAGATGAAAATGGTATACGTAAGTGTTACATTTCTTTACTCCAATACACCCAAAAATACGGAGGTAGAATGAAATAATATTTACCAATAAATAAAAATTACGGAGTGACTGAGTTCTCATACCTAAAAAGTTACTAGACAAGAATCTCATAGGGTAATTAGTTGTTGTGAATCATTCACAATTACTATGTATTATTTCTCATTATCTTGCTTTCAGATACTCTGTATAAAAAAAATATTCTCATAATTAATCATTAGGATTCGACAAAAAAGATAAACTAAAGGAAGTAACTATTCAAAATCGAAAGTTATGTCCACATTTATGTCGAAAAGTCGTGACGCATCTACAAAAAAATGGTGAACAGAAGTAATAGACAAAAGCTAACTTTACTAAAAAATTGGATTGAATAATGCAAAAAATTACAATTGATGGGGCAATAAGGAATGGCGGAGTTTTAACCTCTGATATATCTAAAACTCAAGAGAAAATAAATTATTTAGAAGTCTTAAATTTGACCAGCAATGAAGCTGGATATACAAGCCCCTCTAAGCAATGGATTGGAGAAGCAAGATTAAGCTGTAGTGACACTTTGAGTCATAACTCACCAGCTATTGCTTTTAGTAGTAATGGGCAATTTTTAGCGACTGGCAGGTTATCAATTAAACTTTGGAATTTATCTACAGGTGAATTAATTTGTACTTTTCCTCCTGTTTCCAGTATTCTGCAAGCGATCGCGATTAGTCCAGACAATAAGATAATCGCCAGTGGTCGTGTGGGTGGCACAATTGAATTGTGGGAGTTAGCTACAGGGAAGCTGATTCACCAATTTATTGGAGATATGAATGGAGTAAATAGTCTTGCCTTCAGTGTTGATGGTGAGATACTAATTAGTGGCGATCGCAGTAAAAATGTGCAAATGTGGGATCTAGCCACAAGAAGACTAGTGCGTAATTCCCATGAAAATTTTCCATTCATGGAACATGGAGATTGGGTAAATGCTGTTGCTGTTAGTCCCAATGGTCAAATTATTGCCAGTTGCAGCCACGACAAAACCATTAAACTTTGGAGTCTTAAAAGTAAGACAGAGATTGCTTGTTTGTCAGAGCATCCATCAATTGTTAATGATGTAGCCATTAGTCCTGACGGGAAATTACTTGCCAGTGCCAGTGCAGATGAAACTATTAAGTTATGGAATTTGAACACCCAAGAGGTGATTTGGACCTTGCGAGGACATAGTGATGAGGTTTATTCTGTAGCTATTAGTCCTGATGGTAAAACCCTAGCTAGTGGTAGTGCTGATAAGACAATTAAACTGTGGAATCTAGATACTGGAGAACTAATTAATACCCTTACTGGACATTTCTCTGGAGTTAAATCTCTTACGTTTAGTCCTAATGGAGAAATGCTGGTAAGCGCTGGTGAAGACCATGCTGTAAAAATTTGGCAGTGTGAATAATTCCAACCCACATTCCGCAGGTTAGTTAGGAAAGAAGATAATATTTAGGACAGGGAGCACCAAAAAACTGTAGAATCCAGCATCGCTGTTGACTGAGGTTGGAAATCTGTTTCAAAGAAGCGAAGGTTAATAAATGAATTGACATGAAACATTGAAACACTCAACGTAAAGTAGGAGTGGCATTTGTTTTACCTAACTGATTTTGAATTGTTTGGGAGCCTCGTTTTAGATATTCCCGCAATGCCCTCTTGCGACGGCACCTGCGGAATGTGGGTTTCAACTTAGCAGCAAATGAATAGTTCTTATTTTTAAGGGGATACACAATTATTTGTGTATCCCCTATTAGTTGGTATAGAGATAAAAGAACTGGAAGAGAGAGAGAGTATAGATGTGGTAACGGTGAGACATTTTAGACGGTAAGCCACAGCAGTGGACGGGTTCTCCAGTATATAGACAGCCATCAGGGTAGCCAGTAGCACAACCCGAAGAGCTTCTCGTAGAATAGGGGCAAAGGAGAAACTTGTATAACCAGTAAGGAACAACCAACAACTAGCAATATTCTCTATTCTCCGTAGAAAGAGTAGCGCGATAATATGGTCTTAGTTTTCAAGTCACTAATTTTCATGATCGCGTTAATCATTTCTTGTTGGTCCGATTTTAATTGTAATTTATCTAACGCTTGAGTTAAGCGTTCGCCAGCCCGGAGGTTTTGTCTGAGTTGTTCTAGTTGTGATACACTCAGCACCTTTTGTATTTCCAGGTTACGTCGTTGACGCACACCTTGGAGTTGTTGGCGAAATTGAGGAGTAAGATCAATATTTGACAATGTCCCGTTACTTTGGGCAATAATAGCTGTAGAATTAACATCAAAGATGGCTGGTGCTGCTATGGTCATTTTGGGAAAGCAGATAATCACAGCAAAAAATGTACCGAACACCAGTACCTGGAGAAGTTTATGAGGCATATCAATTGGAAAGTTTTGACAGCAATTTGAGATACAAGTTTTTGTAATCCAAAAATTAGATAGTATCTTTACTTTGTCACCTTTTGTACCAGAATACTAGGTAATCAAAGCGAAAGAAGAAAGAATAAGCTTGTGCTTCTGCCAAACAATAACCAAATAAATGTAGTTACTAGCCGTAGGCTAGGTAAAAAGTGTTACAAATCCAATTTGTTAACTATAAGAATATTTGATGACGAAACACTTGTCGTTCTTTATTTTTTTAGTAAAAACCTTTGCTTAGTACACTTGCAGAACTGATAAAGTGGCTACTTGGATTTTATTTAACAGTAGTGCAAGGGGTATACCAGTTATTTCAGCAATGGCTGGTAGTGAATGAGCAGAAAGCCTGGAAACCTCATCAAAAAGAAAACTGGTAACATTTTTGATGAGGTTTCCATCGCGCTGGTACGTTTTTAGTTCCTAGAGTTGGTGAAGGTGTTGAATATACTGACTTATTAGCTTAAAAGGTGGCATTTGTAACTAGTCTAAACTCCTCGACTAGTGCTGATACTTATAGGTTTTTCCGTCCTAGTAATAGTAAACCTGTGATAGTGGCAATGTCAGGTACAGAGCCCATAGAAATCTTTCGTGGGAATCGTAAGGATAAATTAATTAATTTACTCAATAAATATCCCACTGCAACTATGTTTTATGTTGCTCCCATGGGTTCTGATATTCCCGTAATTGTTGCACCCTCAAATAATAATCCCATTTATCGGGGACGGGGCATAATGTTAGAAATTGCTCATGGTCCCGGAACTTGATTTGATCCAGGAGCGATCGCACCTACTGGTGACACAGAATATAGCCTCAATGTCATAGCTGCTAATGCTGCGCCGGAAGTTATTACGGCTGCGGGACTTCCTTGTGTGGTCATTGATACTCCCCATGGGAGTCTTAGATACTTATATAGTATTCGTCTTCAGGCAGGTGATTTTTATGTATTTTGTAGGGTCCACCACAATGCTTTTCATGGTCCTGGAGGACGAGATCCCCAACGTTCAGAAGTTTTAGTTCATAGAAGTAAAGCGGATCCTCCCGATGGCCGTCTAGCTGCTTTGATGTCGAGTGCTATGGCTACGGAATTGGGTATTCGCAACAGAGGTGTGAAAGATAATATTAATCTCTTAATTCTCTCTGGTGCAGAGGATACTAATGTTCGTGCTGCCGTCTTGGCAGAGTTATATTTTCTTGACGCTCAAGTTCCCAATCGCCAAGAATGGTCAGAACGAGGTGGTCGGGCGAAGGGAGAATCAATAGTTCAGTGGTTGAAACAAACTGCGGGAAGAAATTAAGTAGGAATATATTAATATTGATGCTCTAGCTACCAACTTAGGGAGCATTTTGATCCCTTGATATATGATGTGGTTATATTGCCCGCACTACAATGATTAAAAATTTAGGCGTTGCTGAATCAGGGCATGATTTCACTATATTTTCAAAGATTTATCAATGGTTTCAAACGCTAATTCATTCCGCACTTATGCAACCCTAAAATTTAGATATATCTAATCGCAGCGATTTACCCGAGCTGTTTGCAGCAGAATCCGATCTATAGGTGAAATCAATCCTCTTCCTGAGTGCCCTGGTTGATTAACCATAACGCTAAATGCGATGGTGCCATAATCTGTATTTTCTAAGTATCCTGACAGGGTTCTTACTCTTTGTAAGGTTCCGGTCTTTCCATGGAGTCTGCCTTTTAGTAGGGTATTATGAAAACGATTTTTTAATGTTCCATTGACTCCAGCGATGGCTAACGAGTTATAGAATAAATCGTTCTCAAGATTTCTATCGACTTTATTGAGATTGGCAACATACATACCCTGAAGTAACGATACCAATGCCGATGGTTTAGCGCGATTACTCCTAGATAATCCGGAACCATCTACTTGCTTGTAAGCATTGGTATGTAAACCTAGAATACCAAGGGCGTTTCTTGCAGCTCTTTGCCCACCAATACGACGCAAAAGAGAGTTGGCTTTACTGTTGTTGTATCGATTCACCACAGTTAATAAAGAACGAAGGGAACCAAGCTTTTCTCTATTGCGATCGCCATAAATTCTAACTGCTGCGGCTGTCGTCAATATTTTAGTATTTGATGCAGGAATCAAAGAAAGATTGGGGTTGAATTGAGAAAGAACCTTGCCTTCCCTAACAGGTTTGATCAGAATTCCCCAGCTTGCAGTCTTAAAATTTGGATTTTTGACGATAGATGTAATGGCAGACACCAGATCTTTCTAGCAAAATCTGGGCTTTATTTTTGGGACGTAGATAGGAATAGACTTGGGAAAGGACTTCAGAGGATTTGTTTTGAGGGACTGTGGAACAACAGTAGCCTCCGCTCGTTTCAAACTCTCCAAGTTTATTCCAGCAGTCATTGTGGTTATTGTTACTATTGCCCCGGATAGCCAAACAGGGACATGTTTTTAAGTCTTCGCATCTTGCCTCACGTCGCTTTGTATCTAGAAACGTAATAAAAATTAATCTTTTTAGTCAACTACTATACTACGATAATCTCAATTATTCATGTTTTGGATTTCACAAAATCGATTAGGTAGCATATTCAGAGATCTATTTTTCACAAAAAATTGGGCAAATAAAAGACCTAGATGATAATTCACCTCAGGTCTTTATTCCTCTTTTCTTCCCATCGACCGGAACAAATCACTGTAGAAAAGATTCTATCGAGGGGTGTGGTACATATAAAGGAGAAAATGTCATACTTTAAAAGTTAAGGTGATTATTGCATCTTTACCGCCGTTCCAGTTGCAGTAATGAGAATTAATACCCCAGATTCATCAATGTTAATAGTTCCTGTATCTATTTCAATACCAATAACTGCATCTGCACCCAAGCGCGTAGCTCGCTGTTCCAATTCTGCGAGCGCTTTTTTTTGTCCTTCTTTAAATAGACGCTCATAACTACCCGTACGCCCGCCGATAATATCACGAATACTGGCAAAGAAGTCCCGCAGAAAATTACTACCATATACAACTTCTGCTGTGACAATTCCCAGATATGACTGAATAATGGAGCCTTGAATCACATCGGTTGTCGTTAAAATCATAAACTTGCGCCCTTAAAACTTGAGCATCCCACGTTGTTGTAATTTCAATTATCATCCATGAATGGATAGACGGAAATAGGATGTAAGGAAGCTATTTGTCATTTATGGGTATATGATTAAACCACTTAATTCTTGTTGCCTGGAAATGAATAAAGCCTAATTACCTTAATGAGCTCATATTATATAACACATATTCATATATTTTGCTTCCGTACTCACAATACTAATTCAATAACACAAAAGTACTTAATTATATCAGTAACGACTAGAAACTGGACTTTTGTATAGCGGTAATAACAAGTCTTATAAATTAATAAACAATATTACTTGACAAACCAGATAAAGTCTGGCAAAAAAATAGATTTTATGCAATAAAACATTGATAAACTTCATTATTAATGATGTCATTATCCCCATCCATTAGTACAGAAAAAGATGGAAGTTCTGTATCTAAAAAGTCAGGGTATAAAACATAAAGATATTTGTAGTTTGTGTAAAAGATAAAAAACAACGTTAATTAATAGTTTACATGAAACAATATCAATAAGGAGGAGTAGAAGAACTAAAAAAAATACACCACAAAGGACAGCCAAGTGAATTAAATAAATATGGGTACGAATCTTTTGGTAGTACGGAGTATGATATAAGAAGAATAAATGAGAAGTCAACCAGAGTAGTATTGACAGCCAAAAATCTACTTGATGGAATTGGCTTGTAAAAAGTGAAAAAACAGGAACAGTTCCATACCCTATGCAAGCATTTACATCAAATCAAGGTATGTTTTGGTCACAAGCACGATAACTATTTGAACAGATAGTTAGTTGGTTAAACTCAGACAGCATTTGTGGGTTAGAGCACTGCCAGATAAAGAGTAAGTTACTTGAGAATGGATACGAACTATTGAGACGGTTGTTAAAAACAAAGATATTTTGATAAACGCAGTCAAGATAAAATAGAGGCAGAGTGTGCAGGTACAGACTCAGTAAAAAGAACACACAAGAAAAAATTGTCGCGGAAATTGACCACATTATTTGGCACAGTAATCGCCAATATAATCGGTTATGGAGGAAGAAAGATAAATACGCTATTTCCTTTGGATGGGGAGTTTAATCTACCAGCACAGCAATATTCTCTCTCATGGACTAAGACAGGGATATTATCCATGTGATTGAGTATTTGTGGAAAGCTGCATTTGTCTTTTATTATCAGACTTCAACACAGGCAGAAGCTTGGGAAAGCAAACGTTTACAGCTTATCCTTGAAGGTCAATCAAGTTCAGTTGCCCCAGGTATGCGCCGCAGTGCCACTTTACCCAAACTCACCCCCCTAGAACGTAAACCCGTGGATACATGTGCTAGATATTTACTTAACAATGCCAAATACCTCAAATATGACGATTAGTTAAAAGCTGGATTCCCCATCGCCACGGAGGTGATTGAGGGTGCTTGTCACCACCTGATTAAAGACAGGATGAATATCACTGGGGCTAGATGGACCATGAGGGGTGCTGAGGCTGTTTTACCCCTGGGTTCTTTATACGTCAGTGGCTATTGAGATGAGTATTGGCAGTTTCATCTACAACAAGAACATAAACGCAATCACCTGGCTTTGTACTCTAGTGGTATTATTCCTTTGATGAAGCAAGTTCTCAAAGCTAGTTGTTCTACTACCTCTCCACCTCTTCCAATACCTGTCTAAGTTCCACTCCCCGTGTTACTAAAAGAGTCGCACCCAAATAAGTATAGTGATATTTTGAAAGAATATTTTGAAAAAGATCCTGCTACAAGTATTGCAGAAGCCACTGATGCCATTGAAAAAATAACTGGTATTAAGGGCAGTCCAACTCAGGTAACAGAATTTCTGCTCAGAAGAGGTTTGCGTTGCTTAAAAGTGGGGTATGTGCCGGGAAAGTCAGTAGACCCAGAAAAGATTGAAGAGGTAGAAAAATATAGAAAATCAAACCTATAATCATTACTGGAAGAAGCTATTAGCGGAAAGAAAGTAGTTTTTTTTGTTGACGCAGCCCACTTTGTAGATTAGGCATACTTAGGTGATTGATAAGAAATAATTTACCAATGAAAGTAAGATGTAATGTTAATGAGTAAAAAAACAGGGGCAAGTATTTTAGAGTATGCTAGACCCAGCAGAGGAACCCAAATCATTAACAAGATCACAAAGAAATAGAAGACTTGCGGTTGGCAGCATCGAAAATGAATGGAGTAGAACGTCGGGGCTTTCAAGCTCAGATGACGTTGAAATATTTCCAAGGTAGAGCAAGGTTAGCACAAACAGTATTCGGTTGGGGTAGAGAAATTTTCGGTTGGGGTTAGCGGAAAAAAGAACAGGGATAATCTGTGTGGGATTACAATCAGCCTTTAGCACAGCAAAGCGTTGCCAGGAGAAACAACCTCTTCTGTTGTGGCATTATCCCTGGGACAAATTGCAGAATCTGATTCTCAACAAGACCCAACATTTAAAACTTCCTTAGCCTATACCCGTTTAACAGCAACATCGGCACTAGAAAAACTCAAATAACAGGGATTTAGCCAGGAGTAATTGCCTTGCGCCAGTACAATGGCACAAGTATTGAATCGAATGGGCTATGGTCTTCGTAAAGTAG
>CBZS010000272.1 GCA_000613065.1 Richelia intracellularis | reverse complement strand
TAGCAGAAGTGCCTTTCATGACCGGTTTGTCAGAGCAAAGTGCGTTTACGGGAGCATTTAAGCGCTGGGCTGGGCAAACACCCCGATCGTTCGGCCTCAATCCCTAAGTCCAATCTAATTTAAGTTGATATTGGCGCGTAAAGTCAAAATTTCGACAGCGACTGTCAAGAAATGCCTAGGGCAAACTCTTTATAGTTGACTTACAGTTCACCCACTAAGGAACGTAAGTCATGAATACCATTGAAAATCCAAATCAATGTTCGGCAATTTTTTATTAGCATCACACACCACATTTAAAATCGGAATGATTTTTGTCGCGTTCCAAAACTCCTTCTTAGATAGAGTATTTTTCCCCAACCAGGGGGCTTGTATCTCACCATCAACAAAATTACCAAGGCAAATACAGGCTTCTTCTATATCAGGATGGAGAAAACTTAAACCTTCCTGATTAATAGTAGGAATTATTCCTCTTTTTCGATATTGAGTATAATTTTATTTAGGGGTGTCATTATCATATTTTTTAGCTAGTATTTGGGGATATTGGGAAATTTCCATTTTATATTTAGACCGACGAATATCCCGGTGTCAAAAAGGTGCTTGCTCGTTACCACTAACTTTAGTAGCTTTAGCTATATTCAATACATTATGAAATGTTTTTTTGCTATTTTTGCTCGCTGTAAATACGAATGGGAGAGATTTAGTATCTAATAGTTTTTGAACAAAAATTTGATCATACCTGGGATATGCCAATCCAACCGCAGCAAAAAACTGCTGCACTCCGCGACGACTCTTGGGACCAAAATCACCACCAATAAATTTTCTCCCAGGATATAAGCCTAAACTACGTAATTAGACTTGTCTTTTTATGACTAATTCTGTATCTGATTTAACTTGTAATTCATTCATGTGATTAGTAATATTTTTCAACTTCATATGGTTTAGGGTAAAAAAAAAAAAAATATCTGTAAATTAATACGGCGTTGCATAAGTGCGGTATGAATTAGCGTTTGAAACCATTCAGAAATCCTTGAAAATTTAGTGAAATCATCGCCTGATTCAGCAACGCCTAAATTCTCGATCCTTATCCTATTCAGGATGTATTACAAACATTATTTGAGTCGGTGTGATTTTGCCAATATTCTAGAGGGCGCAATTATTGCGCCCTCTAGAATATTGATAGTTAGAGTGGTCTAAATTCTGGAAATTTCGTGAATGAAGCTGCATCTACTTTGAAATCCGTACTTTTGAGCACAGCAGCTGTTTAGTCCTATTTCACAAGACTTGCCTTATTAGACATAGACAGGAAATATAATTCCCTAGCAAACTCCAGTTTTCAATTTCTTATGTATGGGTGAAGTTTAACTCTTAATTACAGCTTCTCCACGGCGATATAATTCTTGAGCATAATCAGTCCAAGTACCCTGTCCCCAGTAACGGAAACAACTGGTTTCTAGCAATAAGGTGTATAACAAGGCTTCTTGATAATCTTCGCGCTTGGTAACATTAGCATCCTGCTTGACTAGGGGATCGTACTTCTCATGGAACATGGCACTAAGTTTGTTCATTGGTTCTAGAACATTCTCATAGCCCCTAACCCAACTCAAATCATCAGTCCAAGATGCACCATCCATATGGAATTGATGGTCGGTTTCTTTTAATTCTTGAATGGCTTTTTCTACAGCTTCTGGCGTAGCTGTATCGGGGTTGACTCGCTGCCAAATATTGTGCTGCTGTACAGCTTGACAAGTTGGGTACTCCTCTGGATTCACACCCGCAGCTTCGATTAATTCCAGGTATTCAGTACCATTCAAGGCTACTACCCCGGAAGTATTACCCCCACCATCACGGATTTCATCGTAAACCCGAACTAAGTCACGGGGATATTCGTTCATCATTACCCCACCGTTCTCTCCATCTGCGATTTGGGTAACACAGGAAGGTACACTCACATTACCAATTTGTTCTTTACCCCATCCTTTAGCTTCAAAGTAGGGCTGCATTTGTGCCACTAGCTTGGTATCAGAGCCTTGGGTTTTGATTAAAGCCGTGATACTAATGCTTTCACCGCGAGAATTACGGACAAGTAAACGGTTAGGAATATACTTGTCTTCATGGCGTAATCCTGAACCATCCTGCCTTTCTACAGAATGCTCTTGTACCATTAACCACTTGTAACCACATTCTTTCAGGGCTTTAATATATTCAAATAAGGTATCTGGATGATTAGGCAAGTGCATTTCAGGAGGAGAAAAACCTTTTACCCGTTTTAAGGTATCATAACCAAACATGGCAGCAAAATAATGTTGCCATGCTTGAATATGCAGTTTTATATCGGGAATCGGTGTGGAAGGTACAACTGCATGACTCCACATGGTTCCTAGCCATTCTACATAAGGCTGATATTGGGAATCACAGGTGATGCGTTTGAGGTTATCAAGGACATCATTACGTCCCATTTGTTGCAAGCCCCAAAGTAAATTCCCCGAATAATCCAACATGATGCGAGGATTACAACCTTCCGAAATTAATTGGGGAATAAAATCTCCCATGCGACTGTAACACGAAGCAAATACAGATGCATTATGGTTATCACCATCGCTGGGGTTATTAAACATATGTTGGAGATTGCTGATGAGTTCCCCATTCCCGCCCGCAGGTATGGTGGGTTGGTGCATATGTAGGGCACAGGCAAATCCGGCAGTAATATCTTCTATCCGTAGATTGGTGTTATTTAAAAATACTGGTTGGTTGTGATTAACAATTGAACTAATTTCTGTTTCCGAACCGCAAATATTAGGTAATCCTGACTTTGATAAGTCTAGGTTTCGCTGATTAGCAAATGGGGCTGTCGCTGTCATGGGAGTTTCCTGAAAAGTTTTAGGTTTAGCGATCGCTATTTATTCTCACTATCAGACAGCAATTATACAAATATCTTCCATAATAAATTAATAATTACTGGGCTCTTAACAAAAATAAAAGTTTGTAATTATACATACATTCTTATTGATGTCTTTTCTCATAGATGTTAATTTTTAGTGTTTTACAATTATACTATCCATAATTAATATGCATATTTTATATTAAAAAGTAGCAGTAAAAATGCTGAAGTAAGGATTCATAACTAAATGAATCTTCTGACAATACAGAACAATTGTAGTTAGATTAGAAAAATCAGCCTGGTGAGGAAAAGTACCAGATCTTGCAAGAAGAACAAATATTACAAGAACGTTATCCACTTCAAAGCCAATTAGGTAATAACGGTATTCGTCAACCTTGGTTGGCAAGGGATTTACAAGCAAGTAATCTAGAAAATCAGCAGGTTGTAGTTAAACTTCTTGCTTTCGGTGGTACTGTGCAATGGGAAGATTTGAAGTTGTTTGAAAGGGAAGCTCAAATTCTCAAACAGTTAAATCATTCCCGTATCCCTACATATATAGACTATTTTTCAGCGTTGCATAAGTGCGGGATCAATTAGGGTTTGAAACCATTGAGAAATCCTTGAAAATTTAGTGAAATCATCCCCTGATTCAGCAACGCCTATTTTTCCATAGATGATCGCACCCTTTGCTTGTGCTTAGTGGAACAATATATTCCTGGGCTTTGCCTCAAGGATCAGCGACTTCAAGGAAAAAGATTTACAGAATCACAAGTCCGGAATATTGCAGTTGAAATCTTAAGTATTTTAAATCGTTTGGGTGCGACTCTTTTAGTAAGACGGGGAGTGGAACTTACACAGGTATTGGAAGAGGTCGAGGGGTAGTAGAACAACGAGCTTTGCTTTGAGAACTTGCTTGATCAAAGGAATACCACTAGAGTACAAAGCCAGGTGATTGGGTTTATGTTCTTGTTGTAGATGAAGCTGTCAATACTCATCCCAATCGCCACTGATGTATAAAGAAGCCAGGGTTAAAACAGCCTCACCACCCCTCATGGTCCATCTAGCCTCAGTGATATCCATCCTGTCTTTAATCAGTTGGCGACAAGCACCCTCAATCACCCCCGTGGCCATGGGGAATCCAACTTTTAAGTAATCCTCATATTTGAGGTATTTGGCATTGTTAAGTAAATATCTAGCACAGGTATCCACGGGTTTACGTTCTTGGGGGTGAGTTTGGGTAAAGTCGCACTCCGACGCATACCTGGGGCAACTGAACTTGATTTACGTTCAAGGATAAGCTGTAAACCTTTGCTCACCCAAGGTTCTGCCTGTGTTGAAGTCTGAGAATAAAAGACAAATGCAGCTTTCCACAAATACTCAATCACATGGATAATATCCCTGTCTTAGTCCATGAGAGAGAATATTGCTGTGCTGGTAGATTAAACTCCCCATCCAAAGAAAATAGCGTATTTATCTTTCTTCCTCCATAACCAATTCTATTGGCGATTACTGTGCCAAATAATGTGGTCAATTTCCGCGACAATTTTTTCTTGTGTGTTCTGTTTACTCAGTCTGTGGCTGCACACTCTCCCTCTATTTC
>CBZS010000271.1 GCA_000613065.1 Richelia intracellularis | reverse complement strand
CGTTTGACTTAGATTGGCATTGCTCAAATCGGCATTTACTAACTGAGCACCCATTAAATCGGCTCCTGTCAAATCGGCTCCGTCTAATTTAGCTCTATTCAGATTGGCTTTAATTAACTGTGTGCCTTGTAAACAAGCTGCTGTCAAAAACGCTTCATCTAAGTCAGCTTTTCTGAGATTGGCGTGACTTACATTTACACCTTCAAGTCGTGCCCCATCAACTTGGCTCGAGAAAAATTGGCTTGACTTAACTGAACTTGATTAAGAATTGGATCTCGTAAATTAACCCAACTAAAATCTCTTCTTTTCTCCTGATATAGCTTGAGTAATTGTTCTGCCTCCATTGCCCCTTCTTTCTGAGATTTTTCCAGATTGGCTTTCAAATCATAGCAGCGTCAACCAGGAAGATACGGGAGTAGAGGAGGGATGGAATCGAATCGATAAATTAGCGAACGCTCTGCAAATTACTGACATTCTCCACGAGTTGCATCAGCATAGGATTATCCACAATGACATTAAACCTGCCAATATTGTCATTTACTGCTGTAACAAGAAAGTTTTGCGATCACTTACTTTAAGTTCTGCTGATATGGGCAATTGAGCAATGATCATTTCATACATCTTGAAAATCGTCATCACAGTATTGCAATAATATTCATGCCTAATGTAATTCAATAGCTTAACCCTTACATCTCAGATTTTGACCGAATTTCCCAACTAAAATCTAAAATCTAAAACCTAAAATCTAAAATTCAATGACAAGGGGACAAACTAAGGGGTAGAATATTTTTGTGAGAGACTAAAAGTCTGTCACTTGTCTCAACTAACTCAGTTACCAATTAGCACGGCTCAATACACCCTCTCCTTGCTTACTGACCGTGAAAATACTGATTTTTGTATTGGTACTATCTTCGTAAAATCCTTTAGGATTCAGCTTTTGCCATGGAATCTGGTCGAAGCAAAATTGGAATACGCTGCTTTTGGGATGACAAGAAGTTAATGTTTTTCTAAAGTATTGTTACCCAATCGTGATATGATTCAACTGACTGAATATGCAGTCAACACAACTAGTTGCGCTGGTTTCAAGTCCCGTGAGCCTGTCAGACGAATCAACACCACCCACGCCGACAACAAGACAAAATGCTCAGCCTGGTTTTGAGGACACAAAACCAGTTAGTTCCATGCAGGAGTTCTATCAACTCTCCCAGCAGTTGTTAGTAGTGACTCTTGTAATTACGGGGATTATTTTTGTCTCTGTGTGGATCTTTTACTCCCTCAATGTTGCCCTCAATTACTTAATTGGGGCTTGTGTGGGTGTATTTTATCTAAGGATGCTAGCAAAAGACGTTGAGCGGCTGGGTAATGAAAAACAGCGGTTGAGCAAGACCCGTTTTGCTCTATTCATTGGGTTAATTGTATTTGCGACCCAATGGCATCAGCTACAAGTTTTGCCCATCTTTCTGGGATTTTTAACTTATAAAGCGACGCTCATAGTCTACACGCTGCAAACGGTTTTTATGTCTGATTCTTGATAGACTCAGATTCACAAAGAAAATCCTCCAATCCTCGTTGTATGAGGAAACTGCCGCATGGAAATGCTTAGTTTCTTAAACGCCTTAAACTCCTATACCCTTGCCAACTTAGAAGTGGGCGAACACTTCTATTGGCAATTGGGAAATTTGAAAATACATGGGCAGGTTTTTCTCACCTCCTGGTTTGTGATTGCGATCTTAGTAGTGGCTTCACTAGCAGCTACTCGTAATATCCAGAGAGTTCCTAGTGGCATACAAAACTTGATGGAATACGCCCTAGAATTTATTCGGGATTTGACGAAGAATCAGATTGGAGAGAAAGAATACCGTCCTTGGGTGCCTTTTATTGGCACATTATTCCTCTTTATTTTCGTATCCAATTGGTCTGGTGCTTTAGTACCTTGGAGATTAATCAAGCTCCCAGCAGGGGAATTGGCTGCTCCTACCAATGACATCAATACAACAGTGGCATTGGCTCTGTTGACATCTTTAGCGTATTTTTACGCGGGCTTTAGTAAGCGCGGTTTGGGTTACTTCAAGAAGTATATAGAACCGACTCCCATACTATTGCCGATCGCAATCCTAGAAGATTTCACCAAGCCCCTTTCCCTCAGCTTCCGTCTATTTGGTAACATTCTGGCGGATGAATTGGTTGTAGCGGTACTGGTACTTTTGGTTCCTCTGTTTGTACCTCTGCCAGTAATGGCTTTAGGTCTGTTTACCAGTGCCATTCAAGCCTTGGTATTTGCCACCCTAGCTGCGGCTTATATTCATGAGGCCATGGAGGGACATGGTGAAGAAGGCGAGGAACATTAAGAAAAGTGGTCAGCTTTTCGTTGGCTTGCTTATGCCTAGTAACTTCTGCTACTCATAGTGGCTATAAGTTCAGGCTGATAGCTAATAGTTAGCTCAAAAGTACCTCAGTTGATGTAATTTTAGATTTGGGCGTAAAAACCTCTAAATCTAAAAATCCAAATAGTTGATTTTGTACTCAAGGTAAGGAAAATAAAATGGATCCATTAGTTTCTGCTGCTTCAGTTCTCGCCGCTGCTTTAGCAATTGGTTTAGCTGCAATTGGACCTGGTATTGGTCAAGGTAACGCTGCCGGTCAAGCAGTAGAAGGTATTGCCCGTCAACCAGAAGCAGAAGGAAAAATTCGCGGTACTTTGTTGTTAACCCTGGCGTTCATGGAATCCCTAACCATCTACGGTCTGGTTATTGCTCTAGTACTTTTATTTGCTAACCCCTTTTCTTAAGCTTTAAAGCTGATTGATTTAGAGGCGTTGCACACAACGTCTCTAATCTTTGTTCTCAGCGCTTTTATAGGGAATGAGAACATAAATTTATTGCAGTTTGGATGATGTTGCTTGCCATCCAATAAAGGAGACAAATGTTTGATTTTAACGCTACTTTGCCCTTGATGGCATTGCAGTTTCTACTGCTGGCGGCTTTGTTGAATGCTATTTTCTATAAGCCGATGACCAAGGCATTAGATGATCGGGATAACTACATCCGTGATAATCAATTGGGTGCTAGTGATCGCTTGGCTCAAGCTCAGAAATTAACCAAAGATTACGAGCAACAATTGGCAGATGCTCGTCGCCAATCCCAATCCATTGTGGCAAATGCCCAAGCCGAAGCACAGAAAATTACTGCCCAGCAAATTGCCGAAGCACAGCAGGAGGCACAAGCAGAAAGGGAGCAAGCTGCTAAAGAAATAGAACAACAGAAGCAGCAAGCTTTAAGTGCTTTAGAACAAGAGGTTGATGGCCTAAGCCGGCAGATACTAGAAAAACTGTTGGGACCAAGTTTAGCTAGATAGAGTAATTCCTAGATAGTTAGTTACTTAAGGTTCCACAACATATACGCGCAACAGGGTCTAAGCCCGAACGCGCTCACAGGGTGTCGTCTGGCACTTTTTCCCTTGGGGAAAACCACACTATTAGCAAGGGAGCAGCGCAGTTGTAGATGAGTATTATGGGAACCGTCTTATTACTTGCCACACAATCAGAAGGTGGTTTCGGGCTGAATTTCAATATTCTAGAAACCAATATAATTAATTTAGGTCTTCTGATTGGCATATTATTTTATTTTGGGCGCAAGGTATTAACTAATACCTTAAGTGAACGACGCTCAAATATTGAAAAGAGCATCGTGGAAGCTGAAACTAAGGCAAAAGAGGCAGCGAACGCCTTGTCGGAAGTACAGCAAAAATTGACCCAAGCCCAGGCAGAAGCACAGCAAATCCTCAAAACAGCAGAAACGAATGCTAAAGCCACCAGGGAAGCAATTCTGGCACAAGCAACAGAGGATGTGCAACGTTTGAAAGAAACAGCTGCCAGAGATTTAAACACAGAAAGAGATAGAGCGATCGCTCTATTACGGCAACAAGTAGTGGCAATGTCACTGCAGAAAGTTGAGTCTGATTTGCAAACAGGAGTTGCAGAAGACACCCAACAAAAATTAATAGATAGCAGCATCGTGCTACTGGGAGGTTAGGGATGGCAAGTAACGTAGCAATGGCGCAAATAGCCCAACCCTATGCCCAGGCTTTGATGTCTGTTGCTCAAGGTAACAACATCACCGACCAAATAGGTGAAGATGTACGCGGTTTATTGAATTTACTCAAAGAGAGCGACCAGTTACGTAACTTTATCGACAACCCCTTTATTGATGCAAATGATAAAAAGGCGGTGCTTGGTAGAGTTTTAGGAGAGGAAGTTAATCCTTCCCTACGTAACTTTTTAATGCTGCTTGTAGATAGAAGACGGATTTCATTTTTGTCAGATATCTGTGAGCAGTATTTAGTCTTATTACGCCAACTGACTCAAACTGTACTAGCAGAAGTGACTTCCGCCGTGCCTTTGAGTGAATCACAATCACAGACTATCAGAGAAAAAGTCATGGCAATGACCAGTGCTCGTCAAGTAGAACTGGAAACAAATGTTGATGGTGACATTATTGGTGGTGTGATTATCAAAATTGGCTCCCAAGTCGTTGATGCCAGCTTACGGGGTCAATTGCGTCGTCTCTCATTACGCTTAACTACCTCCTAACCAGATTTGGGGTTTTGGATTTTGCAGCCACTCCATGGGGGAGAGTTTCCCAAATTTTAGTTCAGTGGCAAGACATTGGATTGACAAATATCCAATGTCAAGAATTCATAAATTCTTCTGTCTCAAAAAAATAAACATAGACTCATGAGTATTTCAATCAGACCTGACGAAATTAGTAGCATTATTCAACAACAAATCGAGCAATATGACCAAGAAGTCAAAGTTGCTAATGTTGGTACCGTACTCCAAGTAGGTGATGGAATAGCCCGGATTTATGGTCTAGATAAGGCTATGGCTGGGGAGC
Source organism: Richelia intracellularis (assembly GCA_000613065.1). GTDB lineage: Bacteria > Cyanobacteriota > Cyanobacteriia > Cyanobacteriales > Nostocaceae > Richelia > Richelia intracellularis_B. Next base: position 150 of record CBZS010000271.1, on the reverse strand, counting down.
TATTGGATTTTGAAGATGGTACCGTTGGTATTGCCCTCAACTTAGAAGAAGATAATGTGGGTGCGGTACTGATGGGCGATGGTCGGCAAATTCAAGAAGGTAGCTCCGTAACCGCTAGCGGTAAAATTGCTCAAGTACCCGTGGGAGAAG
>CBZS010000270.1 GCA_000613065.1 Richelia intracellularis | reverse complement strand
TAATTGCCCACTATGTCCATCAACAATCCCACAGAGACTATATTTTTCTGTGCATCCCATATCATGATCCTGAGCTTGATTGTCTCCTCTAGTTTTTTCACCACGAGAATAACCCCCGATATTAACGGTAGCTTTGCAATCCATGCTTAGTGGTTTGACTTTGAGGCTTGTTTGTTGATTGCCGCTCAAATTCTTTGATGTTGTTGAAGATATGATCCGTTTGTGCAATTTTCTTTGAGGTTTGGCTTTTACGACTTTAGGAAGACCATAGCCCATTCGATTCAATACTTGTGCCATTGTACTGGCGCAAGGCAATTGCTCCTGGGTAAATCCCTGTTCTTTGAGTTTTTCTAGTGGGGATGTTGCTGTTAACCGGGTATAGGCTAAGGAAGTTTTAAATGTTGGGTCTTGTTGAGAATCAGATTCTGCAATTTGTCCCAGGGATAATGCCACAACAGAAGAGGTTGTTTCTCCTGGCAACGCTTTGCTGTGCTAAAGGCTGATTGTAATCCCACACAGATTATCCCTGTTCTTTTTTCCGGTAACCCTAACTCTATATTTTCTCTACCCGAACCGAATACTGTTTGTCCTAACCTTGCTTTACCTTGGCAATATTTCAACGTCATCTGAGCTTGAAAGCCCCGACGTTCTACTCCATTCATTTTCGATGCTGCCAACCGCAAGTCTTCTATTTGTTTGTGATCTTGTTAATGATTTGGGTTCCTCTGGTGGGTCTAGCATACTCCGAAAATACTTGCCCCTGTTTTTTTACTCATCAACATTACATCTTACTTCCATTGGTAAATTCTTTCTTATAAATCACCTTATTACACCATCCCTTCGTGCGCTTAGATAAACTGAAAACAAAAGCGATCGCACCTTGTTGTATATTCTCAACAGAAGATGGAAAGTAATTGCGAACACTTAAC
>CBZS010000269.1 GCA_000613065.1 Richelia intracellularis | reverse complement strand
AGATGTTTTTCTAGACAATTGAGAATGATACCGAGTTTTTTTTTACTCAGATACCAGCTTTTCATCCTGTTTGTAGCTTTAAGGACATGGTACTTTTAGTTTTGCTCCCAATCCATATCCAACCAATTCATAAACCGTTCCATACTCAATATCAAGTCCATGCTCTTTTTTCAACGATTCTACTATCCCACCATAGCTACTAAACCCTTTTCCTGTTTTTAACTCCTGTATAAGTGCTGGGTTCACATCATCATTGATTTTTCGTTTTGCTCTTGCCGCTTTCTTTATTTCTAATAAGCCAGACAGACTAACAGTTCTATACTTCTGCAACCATCTTGTCACTGTTGAAGTATCTCTAGGCAAGGGTTTCCTGATTTATTGCTGCTCCTTTACTTTTCCACTCGGCATTGAGCCACCACAACATCTGTAGTTTTTCTTTCTGGTTTCCCAACCTGGCTGTCTGTAGCAGTTTTTTTTAGTTCCTCTTCGCTCTGCATGTTCTCAATCTTAAATGGACGGCTCATGAGTATTTAAACCGATCAAGCTTGCTTTGTTTTATTATATGCAGCCTCATATTAAACTAGTATAAGTAAGTAACTAAGTAGTAATTTGTCAGGTTTTAACAAAAATAAGGCTTGGTGAATAACTACGGTTGAAGAAAAGATAAACTTACTACAAAACTCTGAATAGGCTAGGAATACTGTCTATGGCATCTAAACTCTCTATTTGTGATAGGGCTTGGCGAAAATCTCCTTCCCGTACATTATGGGTAACTACCACAATCTCTGCTAATTCCCCTTGAAAACCTGTTTGTACCACCGATTCCAAACTCACATCATATTCACCGAAGCAAGTGCCTAATTTCCCAATTACACCCGGTTGATCTCTAGTAAGGAAACGAGCATAAAATCTGGTGAATAGCTCTTCTATTGGTGCAATTTTACTAAAACTATGAAATCTACAAGTTAGGAGTGGATTCGGATTTTGGGGGCTAATTTTTAATTCTGCTACCAGGTTCAAAATATCTGAAGATACAGCACTCGCAGTGGCACCGGCACCAGCACCAGCACCGAAAAACATGACTTGTCCAATGGGTTCCCCTTCCACAAGGATGGCATTGTAAACACCGTTGATATTAGCTAGGGGATGTTCTCGGGGCACTAAAGTGGGATGCACCCTTACCGATAATGAAGTATCATTATCCTGCTTAGCGATCGCTAATAATTTAATTACAAAGCCCAATTTCTCGGCGTAGGCAATATCTGTCTTACTAACCTGACGAATCCCCTCACAATATACATCTTCCAGCTTAATCCGCCCATCAAAGGCCAGGGAAGCCAGAATCGCAATCTTATCTGCTGCATCCAAACCATCTACATCCGCAGTAGGATCGGCTTCCGCATAACCCAAACTCTGGGCATCGGCTAATACCTCATCAAAGTTACTGCCTTCCCTCTGCATCCGCGTTAGGATGTAGTTAGTAGTACCATTTACAATGCCAATTACAGTCTTAATACGGTTAACATTTAAAGACTGCTTTAAAGGACGAATTACTGGAATTCCACCGCCAACAGCAGCTTCTAACATTACATATACCCCAGCTTTGTTGGCAGCAGTAAAAATTTCATCCCAAAACCGGGAAATTACCGCTTTATTAGCAGTAACTATGTGTTTGCCACATTGAATTGCCTGGAGAATTAGCGATCGCGCTGGTTCTACTCCTCCAATTAATTCTACGATAATGTCTACCTGGGGGTCGGTGACAATTGCCTCCAAATCGTTAGTGACTAACCGATCTGGCAATTGAACTTGTCTAGGCTTATCTAGCGTTCGCACCCCCACTCGATAGATTTCAACTTCTGATAGTAAAGGATGTCTACCGGCACCGTCTAACAATACCTCAACTGTACCCGTTCCGACAGTACCTAGTCCTAAGATTCCCAACTTAATTCCCACAGATAAAGCCCCAATTTCTACCAACAACCAATAATAATTGTAGGGTGGACAATGCCCACCCTACCAGGATTAAATAAGTCTTTTTTTTTACTAAGTCTAATTTCTTAGTCTTAGTATGTTTCCACGTGCCAGCGATGAGCTTTTTTCAGTTGTTTTTGATAGTCTTTCCAGTTTACACCTTCCTTTGCAGCAGCTGCACTTAAGGCTTCATCAATGCCACCTTCCATGCCTCGCAAACCACAAATGTAAGTGTGGGTTTTTTCATCTTTAATTAATTGCCATAACTCATCTGCATGTTCTGCTACCCTGTCTTGAATATACATTCTCCCAAAAGATAATCCTGTAACTTAGGAAGTTAACAGGTGTGTGTCTTGTGACCAGACGGTTTTAACGAGTGTACTGAGCATTACATTAGGCAAAAAACCTTATTTTTAAATAGCTCTGCTTTAATGTTACCGAAATTCGGTAAACTGAAGCTTATGTATGGTAAGGATTTTTTGAAATCAGGTTAAGTTTATTTGGAGTGGTAGAAAGAATGTACAATCAAGGTGCCTTTGAGGGTGCTGCCAACACAGAATCAGGTAGCCGTATCTTCGTCTACGAAGTGGTGGGTCTGCGTCAGAGCGAAGAAACTGCTCAAATCAACTATCCTATTCGTACGAGTGGCAGTGTGTTCATCAGAGTGCCTTATGACCGCATGAACCAAGAGATGGGACGTATTACTCGTTTAGGTGGCACAATCGTTAGCATCAAGCCTATGAATGCTATACAGAAACGTAAATGGTAACGCCACACCTGTCAATCCAAAAGTAAGGACAATCAAGGCAACACCATGACTCAAGCACAGCCGAAAAAACGCTGAGAAAGCCACTA
>CBZS010000268.1 GCA_000613065.1 Richelia intracellularis | reverse complement strand
TAAGAAGAATAATTGAGGCTATGATAGTGGCGCGTATTGTCAAACCAGCTTCTAAATTAGCAACAGCAAGAGGGCTAGATGGAGAACTTTTTTTTATCCAGTTTAGGGGAAGTTTTAGGATTAGAAGGAGCGGATGAGGATGAATTATATTTGGCGATGGATTTTTTATTGGAACGCCAAGGATAAATTGAAAATCATCTTGCCAAACTTCATCTGAAGGAAGGATGTTTGGTTCTATATGACGTTAGTTCTACATATTTAGAAGTAAAAGCTTGTCCGTTAGCAAAATATGGTTATAACCGTGAGAAAAACGTGGTAAATTACAAATAGTATTTGGGCTATTATGTAATGATAAAGCTTGTCCAATAGCAGTAGAAGTATTTGAGGGAAATACATCCGACCCAAAGACATTTACTAATCAAATAGATAAGGTAAGCTCGAGATTTGGTATTAAGAGAGTAGTCTGGGTAGGAGACCGTGGAATGATTACTCAAGCAAGAATTCGAGAAGACTTAAAAGATAAAGAAGGTTTAGACTGTATTAGCGGTTTAAGAGCGAGCGCCTCAAATAAAGAAATTAGTAGAACAATCAGCTATTCAATTATCTCTGTTTGATGAACGAAATTTAGCATCAATTAAAAGCGAAGATTATCCAGGGGAAAGATTAATAGCTTGTCTAAAGCCTTTATTGGCAGCAGAAAGAAAGAAAAATAGAGAATAATTAGTACAAGCAACAGAAAAGGAATTAGATAAAATTGTTGCAGCAACTTCGAGAAAAGCTCGTCCACTAAAAGGCGAGGATAATATTGGTGTAAGAGTAGGTAAAGTTATCAAGAAATTTAATGTTGAAAAACATTTCATAATTGAGATACAAGAGAACAGTTTTTCATATCATAAAAATCAGTCAACAATTGATGCAGAAGCAGTATTGGATGGTTTATATATTATAATTCGTACATCTTTGTATGAAGAAACTTTATCTGCTACGGATACGGTAAAAGCCGATAAAAATCTCTCACAAGTAGAACAAGCTTTCCGTAGTTATAAAACTGTTGATTTAAAAGTTCGCCAGATTTACCACGATACAGCCGAACGTGTAAAAGCCCATATCTTTCTATGTATGTTGTCTTATTATTATGTAGAATGGCATGTGCGAGAACTTTTAGATCCAATACTTTTTGATGAAGATGATTGGGAAGCAGCAGCAGCGAGAAAAGAGTCTGTTGTATCTCCTGCCAAAAAGAGCGAAAAAGCTAAAAATAAAGCGAACAAAAAGCGTACCTCAGATAATTTGCCCGTTCATAGCTTCCAAACTTTATTGGATGATTTAGCTACAATTGTTAAAAATACAATTTCTACAACAATTGGTAGTAAATCCTTCGTTTTTGAGAAGATTATTCAGCCTACAGCTATACAACAAAGAGCAATAGATTTACTCGGAATTAGCATGATTTATACCCAGTAAGCTTGGACTTGAAATCTCTGTAAGTCTCACTATGCATAGATTTCGTTTTTCGTCAAAGGGGAACTTCAGATTAAGGGAGCAAAAGAAGGGGCGATCAACAATCATTTCAAATGGTTTAGGCTTAATGGTTCTAGATGTTGCTACAACACCCACAGAAGTAGTTGCTGCGGCTTCCGTACCTTCTTCTTTGATTTCCACAAAGGTTTTATGTTTTACATTGCTGAGAGCAAGATTTTCACCCATACCAGAAAAGTCTGCTTTTGTTGTAAATGCCTCTCCCATACCTAAGGTTGTTAATACTTTTTGTAACTCTATTTCATAATCCATTTTAAATTTGGGTAGGCGGATTGAACCCTCCTGGTTACGAAACTGAGATAACCATTTTTCCCAATTTTGAGGATTAAGTAACTTTGCCATCTTTACCATAGGGCAAATTAACAGCTTGAAACTTATCAGTTTCGTTGTAGAGAAATTCATTGCTTTGGGACATCATCTGTACTTGTTTTTTTTGCCCAGATGATAGTTGAAAAGGATAGGGAGAAGTTTGTTGTGGGTCAAATTTATTTGTCCATTGGCCCTTGAAATAAATCGCGTTAATTAGGAATAAAATCTGATTGGGCGATATTTGTGTACCTATTTGCTTAATATTCTCATTAGTGTTGCTGCTTACCCATTCATTAATGGTATTGATCGCTCCTGGATTAGTAAAATCTAAATTAGTTCCCTGTGCTTGATAAAACTTTTGATTTCTCTGCAAAAAATCAGAGTCCAGTTTAGCAGTCCAGTCTCATTTGCCCACAAGTTAAATTAGCGTTCGCTAATTTAACTTGTGGAGCGAGATTTTCTAGAATTTGCTTTAACCCAGATTCCCCAGGTGCGAACGCAAAATGTTGTATTTTTGAAATATGAGTTTTTCCGAATCACAAATCAAAGTACAAGATATCGAGCACTTAGGCATAGTGGCAGGGATTATTGATGAAATGAGTTTGGTTGATTTGTTCAAGCAACTGCTTGGAACTCATCCCCAAGAAATAATCAGCTCAGGCCAAGTGTTCAAAGCAATGATTCTCAATGGCTTAGGCTTTATCTGTGCACCACTATATATATTTGAGAAGTTCTTTTAAGAGATTGCAACGGAACATTTATTGGGAGAGGGAATACAACCATAACATTTGAACGATGAACCTTTGGGCAGAGTCTTAGACAAACTATATGATCCAGGATTAACGGAAATTTTTATCCGAGTCCCACTATCAGCAGCAGATAGATTTGGAGTGAAAATGGACAGCTTCCACTTGGATTCAAGTTCATTTCATGTACATGGGGATTATGGAACTGGTACTGATGATGAAGCATCAGCACAATCCTCAGTGAGGAGCGGTGCTGGATTCTACAGTTTTTTGGTGCTCCCTGTCCTAAATATTATCTTCTTTGCTAACTAACCTGCGGAATGTGGGTTTAATTCTGCATTCCCTGCATTAATTTCTGCTAGTGCTAACCCTTCTAACTCCAAAGGCCTAGCCATAGCTTGTTTAGTAGTAGCAGTAGCACCGTTGTAAGTCATGCCAACAGCGATCGGTACACTAGAAGGAGAGATAAAAATATTTTCGTTAGGAGTATCTTGTAAAATCGCTGAGAATAGTTTTAATCCAAATTTAGTGTTGGCGGCAATAATTTTGTTTTTATCGGTTTTTTTTTGCTGTTGGATACTCGGATGTACTGGGACGAGCTTCCTCTCGATTTCTTGTACCACCATTGACTTGGGAACATCCCAGTACACTCATCAGAACAACCCCAGCCGCAGCTAGGACATATCTTCTACCTAAGCTAACGCCATAACGCCTGTGCAAGAAATTTTCTCTGGCATTACTTGATTTTTGTTCCATGTTGCAACCTGAATTATCACAGTCTGTATATTGACTATGCCATCTTCAAAAACCCGCTAGTTATGCGGCTACAGCTTTTGCAACACCTTCTCAAATAATGGTGAATTTTCTTAATACTGGGGGTTGACAGTTGTCAATTAATGGTCAGAATCCCATTTCCTTGTCTCCCCTGCTAGACACGTTGATGTTGCGAACACTTAGACGGGTGACGCTTTTGGTGCCACTGCCACGCATGACTGACAATCTCTTGTAAATAATAATACTGCGGTTCCCAGCCCAAAATACTTTTGGCTTTAGTCGCACTACCAATCAGCCTAGGAGGATCTCCAGGACGGCGATCACATTCTACAACTTTAATATCCCTACCTGTGACCTGTTTAGCGGTTTCAATTACTTCTTTGACGGAGAAACCATTGCCGTTACCAAGGTTAAAGACTTCGCTATTGCCACCCTTTAGTAAATATTCCACTCCTAAAACATGGGCATCAGCCAAATCACTGACGTGAATGTAGTCGCGCACACAAGTCCCGTCCTGCGTGGGATAATCATTGCCAAATACAGAAATAGATTCCCGTTGTCCTAGAGCTGCAAATAGCACTAAAGGAATTAAATGGGTTTCGGGATTATGATCTTCTCCTAACCGTGCTTCTGGGTCGGCTCCAGCAGCATTAAAATAACGGAAGCGGACAGACTTTAAGTTATATGCTGCATTAAAGTCTGTCAGAATTCTTTCTACCATTAATTTAGTCATTCCATAGGGATTAATGGGGTTTTGGGGATGTTCTTCAGCAATGGGAACTACATCTGGGACACCGTAGGTAGCACAGGTAGAGGAGAAAACAAACTTATTAATGCCAGCAGCAAGCATCGCCTCTAAT
>CBZS010000267.1 GCA_000613065.1 Richelia intracellularis | reverse complement strand
TCTGACTTTGGCAAAAATTGGAGAAATTCTCAATATTAGTAGGGAACGAGTGCGACAAATAGAGCGAGAAGCTTTAAAGAAACTACGGAAAACTCAACCAAATATAAGTGAATATTTGGCAAGTTAGTTGTTTTTCCCAGTAAACCAAACCCATACAGAAACATACAAATCAAGTTCCAAGGTTCAAGCCTTGGAACTTAGTGTTTGACCATCTGCCTCTTATTGAAAGCGGCAAGCCCCAGGGACTAATTTTCAGCTATAAACTGAAAATTAGACTATGTAAAATTAGAGCTGCTAAACCCCTACAAAACTTAAACCTTCACCACCTCTTTCTCAATTACTATTGATTGTTTAGAAGCTTTGGTGGATTGTGATGATTCTTCAGATACACCGCGCGATCGCAAATCCTGTAATATTTCATCCTGGGTGATTAATCTAGCACCGCGATTACCACTGAAGTAGTTCCATATCCATTGAGTCATTACTACCAGCTTATTATCGAACTCAATCAAGTAGTAGATATGGACAAGGAGCCAGAATAACCAAGCCAAGAATCCCTTCAACTTAATGAAGCCTAGATCCACAACAGCATGGTTTTGTCCAATTACTGCTAGGCTACCATGATCGACGTAATTAAATGGTGGTAATGTTTTGCCATTCAACCGCTTTTGAATTAACTTGGCTACATATTCCCCTTCCTGCATGGCTACTGGAGCCACAGCAGGTAAAGGTCTACCATTTTCATTTTGATGGGCAAAGTGTGCTAAGTCCCCAACAACAAAAATATTGTCATGACCAGGGATACTTAAGTTCGGTTCTACAATTACCCTACCTGCGCGATCAATTTCTGCACCGGTACTAGAATGTAAAGCTTTACCCAGAGGTGAAGCTTTAACCCCTGCTGCCCATAATACAGTTTTCGCAGCAATCTGTTTCACCTCGTCTCCTTGCTTCATGGTGACGATGTCGTTTTCCAGATTGGTAACTAGGCTATTTGTCTGCACATCCACACCCAAATTCTTTAGGGATGCTGCTGCTGATTGGGATAGTTCTGGGGCAAAAGGAGGTAAAACTCTGTCTAAACCTTCTAGAAGAACAACCTTCGCCTCTGAAGTATCAATTGTGCGGAAATCTTTTTTCAGAGTATTGTATGCTAATTCCGCGATCGATCCTGCTAATTCTACCCCGGTGGGTCCTCCACCCACAATCACAAATGTCAACCACTGGGCACGGATTTCTGGGTCTTTCTCTCTCTCCGCAGCCTCAAATGCCACCAATATCCGGCGACGGATTTCTATGGCATCTTCCACAGTTTTTAAACCAGGGGCAAATTCTTCCCACTCATCCTTACCAAAGTAGGAATGTTTTGCTCCAGTCGCTACAATTAATGAATCGTAGGGAACTACTTCTTCTCCTACCATTACCGTTTGTGCTTGGGGTTCTATCTGTTTAACTTCCCCTAACAGCACTTGAGTATTTTGACATTGGCTCAATACAGAACGCAGTGGCGAGGAAATATCAGCCGGGGATACAGTTCCCGTTGCCACTTGGTACAGCAGAGGCTGGAAGAGGTGAAAGTTCCGTTTATCAATCAATGTCACCTTCACAGGAGCTTTAGCCAAAGCCTTAGCTGCATAAAGCCCGCCAAAACCTCCTCCAACTATTACTACATTATGGGGTGGCTGATTCTCAACTGCGTTTACCATAAGAAATATTGCCTATTATTACGAATATTGAACCATTATTACAAAATTTGTATCAAAATTGTCATATGCATTGCTGTTAATTTGGCACATATGAAGAAATCTTTAAAGTTACTAAAAGAACATTTGGCGTTGCATATTTGCGGGATGAATAAACCAAATACAGGTATTTCTCTATACTTAAAGTAATGAAGTAACAATCGAATAGAGTGCTGAAGCATATCTACGGATTTAGAGTAGCATAATGTTTTTCGATGTAGACGTGGGAGATAATGACGTAAACGTGTGTTTTCCCCTTCTACTCTGGTCATATATGTTTTGCTAATAATATGGTCTCCTGGTTCAACAAAACTGGCGTAAACTTTCCATCCATCTGTGACACAAAAATAGCACTTCCAGAGGTAGACAATATCCCATAAAGCTTGAAAGGTTTCTGCACTATGGTCTCCCAGTACCCAAGCTAAAATTCCTTGGCGGAAATGGTCTACTGCTGTCCACAACCAAATTGTTTTTTTTGAACCGACGAAAGTTTCTAATTCGTCCAGTTCTCCAACTTATGGGATATCCTCTATTGATGGTGCATCTGGCAATTTTTTACCAACTTGTTTTACCCAACTAATTATGATTGTGTGATGAACTCCTTTTTGGCGTTCAATAGCCCTAAATCCCGAGGGATTAACCTATGCTTTTAAGGATTCTTGTTTGCTCTCATTTGAGTATCCTTTTGGTGGATTATAGATATCTATAAATTGGCGAACGCAATTTACACAAATGTGATTTTGTTTACCTCGACGTTTCCCATTTATTCTAATCCTCGTAGACTTGCAGTATGGACAATGCACAGTAGAACACCTCAATTCATCCCTCTCTTATGCAACGCCCAAATATCTGTTAATAAATGGACACGGGTTCTTTCTACAGGTGGGTCTTCTATCTCACTAAAAACTAATGACATTTTTTCTGTCAATGCAGTGGCATTGGCTATACTCAAATTTTTTGAGCTTTTAATCTTTGGTTTTGAAGATTTGAAAGCCGTAGGCGCAAGCCTTCTTGTCAGAGATACCATTAGACTAACCCGTTCACTTCAGATACACCCTTTGCGTCCTTAGCATACTACTTAACTTCTTTTTCGTTGCCATTTTAGGGATGCCAGGAGCTGGTAAAACTTATCTATCACTAAAATTAGCAGAAGAAATCCAGGGTGAATTTGACTATCTTATCTGGCGATCACTCTACGAACAACCTCCCCTGAATGATTTACTCACCAATCTCATTGAGTTTCTTTCCGATGCAGCAGAAGTAGATTTACCAGAAACGACAATGGGTAAAATCTCTTTGTTAATCAAATATCTGCGTCAACATCGCTGTTTGTTAATCTTTGATGGTTTCGAGGCTTTATTCAAAAGTGGAGAAAAAGCTGGAACCTATCTTCCAGGTTATGAGGAATATGGGGAACTGGTGCAAAAAGTTGGAGAATTACAGCATAAAAGCTGTTTGTTAGTGACTTCACGGGAAAAACCTGGCAAAGTTTTTACCTTAGAAGGTGATTTTTTACCAGTGCGAACGCTAGTTTTAAAAGGATTACAACCTGTTGCTGCTGAATGTATATAAAATGCCAAAAAAACATGTGGTTATACGGATAAAAGTAGAAAACTAATTGCCTGTTATCAAGGAAATCCCTTAGCATTTTAAATAGTCGCTGGCTCGATTTTAGAGTGATTTGATGGCAAAATTGCTACCTTTATCCAGCAAGGTACAAGGGTTTTTAATGGTATTCAAAAGGTCTTAGCTGATTTATCAGAAAGAATTTACCAATGAAAGTAAGATGTAATGTTGATCAGTAAAAAAACAGGGGCAAGTATTTTGGAGTATGCTAGACCCACCAGAGTAACCCAAATCATTAACAAGATCACAAACAAATAGAAGACTTGCGGTTGGCAGCATCGAAAATCAATAGAGTAGAACGTCGGGGCTTTCAAGCTCAGATGACGTTGAAATATTGCCAAGGTAGAGCAAGGTTAGCACAAACAGTATTCGATTGGGGTAGAGAAAATATAGAGTTAGGGTTACCGGAAAAAAGAACAGGGATAATCTGTGTGGGATTAGAATCAGCCTTTAGCACAGCAAAGCCTTGGCAGGAAAAACAACCTCTTGTGGCATTATCGCTGCGACAAATTGTAGAATCTGATTCTCAACAAGACCCAACATTTAAAACTTCCTTAGCCTATACCCGGTTAACAGCAACATCCGCACTAGAAAAACTCAAAGAACAGGGATTTAGTCAGGAGCAATATTTGCGCCAGTACAATGGCACAAGTATTGAATCGAATGGGCTATGGTCTTCCTAAAATAGTAAAAGCCAAACCTCAAAAAAAATTGCACAAACGGATGATATCTTCAACAACATCAAATAATTTCAGCCGCAATGAACAAACAAGCCTCAAAGTCAAACGACTAAGCATGGATTGCAAAGCTACCGTTAATATCGGGGCTTATTCTCGTGGTGGAAAAACCAGAGGAGACAATCAAGCTGAGGATCATGATATGGGATCCACATAAAAATATACTTCCTGTGGGATTCTTGATGAAGATAGTGGGCAATTATTCTATATTAACTTTGGTAGTTCTTCTTATAAAACCAGGGATTTTATTGTTGATACTCTAATTCAATGGTGGAAGACAATGACACCAGAACAAAAGCAGGATACCGAACTCATACAAATTAAAGTTGAGAATGCTCCGGAAAGTAGTGGAGTCAGAACTCAATAAAAAAAAAGGATGGTTGAGTTTGTTGATGTCCTAAATATACCAATTCAATTGGTTTACTATCCTCTTTACCATAGTAAATACAATCCCATAGAGGGTTGTTGGGGTATTCTTGACCAGCATTGGAATAGGGGGGGCGAAGCTTGTTGATGTTGAAGTCATGCTTTCCTGGGCTTCGAGTATGACTTGGAAAGGCTTATATCCTATCTTGAGTTTAAGTAAAACTGTTTACGAAAAAGGGATTTATCTAACAAAGAAAGCTATGAAACAAGTCGAGTCTAGATTACAGCCAAATCCACTGTTGCCCAAATGGCATATCTTGATTCAACCGCTTTAGCTGGTAATTTATTTTTCAAAAATAACCTTATCACAACAGATTCAACGTCTCTCAACTGTGGAATCAGAGATTATTTATTCCCTGGGACATCACCAAGAAACTATTTCTCCAGTGCAGTTAGAAACTTATATGGGAAGTGGAAAAACAGACATCGTAAAGTTGTTAGAAGCTTTATAATCTTTAACTTAGCGTTGTTTAATTGAAACCCATACCCAAGGTTTTAGTTTACAACCTTGGGTTCAGGAATCTGTGACAGAAAAGCAAGTTTTTGATTTTATTTCCAAGCAAGCAAATCTCCAACCCCCATTTGATTTATTTAGGGACGATACTCATCACCACAGTCGCCAATTAATTGATACAAATCCCGTAATTTACTAAATAACCCATCAATTAGGGATACATTCTCTGCATCTAACTATAAATTTCCTTCAATTAAACCTCAACAGATGGCTTGTCTAATCTTTGATAAGGAGAGGGAAAGATTTTTTCATAGTGAAAAGCTAGGGTGATGTTCAATGATATATTTGTATATTATTTAATACACTTTCTTTGGTAGTAGACGCTGCATTTATGTATTGAAATATAATTGCGTTCGCTTTTCTTCTACTTGTACAAATAATTACTGACAGCAAAAATCCCCCATCAATGATGGGGGATTAGTGAATTACCTAAATTACCAGTAGCTCAGATTAACCAAACTTACCAGCCGTCGAGGCAATCAGGAAAGCTGCGTAGGTAAGGATATAACCAACCGTGAAGTGAGCTAAACCAACTACACGAGCTTGAACGATGGAAAGAGCAACAGGCTTATCCTTCCAGCGAATTAAGTTCGCCAGAGGAGTACGCTCGTGCGCCCAAACTAAAGTTTCAATTAACTCTTGCCAGTAACCTCTCCAGGAGATTAAGAACATGAAACCAGTTGCCCAAACTAGGTGTCCGAAGAGGAACATCCAAGCCCAAACAGACAAGTTATTCATGCCATATGGGTTGTAACCGTTGATTAACTGAGCGGAGTTAGCCCAGAGATAATCACGGAACCAGCCCATTAAGTAAGTAGAGTTTTCGTTAAATTGAGCAACGTTGCCTTGCCAAATACCTAGATGCTTCCAGTGCCAATAGAAGGTTACCCAACCAATGGTGTTCAACATCCAGAACATAGCGAGGTAGAATGAGTCCCAAGCGGAGATATCACAAGTACCACCACGACCAGGACCGTCGCAAGGGAAGGCATAACCAAAGTCTTTTTTATCGGGCATTAACTTAGAACCACGGGCATCCAAAGCACCTTTCACCAATACTAGGGTGGTCGTGTGGATTGCCAATGCGAAAGCGTGGTGTACCAAGAAGTCCCCAGGACCAATGGTTAAGAATAGGGAGTTGGCACCAGAGTTGATCGCATCAGACCAACCAGGTAACCAAACAGCACCAGCTGTAGAAGGAAGACTACCAGCATTTGATAATAGTACATCCATGCCATACAGCACTTTACCGTGAGCAGCTTGAATGTATTGAGCAAATACTGGCTCAATCAAGATTTGCTTCTCAGGAGTACCGAAAGCAACTACTACGTCGTTGTGGACGTAAAGACCCAAGGTATGGAAACCAAGGAATAGAGTTATCCAGCTTAAGTGGGAGATAATCGCTTCTTTATGATCGATAATCCGAGCAAGAACGTTGTTTTTGTTCTGTTCGGGATCATAGTCACGTACCAAGAAGATCGCGCCATGGGCAAAAGCACCAACCATCAAGAAACCAGCGATGTATTGGTGGTGGGTGTATAACGCTGCCATAGTTGTGTAGTCCTTAGCAATGAAGGCATAAGGAGGCAACGAATACATATGCTGTGCTACCAAGGATGTAATTACACCCAAGCTAGCCAAAGCTAAACCTAATTGGAAGTGTAGTGAGTTATTTACAGTGTCATAAAGACCCTTGTGACCATCACCCAAGCCACCAGCAGGTGGTTTGTGAGCATTAAGAATTTCCTTGATGCTATGACCAATACCGAAGCTAGTCCGGTACATATGGCCAGCAATGATGAAAATAACTGCGATCGCTAAGTGGTGGTGAGCCATGTCAGTCAACCACAGCGATTCAGTTTGGGGATGGAAACCACCTAAGAAGGTAAGGATTGCAGTACCAGCACCTTGAGAAGTACCAAACACGTGGCTAGCAGTGTCTGGGCTCTGGGCATAAACACCCCAGTTGCCGGTAAAGAATGGTTGTAAACCAGCTGGGTGGGGAGGGGTACTAAGGAAGTTGTCCCAACCTACGTGCTGTCCCCGAGATTCAGGGATAGAAACGTGTACCAAGTGACCAGTCCAAGCCAAGGAGCTAACGCCAAATAAACCAGCTAGGTGGTGGTTAAGGCGAGATTCAGCATTCTTGAACCAAGCGAGGCTGGGACGGAACTTGGGTTGTAAGTGCAACCAACCAGCAAACAATAACACTGCTGCAAACAGTAGCAGGAATACGGCACCCATATATAGGTCACCGTTAGTCCGCATACCAATGGTGTACCACCAGTGATAAACACCAGAGTAAGCAATGTTTACAGGATTAGAAGCTCCAGCTTGGGTAAAAGCATCGATCGCAGGTTTACCGAAGTGGGGGTCCCAAATAGCATGGGCGATGGGACGGACATGCAGAGGATCGCCGATCCACTGTTCAAAGTTGCCTTGCCAGGCTACATGGAAAAGGTTGCCGGATGCCCACAAGAAAATGATTGCCAGATGACCGAAGTGAGTAGCGAAAATCTTTTGGTAAAGATTTTCCTCAGTCATGCCATCGTGACTTTCAAAGTCGTTGGCCATCGCAATGGCATACCAAATCCGACGTGTAGTCGGATCTTGTGCAAGATCCTGGCTAAATTTGGGAAATTTTGTTGCCATGGGTTTTGATAATTCCTCTGACCTTTAGCCATAAGGTATCAACAGCTGAAGTTATGAGCTTTGAGCTCTGAGTTTTGACTTAAGTTGAAATTCAACCCTCATCACCCATCACCCATAACGAAATAAGACTTTATTACTATCCTATTGAAAGGATGTGTGCATGGAAGAATGCCCAGGTTGTGGCAATTCCTCCTAACAGGTAGTGAGCTACACCAACTGCACGACCCTGAATTATGCTCAGAGCCCGGGGTTGAATTGCAGGTGCAACTTTCAGCTTATTATGTGCCCAAACGATGGACTCAATTAATTCTTGCCAATAGCCACGACCACTGAACAAGAACATTAAGCTGAATGCCCAAATAAAGTGAGCGCCCAAGAACATCAAACCATAAGCAGATAATTCGCTGCCATAGGAGTTGATAACTTGTGTGGCTTGTGCCCACAAGAAGTCACGCAACCAGCCATTGATAGTGAGGGCACTTTGGGCAAAGTTACCACCAGTGATGTGAGAGACATTTCCAGCTGCGTCTACGGTTCCCCAGACATCAGATTGCATCTTCCAACTAAAGTGGAAAATAACAATAGATAGGGAGTTGTACATCCAGAACAAACCGAGGAATACATGATCCCATCCAGATACTTGACAAGTACCACCACGACCAGGACCATCACAGGGGAAGCGGAAGCCTAAGTTACTCTTGTCTGGAATTAGACGAGAGCTACGGGCATACAGCAGACCCTTGAGTAGGATCAGTACGGTTACGTGAATGGTAAAAGCATGGATGTGGTGAACCATGAAGTCGGCTGTACCCAGGGCGATAGGCATCATTGCCACTTTGCCACCAACTGCAACTACATCACCACCAAAAGCATGGCTAACAGTTGCTAAAGCGTTGGGTGCAGTACCACCGGGAGCTATGGTGTGTAGATTTTGTACCCACTGAGCGAATACAGGTTGTAATTTAATTGCTGTATCCGAGAACATGTCTTGGGGTCTACCCAAGGCACGCATTGTATCGTTGTGGATGTAGAGTCCGAAGCTATGGAACCCAAGGAAGATACATACCCAGTTCAGGTGAGAAATTATTGCATCGCGGTGACGAATGACCCGATCCAAAAGGTTGTTTTGGTTAACTACGGGATCGTAATCCCGCACCATAAATATGGCACCGTGAGCACCTGCACCAACGATTAAGAAACCACCAATCCACATATGATGAGTAAATAGGCACAACTGAGTTGCATAGTCAGTTGCCAAGTATGGATATGGGGGCATCGAGTACATGTGATGCGCCACGATAATTGTCAAGGAACCCAACATTGCCAAGTTAATGGCTAATTGAGCGTGCCAAGAGGTGGTAAGAATCTCATAAAGACCTTTGTGACCTTCACCAGTAAAGGGTCCTTTATGATTTTCCAAAATTTCCCTCATGCTGTGACCAATACCCCAGTTGGTGCGGTACATATGGCCAGCAACAATAAACAACACCGCGATCGCCAAATGGTGATGGGCAATGTCTGTCATCCATAAACCACCTGTTACAGGGTTCAGACCACCTTTAAAGGTAAGGAAGTCAGAATAAACACCCCAATTTAAGGTAAAGAAGGGAGATAAGCCCTGAGCGAAGCTAGGATAAAACTCAGCCATTTTGTCTGCGTTAAACAGCAGTTGATGAGGCAGAGGAATATCTTTAGCTGCTACACCTTTATCCAATAATTGGTTAACAGGAGCAGATACATGGATTAAGTGACCAGTCCAACCCAAGGAGCCACAACCTAGCAATACAGCCAAGTGGTGATTCATCATGGACTCCACATTCTGGAACCATTCCAGTTTGGGAGCTTTCTTGTGGTAGTGGAACCAGCCAGCAAACAGGAACAAACCCGCTAATACCAAGCCACCAATAGCGGTGCAGTAAAGCTGGAAGGAACTGGTGATACCCCAGCCCCGCCATACCTGGAACAAACCAGAGGTGATTTGAATTCCATGGAAGCCGCCGCCGACATCACCATTTAAAATATCTTGGCCAACAATAGGCCATACAACTTGAGCACTTGGCTTGACTCCCATGGGGTCATTTAACCAAGCTTCATAGTTAGAAAATTTCGCGCCGTGAAATATCATCCCACTCAACCACAGGGTCACTATGGCTAAGTGACCAAAGTGTGCGGAGAAGATTTTGCGGGATATATCTTCTAAATCGCTTGTATGTGTATCAAAATCATGGGCGAGAGCGTGGAGGTTCCAAATCCATGTGGTGGTTTTGGGACCTCTGGCTAGAGTTCTGTCGAAGTGTCCAGGTTTTGCCCACTTCTCGAAAGAAGTTGATACCGGATCGGTGTCAACTACAACTTTTGCCTTATTTTCCTCTCGCTCCGGAGGACTTATCGTCATTCAGACCCTCCTCTTTAACAAGGGTTGAGAAATCATTGAAACCACCAGTTGTCTTCTGGGTTCAGTTTTAACATGAACACTACTCCCAAATATTAGCTTGGGAATAGCTGTGATGAAGACTCTTTCATTTCAGAGTGCTTTCTGTTGAATTATAAAGTCTTGTCTTGCATATTGTTAGGCATATTTTAACAATAATTCAAAATCCCTAGATTATTTACATAATCAGTACTTTAAGTTCAAAGGACTTGCGAAAAAGTCAATAGTTTCTCTATTTAATTTACAAAGGGAAATATTTTATATGCTTTATGTTATTTTTTAGACAAAAAACAATTATGTCGATTTTTGTGAGTAAAGACTCATTTCTATTACTATACAAAAGCAACTTTTCTTTTTTTATGCAATAATTTAAGTGTAAACACTATGCTTTTAAGTGTTTTTTATTGCTTAAATAATTGAATTTTAATCAGTATAACAAATTATTAATATGTGTTGTTTTTGATTTTCACAATAAATAAGGGAGTGGATTTAACAATATTTCATATTCTGAAGTATGGTTAGCGTTCGCAAAGTTACCTCAAAATAAACCTGATATTGGTTTACAAAAATTATTGGTTAGTAGGTATTAAATCATGGTGAAGAAAATGAATTTTCTATTCAAGCTATTAGTAGTAGCGATAATTTTCTTTAATGGCGTTGCTGAATCAGGGGATCATTTCACTAAATGTTCAACGATTTTTCAATGGTTTCAAACGCTAATTCATCCCGCACTTATGCAACGCCTGTTTAATTTGACTGGTTGTGCCGAGAAAGTCGTTAGTTAGTCAAGAAGTATTTGCTACATTAGCTCCAATAGCCAAAATCTCCGGACAAATTTCCGAAGTAGCTTCACCGATGGCAGTTCAGGATTTACGTCATTATCTAGAAGAACATCAACCACAGGTGAACGTAGTTACTCCACATTCAGAGGAAGTGTTGGCAGATAATACTGTGAAGATGCAATGGCAAGTTAAGGATTTACCTTTATTTCAGAACCCCAACTACATCTGGGCCCCCACCTACAGGTAATATTAGATAATCAACCATATCTGGAAGTTTACGATCCCAGTCAGGCTTAAATATTCTCAGATTTAACCCCAGCAACCCATACACTGCGTGTATTTGCATCCTTTACTTTGGGGGGAAACCTTTAAAAATGTAAGTGCTTATACTTAACTTAAATTTCATATTTTTACTAAAACCGAAGATAGTTCTCCCGATTTTTCATTACCCATGTTGACTTACAACTTGCCACAAGGTAGTTATGGAGCAGAATCAATTTTGCTAGATTTTCATTGAAATAATGCTCCCCTATCTATACTTACTAAAGATAAGCCTGACACTTCCCTGGCAAATTGGCATATTCGCTGTACAAGAAATGGTGAAAGCTTTGTTTTTGAACGCTGGCAATCAGTCTATATCAAGCTAAGTACAGGACAAAAAATTCAGAGACTGGCGAAATAGTTGAGGTTGAGCATCTAAATTAAATAAGGCACGACGCAAAAAATCTGGCGTTGCATAAGTGCGGGATGAATTAGGGTTTGAAACCATTGATAAATCGTTGAAAATTTAGTGAAATGATCCCCTGATTCAGCAACGCCAAAAATCTAAACCCTGGTGAAAAATACTAATGGGGGGACCACCATGTTTTTTAAAAGGAATTTTTGTAAACCACATTCCGCAGGTGCGATCGCAAAATGTTGTATATTTGAAATATGAGTTTTTCATAATCACACATCAAAGTACAAGATATCGAGCACTTAGGCATAGTGGCAGGGATTATTGATGAAATGAGTTTGGTTGATTTGTTCAAGCAACTGCTTGGACAAATCAACCAATAAATAATCAGCGCAGGCCAAGTGGTCAAAGCAATGATTCTCAATGGGTTA
>CBZS010000266.1 GCA_000613065.1 Richelia intracellularis | reverse complement strand
GATAAAATTGCTCGTAAGAGCGAAAATCCTTCTATTACCAGAGATGTTTCCGGAGAAGGTGTACAGCAAGCATTATTAAAAATGCTGGAGGGAACAGTTGCTAATGTACCACCCCAGGGCGGACGTAAGCACCCCTATCAAGATTGTATCCAAATTGACACCGGTAATATCCTATTTATTTGTGGTGGTGCCTTTGTTGGGTTAGAAAAAGTTGTGGATCAAAGAGTTGGTAAAAAGTCCATCGGCTTTGTTCAACCAGGAGAGGGACAATCGAAGGAAAAAAGAACTGCTGATACCCTACGATATTTGGAACCAGGCGATTTGGTGAAGTTTGGGATGATTCCAGAATTTATCGGACGTATACCGATGGTAGCGGTAGTGGATCCCCTGGATGAAGAGGCATTAATGTCTATCTTAACCGAGCCTCGCAGTGCCCTAGTTAAGCAGTACCAAAAGCTGCTAAATATGGATAATGTACAATTAGAATTTAAACAAGAAGCATTACGAGCGATCGCTCAAGAAGCCTATCGCCGGAAAACTGGTGCCAGAGCATTGCGGGGTATCGTAGAAGAGTTAATGTTAGATG
>CBZS010000265.1 GCA_000613065.1 Richelia intracellularis | reverse complement strand
GAAGAGAAAGTGGAGGAACTAGAACCCCCGTAAAAATCTGCATTACAGGGAAAGTACCCTTGCTAATATTATTGCGAAGTTGCTGAATCAGGGGATGATTTCACTAAATTTTCAACGATTTCTCAATGGTTTCAAACGCTAATTCATCCCGCACTTATGCAACGCCATTATTGCTCCCAGAAACTAATGTGGGTTTTACCACTAATTCTTATGCCCGATTTTTTTGGTACACACCGGATAATACCGCGCAGAGGGTACGTTTTTCTCTTTACCAAGTAGACGAAAAACTCCGTCAGCGAAAACTCGCGTTGCTGAATCAGGGGATAATTTCACTAACT
>CBZS010000264.1 GCA_000613065.1 Richelia intracellularis | reverse complement strand
ATAAATTAAAGTCTCAGAAGTTTCAGGTAGCCTTTCATAGTCCTTACTTAATCTTCTACACCAATTGAGCCACCCGAAAGTTAGTTCTACAACGCAAGGTTTTGGTAAAAGGGTAAAACCCTTCTTTCTCTAAGGGTCTGAGAACCACTTCCACAATCCAACGAAAAACATCGATTATCCAGTGGGCAAAATCTTCCCCCTGATATCCTCCATCCATCCAGATAGTGTGCAGTCTTTTAACTTTATCTTTCATCTGATAAACCTGCCAGAACCTGCACGTTTAGTTTAGCCCCTGCAGGTTCTGGCACACTTGCAGAAGTAACCAAGACTGGCAAAACTAGCCCTAACAAGTCAACGGTAATAAATCCCTTACGTCCATGTATTTGTTTTCCTGTGTCGAAACCAACATCAGTACAAATCATGGTTGCGGTTTCAACTGATTGGTTATCAAAGTCTGCTTTCCATGGACTTGGTTCTCGACTGGCTGCTACCCCAACCCATTGATATAGTTTCTCATGAATCTGAAGCCAAGTACGATCTTTGCGCCATCTTCTGAGATAGCCATAGACTGTAGACCAAGGTGGTAAATGTCCTGCTAATGCCCGCCATGTAGCTCCTTGACATAGTACGTATAAAATCGCGTTTACTACTGGGTACATAGATGTTGTTGTACGTGGACGACCACCTGGTTTTGCCTCTGGGAACAGCTCTGCGATTAACTCCCACTGTTCCGACGTTAAATTGCTAGGATAATTTTTAGTCATTTGCTCACGGGGTGCTGTTTTCTATAATTCTCAGCATACGCCTTGTGAGCTTTTTTCTGATACCTTCCACCTTTTAAAACATCCTCTAAGAGACTATCCTTACATTAAAATACCCACTAATTTGTATTCTGAACTCAATATGGTTTGAAAATAAAATCAGTGTAAACCCAGATTTATATCAATCTACTTCCCATCCTATAGGGGCTTAGTAGAATAATCATTTACCTACAATTCGTTACCATTTAAGCATCATCTAAACTTTCATCATAAAAACACAAAGTTTTTTGGCGTTGCATAAGTGGGGGATGATTTAACTAAATTTTCAACGATTTCTCAATGGTTTCAAACCCTAAATCATCCCCCACTTATGCAACGCCAGTTTGTTTACTAAATTTTTGCAAAAACAACACATAAATTTCAGTTATAATTAGAGTTTTACCCCTACACTAAAAATTATTTGCTGCATCGATCTTTTTAGTCTTAGTACTATATATCATATTGTGTGCTGGCGAGACATCATTCTCAAATTGCATTCCAAGGGATGATATTTAGTATTGACTCATAAACTATTGAAGCTATAAAGATTGTAGTCTATATTGAATCGGCACAGTAGTATACAATGTACCACGCTTTCAAGTAGATAAGGACAATCAATCTTTCTTTATTATTATCTTCTAAAATAATATCAGGCTAATTTAGTGATTTCCGTGAATAAATCTACCTTCATCCATTAAAGTATTGAGAGTTGAGCAAAGCAATACACTCAACAGTGCAGCAGCATAACTGTATTACTTGCTGTAGGGGTAGTCGTATGCTGTTGATTTTGTAACTTTTTCGGAAAATATTCACACAAAGTAGATGATGTGACTTTTTCCTTTTAAGTGGTTAGGGGTTTATCTATCATGATGGATGAAGAGAGAAGCAATAATATCAATGTTTTCATTGTAAACACCTAATAAATAAGATATAATCATGGGCTGAGAAATATTCGTTTGGTTGATATACATTGGTTGGAATGTATATAGCTTGCAACCTAATCTTTACATGCTTGCTTAAGATCACGAGATACAGCAGAAAATTTAAATTTTTCCTTGGATTTTGGCTTTGTATCAACCAAATATATAGTGATTGAAAAGAAGCGTCTAAAATACTTACTTTTTAGATTCGCTAAAAATTTTACCAAGTATAAATAGTAAAAGTATCTGAGCTACGAGTATAAATAGATATAACTAAATGAAATGTGAACCGTGTTATTACTGTCGAATATTTATCATTGATATTATGTGATTACTTGCTAATTCCCATCTAAAAAAAATGGGGTAATAACACCCCCAGAGTCTGATATACAAATAAAGTAATGGCAAATAAATATGTACCAACAATAGTGAATATTTAAGCTGTAGCTTCTATCTCTTCATCCTCTGAATCTACTTGCTTCAGGCGAATATGTTTTTTCCCTAAAGTGATAATAAACTCATCCCCAGGCTTGAGATTCATCTGTTTTGTATAAGCAGAACCAATCAACAAGTTACCATTTGATTGTACGCTAATTCTGTAACTAGCACTGCGTCCACCACGGCCATTCACGCTAGGACTACTATCTAATTGAATGCCTTCTGCATCAATGAGAGCATTCAAGAATTTCATCATGTTGACACGTTGTACTCCGTTTTTTGTAACGGTATAGTAGCCACACTCTTTAGCTTTCTCTTCTTTGCTTCGGTTCTCTAACTCTTTGACTTTTGTGAGTAGTTGATCACCGACTAGAGGTTCAATTTTTTTCTGTTTAGCCATCAATGTAGATAGAAAATGAATGATTGAAGTGTTGAAATTGTTTTTATTTTAGCTGATAAATTCCTGGGAGGAGCGGAGTCCTTTCGTCTTTATCAAGGCTACTGCTTAAGTATATTACAAATGGATACATTTTTTTATAAATATCAACCTATTCATTTACACAATATATCGATAATAAAACAGAGATGGTAATAGCTACATCTAATTGCTAGAAGAATTTATGATGTGGTTATGGGCATAGTAAACCATGGTTTAGACATTCTATTTATTGAAGTAACTCAAATCAGATTACAGAGATTTGAACAAATTACAGGATACAAAGTAGGAAAAGAAAACTAGAATCAAAACGATTTGTGATTTTTTGCTGTTAACCCCTAACTATGTCAATCAAGGAAATCTAGAGCAAATATGAAACTAACAACAAGAGGACATTATAGTGTTAAGGCTTTGCTAGACTTGAGTTTACAACCCAGACATGGCCCTGTATCAGTCAAAACTATAGCTAAACGTCAAGATATTCCTGCTCCCTATTTGGAGAAAATATTAATAGAAATGCGTCGCGCTGGACTGGTTAAATCTGTCCGCGGCAGCGTTGGTGGATATCAACTTGCACGGGAGCCAAGACAAATTTCCTTAGGAGAAATTTTAGAAGCAGTGGGAGAAACTATTACTCAAATGCCTAATTTTACCGGGGAACCATCACAGGTAGAAGATTGGGTGACAGATTGTCTGTGGCGAAGATTGCACCAAAAACTCAAGGAGGCTTTGTACAGTATTACCTTAGCAGACCTTTATTATGATGCTCGTAGTTGGCAGGCTTCTTTGGGGGAAGAAGCTAGTTTTGTAGTTTAAGGCTTTTCTCTCCAAGAAATATTGATTTTGTCTCCTTATATTTCTGACGTTCGATTCTTTATTAATATGCAAATAACTGATTGAATATGTTGACTCGCCCCAAATCCAAATTATAGATTGACAGCTATCTTAACCTTTGTTAAGGTATCGCCGACTCTTATAATATTATGTTTGCGTCAAATTAAGTTGACATTCCTGTCAATACAATAAAGTACATATCAATTCTCTTGTGAGAAGAATTGATCGTTTCTCATAGAAAATATTGGCGTTGCATAAGTGCGGGATGAATTAGCAACGCCATTTTTCCCACCCAATCCCCATTGTCACCAGTCGCATTTGCTTATTTTGGTCTTGATCTTCTGACTCGGAAGGAACAAGCTGCTCTAGCTTCTGCTGTAAATATAGCAGCATAATTACCAGAATTTAAGCTCCATTAAGTGGTGGAATTCGAGTATACTCTTATCTTACTTACCATCATTCACTCTAGTAAAAGTACGGATTTTACAACTTTTATCTGTTAAAGTTTATTGAAAAAATAGCACCTAAATTTGTATCCATTGTGAATCTACGCCGCTTAATTCCATTTTTTGATGACTCAGTATCTACTTGGTCAGCAGAAGCAAGATTACTACACTGGTTAACATTTGTTTGGCTATGCGTAGGCTTAATTGTACTATTCTCCGCATCCTATGCTGTATCTGATGGTCGTCAACTTGATGGACTGTACTATTTTAAGCGTCAATTAATATGGGCGTCAGTTGGACTAGTATTTTTTCAAATCATAGTTAACTTACCCCTACGCAGAATTTTACGGTTCTCTCATTGGTTCATATTTATACTTTTGGGTTTAATTGTAGCTACCTTGATACCAGGATTAGGTAAAAGAACTATGGGAGCATCCCGTTGGATACCCCTGGGACCAATACCAATTCAACCATCAGAATTGATTAAACCTTTTTTAGTTCTACAAAGTGCGAGACTTTTCTCACGGTGGGATAAACTCAATTGGCGATTGATTTTTGCTTGGCTGGCGGTTTTTTGTCTAATTATATTGGGAATTTTAGCCCAGCCCAATTTAAGTACAACAGCATTGTGTGGCATGACGATTTGGTTGATTGCCTTTGCTGCGGGATTGCCCTACAAATATTTGGGAGGAACCGCTTTAGGAGGTGTGGCTCTAGCAATACTTAGTGTCAGTGTAAAAGAGTATCAACGTAGACGGATTATGTCATTTATGAACCCTTGGGCAGATCCAAGAGGAGATGGTTATCAATTAATCCAAAGTCTACTGGCTGTAGGTTCGGGGGGTACGTTAGGTTCTGGTTTTGGTTTTTCCCAACAAAAGTTATTATATTTACCAATTCAAGATACTGACTTCATTTTTTCGGTATTTGCGGAGGAATTTGGGTTTGTTGGCAGTATGATTTTGTTGGTAATGTTTGCTTGCTATGGAACCCTTGGATTAAGGGTAGCACTCAAAGGAACTCAACCTGCCCATAGATTAGTAGCAATTGGTATCACAATTTTAATGGTTGGACAGTCACTAATTCACATCGCAGTGGCTACGGGAGCTTTACCCACCACAGGATTGCCATTACCTCTCTTTAGTTATGGAGGAAATTCCATCATTTCCAGTTTGGTATCTGCTGCATTGCTTATTCGTGTAGCAAGGGAAAGTAGTGAGGCAGAAGTTTTGCCTTTGCATAGGAAAACGGATAAAAAAGTTGGGACAAAATCCTAAGGATCAAATTTTTCATATGCCGTGAGGGGTTATTCTATGAGATTGCAGTTTGACTCCTCGATTATCTTATGAACAGCACCATAGGAATATATTGATTAAAAATCTGGCCTTGGTGAATCAGGGGATGATTTCACTAAATTTTCAACAATTTTTCAATGGTTTCAAACGCTAATTCATCCCGTTCTTATGCAACGCCGAAAATCTTAGGTGTATGTCAAAATTAATTGGGTGCGACTCTTTTAGTAAGAGGGAGAGTGGAACTTAGACAGGTATTGGAAGAGGTGGAGGGGTAGTAGAACAACGAGCTTTGAGAACTTGCTTCATCAAAGGAATAATACCACTAGAGTACAAAGCCAGGTGATTGCGTTTATGTTCTTGTTATAGATGAAACTGCCAATACTCATCCCAATCGCCAGTTATGTATAAAGAACTCAGGCGTCAAACAGCCTCAGCACCCCTCATGGTCCATCTAGCCCCCGTGATATCCATCCTGTCTTTAATCAGGTGGCGACAAGCACCCTCAATCACCCCCGTGGCGATGGGTAATCCAGCTTTTAAGTAATGGTCATATTTGAGGTATTTGGCATTGTTAAGTAAATATCTACCACAGGTATCCACGGGTTTACCCTTTTGGGGGCTGAGTTTGCGTAAAGTCGCACTCCGGCGCATACTTGGGGCAACTGAAGTTGATTTACCTTCAAGGATAAGCTGTAAACGTTTGTTTACCCAGGCTTCTGCCTGTGTTTAAGTCTGAGGAGAAAAGACAAATGCAGCTTTCCACAAATACTCAATCACATGGATAATATCTAGGACACTTGTTAAGTTGAGATTCTGTTTTTTTGCAAATTTATTTAGCAAGGATAATTGTTTCTTATTGCCATCAACTAAGGCTCAGAAACGTTTGTGTTTGTTTTTGTCACCGAAGATTGCCTCATCAAATGCTTCTGAAATAACCTTTTCGGGCTCTTTGCCTAAAGAAGCCCAAACATGCTTACCAATTGGTCGAGGTCGCTTAATTTTCCTATCTTCATCGGATGGGTTAACGATTTGTTCGGGTGTACGTACAAAGGAATTAATTGTATAAACACTAGCGACTGTCGCCATTCGGTTTGCGTTGTGCTTTTCACCCTTTGTTAAGGGTTTGTTTAACTTTTTGCTTGAAGCTAAGGGTGGTTTTTGAGTATTGCTACATAAGTCAGATGTTCGCAATACAACATCCTTCACGTCCGGGCTAATTACGACTATTTCTCCTGTGTCTTGCAACTGTTTTGACTGAGCTTGTTGCTGGTGGTAGAAATCATCAAAATCTGAAGCACTATGGTAAGCCAGTTCTTCTGCTTGTCGCTTACCTATTTTGGCTGCTGTTGTTTTTTCTATGATTGCTGTTGTTTCTCTAAATTCCGAACGAGCTACTTCTATTGCTACTCGCTGTCTTATTCCATGAGAATATTGCTGTGCTGGTAGATTAAACTCCCCATCCAAAGGAAATAGGGTATTTATCTTTCTTCCTCCATAACCGATTCTATTGGCGATTACTGTGCCAAATAATGTGGTCAATTTCCGCGACATTTTTTTCTTGTGTGTTCTGTTTTCTGAGTCTGTGGCTGCACACTCTCCCTCTATTTCATCTTGACTGCGTTTATCAAAATATCGTTGTTTGTAACAAGCGTCTCAATAGTTCGTATCCATTCTCAAGTAAGTTACTCTCTATCTGGGAGTGTTCTAAGCCACAAATGCTGTCTGAGTCTAATACCATTATTATGTGAACCTTCACAGAATTAATAGGGAAAAATGCTTATAAATAGCTCATATTTCTATGCTACTTCATAAAAAATTGGTATAACCAACTAACTATTTCTTCAAATAGTTAGTTGGTTATACCAAAACATACCTTGATTTGATGTAGATCCGTGCATAGGGTGTGGAAATGTTCTTGTTTTTTCACTTGTTACAAGGCAATCCCATCAAGTACATTTTTGGCTGTAAATACTACTCTGGGTTACTTTTCATTTATTATTAT
>CBZS010000263.1 GCA_000613065.1 Richelia intracellularis | reverse complement strand
ACAAGCAACAGAAAATGAATTAGATAAAATTGTTGCAGCAACTTCGAGAAAAGCTCGTCCACTAAAAGGCGAGGATAATATTGGTGTAAGAGTAGGTAAATTTATCAAGAAATTTAATGTTGAAAAACATTTCATAATTGAGATACAAGAGAACACTTTCTCATATCAGATAAATCAGTCAAAATTTGATGCAAAACCAGTATTGGATGGTTTATATATTATAATTAGTACATCTTTGGATGAAGAAACTTTATCTGCTACGGATACGGTAAAAGTCGATACAAGCTCTCACAATTAGAACAAGCTTTCCGTAGTTATAAAACTGTTGATTTAAAAGTTAGTCCAATTTAGCACTATACAGACGAACGTGTCAAAGCCCATATTTTTCTATGTATGTTGTCTTATTATTATGTAGAATGGCATATGCGAGAACTTTTAGCTCCAATTCTTTTTGATGAAGATGATTGGGAAGCAGCAGCAGCGAGAAAATAGTCTGTTGTATCTCCTGCCAAAAAGAGCGAAAAAGCTAAAAATAAAGGGAACAAAAAGCGTACCTCAGATAATTTGCCCGTTCATAGCTTCCAAACTTTATTGGATGATTTAGCTACAATTGTTAAAAATACAATTTCTACAACAATTGGTAGTAAATCCTTCGTTTTTGAGAAGATTACTCAGCCTACAGCTATACAACAAAGAGCAATAGATTTACTCGGAATTAGCATGATTTGTACTCAGTAAACTTGGGCTTGAAATCTCTGTAAGTATCACTATTCATAGATTTCGTTTTTCGTCAAATACTAACTTCACTTTAGTGGCAGAGCGCATCCGAGCTTTGGGTTATTCTGCAGCGGGAACCTATAGTGAATATGCCAAGCTGACTTCTATCCGTCAAACTCCAGGAGTTCCCAAAGCCAAAGAAATGATTCGTTTATTGGTAGAGGGACAAGAAGCGGTGGTGTGAACTGCACGTTCTATTTTCTCCTTAGTTGAGGAAGTTAACGATGAACCCACAGCAGACTAATTGACTCAACGAATGCAGGTACATGAAAAAACTGCTTGGATGTTGAGGAGTTTGCTGGAAGAATAGAGAAAGAAGGAAGCGGGGGGAGCAGGGTGGAGAAAGATTAATATAAGAACCATCAACTGTCAACTAAAAATCCATCACTCCCCCTCCCAGAATGAACCAAACTGATTTCACTCAACAATTACACCAATTAATGCAACAAGTGGGTATTTCCAGCTTCAAAGAACTCAGTCGCGTATCTGGGATCTCTGAACGGCAAATCCTGCGGTTGCGAAGGGGAGAAATTGAGCAAATGCGGTTGGATGTGTTGTTGAAATTAGCGGTAATACTGAAGATGTCATTGGATGAATTATTGGATTATTTTTCGCGGAAAGAAGTCAAAAAACTAACATCAACTGTAGATACAGACTTAGTGCAACAGATAGCTAATTTACAAACCGAGTACCAATTGTTGCAGCAAGAACTTAACCAACAACAAGAATTATCGCAACAAGAGTTCCAGCAATCTACATGGCAATTGCTGGAATCTTTATTAGTACAGTTTCCCACCGCAGCACATAAAGCTTATGAGAATCTCCAGCTACCAGCTATTAAAGTTATACCTTTGGTGCAAAAACCTCTCGATAAACTTTTACAAGCCTGGGGAATAGAAGCGATCGCAACTGTGGGGGCAGAAATACCTTATAATCCCCAACAGCATCAATTAATGGATGCTAATTTGAAACCAGGTGAACTTGTCAAGGTGCGTTACACAGGCTATCGCCAAGGTGAAAAATTAATATATCGAGCCAAGGTAAGTCCCGTTGTGAAAATAGTTGATCATTGATAGTTGATAGTTGGTGCAAAATCTTTCATTTTGATATAACACTTACGGTAAGCGCATCTCAAATTCTATGGGTGCGACTCTTTTAGTAAGAGGGGGAGTGGAACTTAGACAGGTATTGGAAGAGGTGAAGGGGTAGTAGAACAACGAGCTTTGAGAACTTGCTTGAGCAAAGGAATACCACTAGAGTACAAAGCCAGGTGATTGGGTTTATGTTCTTGTTGTAAATGAAACTGCCAATACTCATCCTAATCGCCACTGATGTATAAAGATCCCAGGGGTAAAAGAGCCTCAGCACCCCTCATGGTTGGTCCATCTAGCCCCAGTGATATCCATCCTGTCTTTAATCAGGTGGCGACAAGCACCCTCAATCACCTCCGTGGGGATGGGGAATCCAGCTTTTAAGTAATCGTCATATTTGAGGTATTTGGCATTGTTAAGTAAATATCTAGCACAGGTCTCCACGGGTTTACGTTCTTGGGGGGGGGGTGAGTTTGGGTAAAGTCGCACTCCGGCGCATACCTGGGGCAACTGAACTTGATTTCCCTTCAAGGATAAGCTGTAAACGTTTGCTCTCCCTAGCTTCTGCCTGTGTTTAAGTCTGATAAGAAAAGACAAATGCAGGTTTCCACAAATACTCAATCACATGGATAATATCCCTACCTTAGGTGATTTAGAAGAAAGAATTTACCAATGAAAGTAAGATGTAAGGTTGATGAGTAAAAAAACAGGGGGAAGTCTTTTGGAGTATGCTAGACCCAACAGAGGAACCCAAATCATTAACAAGATCATAAATAAATAGAAGACTTGCGGTTGGCAGCATCGAACATGAATGGAGTAGAACGTCGGGGCTTTCAAGCTGCTGAGATGACGTTGAAATATTGCCAAGGTAGAGCAAGGTTAGCACAAACAGTATTCCGTTCGGGTAGAGAAAATATAGAGTTAGGGTTAGCGGAAAAAAGAACAGGGATAATCTGTGTGGGATTACAATCAGCCTTTAGCACAGCAAAGTGTTGCCAGGAGAAACAACCTCTTGTCTTGTGGCATTATCCCTGGGACAAATTGCACAATATCATTCTCAACAAGACCCAACATTTAAAACTTCCTTAGCCTATACCCGGTTAACAGCAACATCCCCACTAGAAAAACTCAAAGAACAGGGATTTACCCAGGAGCAATTGCCTTGCGCCAGTACAATGGCACAAGTATTGAATCGAATGGGCTATGGTCTTCGTAAAGTAGTAAAAGCCAAACCTCAAAAAAAATTGCACAAACCCATGATATCTTCAACAACATCAAAGAATTTGAGCCCCAATGAACAAACAAGCCTCAAAGTCAAACGACTAAGCATGGATTGCAAAGCTACCGTTATGGGGGGTTATTCTCGTGGTGGAAAAACCAGAGGAGACA
>CBZS010000262.1 GCA_000613065.1 Richelia intracellularis | reverse complement strand
GGTGATTCCATGACAGCTATAACGGCTGTATCTAGCTTGGGTGACGGCTGTTTTACCAATATGGAATGCTTCCAAACCATCTGACTCTACACGGGTATGGTTTATTTGAGCGTTCTCACCCACAAAAATCTCTGTCACTGCATTGGTAAAATATACCCCCTGTGTATCTTTGTGGTTTGTATATTCTTCTACCAAGTTGACTTGAGAACCAGTTTCCGCCACTACCAAACAACGAGGTTGAGAAATTGTTGGCTTTTCCCCAGCAGTAATAAATACTATGTGAACAGGTGCTTCTACTGCCATATTCGCAGATATCCACACCACCGCAGCATCATTAATTCCTGCTGAATTTAAAGCAGTGAAGACTTCCAAAGCACCTTCTGACTGTCCTAAATACTGCTTTACTTTCTCAGTATATGCAGATGGTAAATCAGCCAAGTTGCTAACCACTACCCCATCAGGTAAATCGGTAGTAGTTGATAATTCCGGTGCATACACACCATCGACAAATACTAACCGGGTACTTGCTTCGTCAAGAGTAGGGATATCCCCAGACACAGCAACTTGTATCCCCGCAACAAAATTAACCTGACGTAAAGCAGATAAATCAGTAAATCGCCATTCTTCGTCGCGGTTATTAGGAATTACAGAATGGCGTACCCAATTTGCTGCATTTTCCTTGACTTCCTGTAACCAAACCTCTGTTTTATTACCACTAACCTTATCTAACAACCCTGTTAAATAATTATCCCGATTTAACAGAGTAGAACTTAACTCGACAATATCAGAATTAGCGATCGCGCTGGGAGATACTTGCATATTCATTACACTCCTACCGCAGTTTCTTCTAAAATCCAGTCGTAACCGCGAGATTCCAACTCTAACGCCAATTCTTTACCACCAGACTTAATAATTTGTCCCTTTGCCATCACATGGACAAAATCGGGCACAATGTAATCTAACAATCTTTGGTAGTGGGTAATCATAATTGTGGTATTTTCCGGACTAGCTAACTGATTTACCCCATTCGCCACAATCTTCAGCGCATCAATATCTAAACCAGAATCAGTTTCATCCAAAATAGATAACTTAGGCTCCAAAATAGCCATTTGCAGAATCTCATTCCGCTTTTTCTCACCACCAGAGGAACCTTCATTCACACTGCGATTGAGAAAAGCCGCATCCATCTTCACCACATCCAGCTTTTCATACACTAAATCTTCAAAATCGAATGGTTCCAGCTCCTCCAAACCCTGAGTCTTACGCTTGGAATTGTAAGCCACCCGCAAGAAATCCAAATTACTCACCCCAGGAATTTCCAGAGGATACTGGAAAG
>CBZS010000261.1 GCA_000613065.1 Richelia intracellularis | reverse complement strand
TAGCTTCCGCAAACTACTATTCCCAATTTTCTTGTCATCTAAATTGCTCAAATTGTCCAAGATCGGTTCGATTGGGCAAGTTAAGGATAAAAAATCTTGATCTTGCTATCTCATCAGCGATTCATTCGAGAATAACTAAAAAATTTTCCTTATCATTTTAATTGTTTTTATGTAGCTTTAAATACATATTTTTTGTCTGACTTGGAAATAGAGGCTCAAGGAACAACCTCATACCAATGGAAAAAATGGAAAGATGCGACATATGGGTTAGTTTTTAATGATTACAAAGACTTGATCATGTCAGTTGTCACTTTAACCCTCTTTTATAACTTTCATAGGATAATAAGTAGGAATAGATCCCACTAATAGCACAAGGTGATAATATGCCTGTTGAGTAAGAGGGGTTATATCATCTGATGGCTGGACGTTTTCAAGGAATGAGTAATTTGGATTGGTCTTTGTTTGAGGATATTTTTCCGAAACCGCTAGAGAAACGCGAACGAGGAATGCCACATTATTGATTTCGTTATGTACTCAATACCTTACTGTATATATTGATAACAGGGTGTTGTTGGTGTGACGTTCCAAAAGGAGAAATATGGGCATCAAACAGCTGTGCACATCGATGGCTCAAACGTTGGCATTTGGACGGGAGGTTAGAGCCTTTACAAGCAGGAATATTGGGGATTGGACAAGAGAAAGGGTTAATCAACTGGAGTTATGGCGCAGTGGACCGGTCTTTTTCCCCCTGGGAAGGGCCGTGGTCATGATGTTGCTTACGGTGGAAAAGGAAAGGGTATTTTAATACACACTCTTACTGAAGGCTCAGGAATGCCTTTATCCAATCGCACCACACCTGGCAATGGTAGTGAAACAGATCAGGTTATACCACTTCTAGACAGTGTAAAGGTTAAGACCAACAAATGCGATAGACCCCGAAAACACCTGAAAGTGCTTGCTGCTGAGAAAGGCTAGGATTCTAAGGATAAGCGCGCTGCTTTACGTAGACGTGGTATTCGGCCGCAATGGCCCAAGGGGGTTTGGAAGACAAAGAAGAACAAGGGCAGACCCATTAAAATTTCCGTCTCACGTTTTCAACAACAACGTTGTTTCCCATGGTTTCAAAAAAAATATCGTCGTCTTGTTTGTTGTCAAATGGGGAAGAATTTCAGCTTGTTTTGATGTTTTTTTGTCTCTTGCAACAATCCATATTTGGATTAAAAAAATTATATTGGTGGGATAGACTCAAGGATATTTTGATAAACGCAGTCAAGATTAAATAGAGGGAGAGTGTACAGGCACAGACTTAGTAAACAGAACACACAAGAAAAAATTGTCGCGGAAATTGACCACATTATTTGGCACAGTAATCGCCAATAGAATCGGTTATGGAGGAAAAAAGAAAAAAGATAAATACGCTATTTCCTTTCGATGGGGTGTTTAATCTACCAGCACAGCAATATTCTCTCTCATGGACTAAGACAGGGATATTATCCATGTGATTGAGTATTTGTGGAAAGCTGCATTTGTCTTTTATTCTCAGACTTAAACACAGGCAGAAGCTTGGGAGAGCAAACGTTTACAGCTTATCCTTGAAGGTAAATCAAGTTCAGTTGCCCCAGGTATGCGCCAGAG
>CBZS010000260.1 GCA_000613065.1 Richelia intracellularis | reverse complement strand
AATTTCGGGGGAGTTTGACCAGATTATTCCGGCTGCCATGGGAGAGCAGGCAGCGAGTCTCAATCAGGCAATAGAGTTTGCTATGATTCCTGAAACAGGACATTTCCCGATGCTAGAGGACGCTACAACATACTGCCAGCTCATACAAGATTTTTTATCCCGTTCTGCTTAAGTATATTTACTGTGTATTTAAATTACCCTAACCCTAGTTCTCGCTTCAGCAGGTTAATTGACTTAGTACCAATATAATTCTCACAGCGAATTAACTTTGGTGGGCGAATTATGTCTTCAAGGGCACTATGTACTGCTGCCTGTACTGCCCTATGACTGGAAGGATCTGTACAGAAAATTGCATGCGCCCGTTTAACAATCGCTTTAAGCTTGTAATTGTCTTTCGGTTGGGCTGTCATAACTAGTAATTCATCTCCCCGTAAACCATGGAGAATTACCTCCGTGGCTCTGAGAATACCTGGGCTAAGGCTAGCAACCCCAATACAGCTATCTTGGGGCATACTTTTAACCACATCAAATTCTTTGGAGTAGTCGTATATATCCAGAGGAATTACCCTAACTGCTCTAGGAGCAGCGATCGCTTCCACTTCT
>CBZS010000259.1 GCA_000613065.1 Richelia intracellularis | reverse complement strand
CTCCTTGCATAGGGTGTGGAACTGTTCCTGTTTTTTCACTTTTTACAAGCCAATTCCATCAAGTACATTTTTGGCTGTCAAGACTACTGTGGTTGACTTGTCATTTATTATTCTTATATCATACTCCGTACTACCAAAAGAGTCGCACCCAAATTATTTCTACTGCTGCCAAAGCCTTTTGTAGTTCTTGACGATTTAAATAAATATATTTGAGATTGGTAAGCATTCTCATCAAAAATTGCTTACTAGTTACCGGCGCTAAAAATTCAGGTTGCAAAACAACGGGTCGCTGATAAATTTGAGTTAACCTTTCCTGACAATCTGTAATAAATATTACCTCTCCACCTTCAAAAGTATCAACAAAAATCTCCATTTCTGCAACGTCAGGACGGATGAGAAAATGACCAGGCATCCCAATCCCTTGCATGGGAAAATTGATGCGATCAGCTATTTCCATATATACTAAAGCCAGAGAAATAGGGATACCCTGTCGTTTATCAATTACATCATTTAAAAAGCTATTACATGGAGCGTAGTAGTTATTTTTCTTACCCTTAAATCCCAAGTCTTAGTGTAAGTATTTATTGATACACTGAATATTTTTTAGTGGGTAGCGTTCTAAAGGTAACAGCTCAGCTAATTCCCCTGCCATTGTATCTAGAGCGCTGAGATATTCTTCCGTATCTAAATAGGGATATTCTTCTTGAGCGATATACAAAGAAGCTTTAGCTAAATTTATACACTCGTTAGACTGTTGGATATCTTGGTAAAAATATTGTCTAGCTGACGAGGAATTCATAAGCAAATATACTATCGAGTTATTATTGTGGCTATGGGTGTTATTTAAGGTTTCTAAGCCTACCCTAATTTATCTTAGGAAGATTTGCCAGATTTGGGAATGTAGTTGTGACAAATAAGCTTGAGAATAATTACGGGGAAGAGAGATTGTATAGATGCTTTAATAGTAAATAGTGAGGGGATTTTAACTTATATTTCATGTCTAACCCAGAAGTATTTGCCCAATCCATCGAAATTCAAGCAACTCCAGCAGTTGTAGAACGTTGTATTACTGACAGAACTTTAATGCACCGCTGGCTCAATCCGGCTCTATATTGTGAACCAGTGGGGGAATGGAGTACGGATTTGGGTAGTCAAACTAAGTTTATGATTCAAATACCAGTTATAAAACCGACCTTACTCAGTACCGTTGTGGGAAGAAGAACAGGTCTAGTAATATGGGAGTTCAATGGTTTTTTTACTGGACGCGATCGCTGGGAATGCCAACCCATCGAAAATGGTACTCTATTGTTAAATCGATTTGAGTTTCAAATTCCCAATCCCTTGGTTAGTTGGGGTTTCAATACTTTTGCTCGAGGATTAACTAAAACAGATATGCAAGCACAGTTAAACAGACTCAAATGCATTGCTGAGGAAATACAGTTAGGTAATGGGTAAATAGATTCATTTTTCTCGGCTTTTATGCCTTCCCCGAGGGCATATAGACACGGGGATTGTAGTTGATGTTCTCTGAAAAAATCATCCCGCAATTATGCAGTACCCGAAAAAAACTCCATTGTGTAGGGGATCAGGGGGAGAGGGGGAATAGTTTTGGTAGCCAACTGTCAACCAAGAACCATAGATAGAACAATCTGGATTGCTGAATCGAAGCTCTAGAATTGAATTTCTTTCACAACTGTAACTCCAAGTACTTTTAGGACTTTTCTCTTTGTCCAAACACAACAGCAATACATCTAAATATTCTGTTACATAAAGATGAAGAATCGTTACAGAATCCTTGATAAAGGACAATATCGCGTATGGGAGCTTCACTTGAGAATCATCGACCACATGAGGTTGTAATTGTTGGTGGTGGCTTTGGTGGACTGTACACTGCAAAGGCACTAAAGAATGTCAAAAATGTAAACGTTACTCTCATTGATAAACGTAATTTTCATTTATTTCAGCCACTTTTATATCAAGTTGCTACAGGTACATTATCCCCTGGTGATATTTCCTCACCCCTGCGAGCAGTACTCAGCAAAAGTAAAAATACAAAAGTATTGCTAGGAGAAGTAAATGACATAGATCCAGAAGCACAGCATATAATTATGGGGGATAAATTGATTCCTTATGACACCCTAGTTGTAGCTACTGGTGCAAAGCATTCTTACTTTGGGAATGACGATTGGCAAAAAGTCGCTCCTGGTTTGAAAACTGTGGAGGATGCGATTGAAATTCGTCGTCGCATATTTAGTGCCTTTGAAACCGCTGAAAGGGAAACCGATCCGGAAAAACGTCGGGCTTTATTAAGCTTCGTAATTGTTGGCGGTGGTCCCACTGGGGTAGAATTATCTGGGGCGATCGCAGAATTAGCATACAAGACCCTAGAAGAAGATTTCCGCAACATTGACACCTCAGAAACAAGAATATTACTACTACAAGGGGGCGAACGCATCCTCCCATTCGTAGCACCAGAGTTATCCAAATCCGCAGCAGAATCTCTTCAAGCTTTGGGTGTGGAAGTATACACAAAAACTAGGGTAACAGATATTGACAATGAGATCGTTACCTTCAAACAAGGGGATCAAGTCCAGCAAATTTCCTCCAAGACTATATTGTGGGCAGCAGGCACTCAAGCTTCACCCATGGGTAAAATTCTCGCCAAGCGCACCGGTACAGAATGCGATCGCGCTGGTAGGGTAATTGTAGAACCGGATTTGAGTATTAAGGGACACCAAAATATTTTCGTTGTTGGAGATTTAAGTAGTTTCTCTCACCAGAACGGTAAACCCCTCCCTGGTGTTGCACCTGTTGCAACCCAAGAAGGTGAATATGTTGCCAAGTTAGTTAAAAAGCGTCTACAAGGTCGCACCATAACACCATTCAAATATAACGATTATGGTAACCTTGCTATGATTGGTCAAAATGCAGCTGTTGTCGATGTAGGTCCATTTAAATTAAAAGGTTTCCCTGCATGGTTGTTCTGGCTGTTCATTCATATTTACTTCCTAATTGAATTTGACAGCAAGGTATTAGTTATGATTCAGTGGGCTTGGAGTTACCTGACTCGTAAACGTGGTTCTAGATTAATTACTGGTAAAGAGTCTTTGGCATTGGCTAAGGTGATTACCCAGCAGCCAAGTATGGAAAGTCGATAAACCAAAACGTCCTCATTAGCTCTTTATGGGAGCATGAAATTTGCGGTAATTTTATCTTCCCCAGAAATACCACATCAAAAAATGCTTGCTATCTATTGCATGGTAGGGGGTTATTCTCCCTACCAATTAGTATTGGTGGAAATAACCACCGAATGCAAAAAATTAGTAAGCACTGTCTCCGGTGCACTCAACAGTTGTAAGGAGCCGAAGTGGAGAGAATAACCAGGAGGAAACATTTTTGACTATCAGTCACCAACTATCAACACTTATTAATAATTAAAGAGCGAGTAGATAAACATACTGGCTCTTTGTATTGGTATTTTAATTAACGAGGAAAATTTATAACAAAAGTTATACTCAACGATTTTACTAATTAATCTTTGCTCAAACAGTAGATATGACATAGGTCAATTCTCCTAGATGAACTACTGATACCTATGTACTTTCCAACCAATCATAAATCCTATCTAACTGTTCCAGGGTAATTAAGCCATACTGCCACAAAATCATAGGCAAGGGACCAGGATCTTGTTCGCAATGTCTCAAAGCCACTGAAATAGAGGCTGTAGAAATAGCTAAATCTTCTTGCAAAAAATTAATTAATCGAGAATATGTTGACGGTAGCATTTGTATCTCACCTCCTTGTGCAGAAAGTATTGTCATATATAAATTCAAAAATTGTGTTTAGAAATAGCCAATATTTGATCTGTCACTGTGATTGAGAATACTTTATGAGCGGGAAACACGGATATAGCATTTATGCCAGAGAGTAATTGCAAGAATGATGTTGCAAGAACTAACTAGATTTATCCCTTGATTACCAGCATCTTTTTTTTATTGATATTGGCTAGACATTGTTGACTTAGATAATGAATTACCAAGACCGAAGGCAACCTATGATTTCATAGCCTCTATACTCCTCTATTGGCCAGCATTTACACGTGTGCCAAAAGATACATTTTTTTCGTCAGCAAACGTGATCAATATAATTCGCTTTTGGCAACAACAAATTACAGATGACTGATTCCGTATTTAATCTTATACCCAAAATCAAATTTTTTACCAATGTTTATTTTCTTTTTTTGATGAAAATACTGTAAAGCTTTTACTAGCAAAATACACAGCTATAACTATAAAGTTCTCTACTTGCGTAATAAATCGGAGTTAAGGTAATCAATTGCTACTTTGTCTCCTTCCTTTAATCCTAATTCGGCTGCTCTTCCAGCACGGAGTTCAATAACGCTATTGATTGGTGTATTTGGACCATAGCCAGGACATGGTGCATTTTTACATGGGGGTACAGAAGCAGCTATTGCTTTAATTGTATCTTGGTAGATAAATACCATGTCTAAAGGAACGGGGACATTTTTCATCCAGAAGCTTACTGGTTGGGGTGGAGAAAAGGGAAACAACATTCCTCGATCATCTGCTAAAGCTGGGCGAGACATGAGTCCCATGGCTTTTTGCTCTGGTGTGCGGGCGACTTCTAGCTTGATTTTTTGCTCTCCAGGAAAATTGGCGATCGCGGAAATTGGCAGTTTCTGACCCATTTGACTGGGAGTTGGTATGGGTGAGTTAATTTCACTCATAGGTGGTTCGCCCTGTGTGGGATTGGAACAGCTAACAAGGAATAAGCTTAGGATGATAGGGAATAAATTTAACTTGGGAATCATATCAATTCAATTTTAGATTTTGGATTAATTATGTCAGTTTCCCATGAGAAAATCTCATAACCAAGCCAGAAAATATGGTTAGGAGACAAGGAGAAAGAATTTTAGGTTAGGACTTTGAGCTATTACGTAGCCGTAAGGGTATAGCCTCCAGGCATGAAAGGAAGGCGGAACGTATGCCTTGCACTTAGGGATGTCGAAGGCATATCACTATATTGTTGATTTGCCAAAGAGAATATGCAAAAGAAATGTTGTTGGGAATTTTTCGTTTCTCCGGCAATTAACACCCTTATTTGGTTCCTGTATAATGGCTCATTACTCATCACTCTATAGATATGGTTGATTATCTAATTTTTCTGGCAATTTCCACGTCGATTTTTGCCTTATTTGGTTTGGGGCTAAATTTACAGTGGGGCTTTACAGGGTTAATTAACTTTGGTCATGTGGGATTTATGACCTTGGGTGCTTATGTCACCGTGTTGTTAACCCTCCAGGGTGTACCTGTATTGCTGGCAACCATTGTGGGAGCAAGTATAGCCGCTTTGCTCGGTTTAGTTATTGGTTTATCCACTTTACGCTTACGGGCAGATTATTTAGCCATTGTTACCATTGGTGTGGGGGAAGTAATTCGCCTCATTATTAACAACCAAGAGTTACCTGTGGGTGATACCTGGATATCTGGAGCATTTGGTGTTCAAAGTTACCCTATTCCCCTAGCGACAATCGAACCCAATCTACCTTTAAGAATAGCTATGATTGGGCTGTTAACATTATTGGGAATATTCGCCATACTTGCCCTATGGAAGTGGATTCGCTCTGCTCAACAACAGCTAAAGTTAGCTAAAGGCAAACGCTCCAGTTATCAGCAAGAATTCTTGTCCCGTTTAATTGTCGGTAGTTTGTTGGGCTTGCTACTCCTAGCCATATATATCTCTGGGGTTATATCGTTGCATAACGATACTCCAAAAGCTGGCTTGATGTTAGTATGTTTACTAGTACTAGCCTTTGTGTTTTGGCGATTAGAGATTGTTTTGCGATCGCCGTGGGGAAGAGTTCTCAAAGCTATTCGAGAAGATGAAGAAGTACCCACAGCTTTAGGGAAAAACGTCTTTTTATATAAGCTACAATCATTAATGTTAGGAGGCGCGATCGCAGGAGTTGCAGGTGGGTTTTTTGCCTGGCAGTTAAGCGCAATTTACCCAGACAACTTCCAGCCGCAATTGACCTTTGACTGTTGGATTATGGTAATTTTAGGTGGCTCGGGAAACAATATTGGTACTCTCTTAGGAGCGGTAATTTTCTTTACCTATGACACCCTGACACGGGAATTTTTACCAAAGATTTTTACCCAATTGAACGTAGAACAATTGGGTGCATTCCGTATCATGTTTATTGGTCTAATTCTGATGGTACTGATGGTTTGGCGACCCCAAGGGATTTTAGGGAAAAAGGAGGAACTTACCCTTGGCAAATAATCCATCTTCCATGCCTTTACTAGCTGCTAGTGGACTTTGTAAGAGTTTTGGCGGTATCCAGGCAGTTAGTAATGCTGAAATAAAAGTACAGCAAGGCAGTATTACTGGTTTGATTGGTCCCAACGGTGCTGGTAAAACCACCCTATTTAATTTACTTTCTAACTTTATTTGTCCCGACAAAGGCAAAGTCATATTTGACGGAGAACCAATTCAACAGCTAAAAAGCCATAAAATTGCCCAACAAGGACTAGTGAGGACATTTCAGGTAGCACGGGCTTTATCGCGGTTATCGGTGTTAGAAAACATGCTGTTGGCAGCACAGAAACAAACCGGAGAAAAGTTCTGGGCTGTGCAATTCCAACCCCATATAGTGGTGAAAGAAGAGAAGGAACTGCGAGAAAAAGCCATGTTTATTCTAGAATCCGTAGGTTTAGCACACAAAGCCCAGGATTACGCTGGGAGTTTATCGGGGGGACAACGAAAGCTTCTAGAGATTGGTAGGGCACTAATGACCGATCCCAAGTTAATTTTATTAGATGAACCAGCAGCAGGAGTTAACCCAACTTTGATTCGGGAAATATGCGATCGCATAGTTGCGTGGAACAAAGATGGTATGACTTTCTTAATTATTGAACATAATATGGATGTAATTATGTCCTTATGCGATCGGGTTTGGGTACTCGCAGAAGGACATAATCTAGCAATGGGTTCTCCTGAGGAGATTCAAACTAACTCACAAGTTTTAGAGGCTTACTTAGGTACATAGGAATAGAAATATAGACAAGGGCTGAAAACAGGGTAAGCACATCTAATTTTGTAGTGAAAATTACAGATTGTTGTACAAAATTGTCAGGTATGTCTTGATTGTCAAGTGCGAACGCCAACGCCCTTTGGGGGGGTACTCGAGGGGCATCGCCAAAAAAAGTTGACGCAACTGGGGAACGCTTCCCTAGATTCCGTGGTGCCAGGTAGGGGCATCAAGACCTTGAGTAAGCCCAACAAACACTCATACCCCCACCTGGCACTCCCCTACGCCACCCAATCTCCCCCAGTTCCTGGAACACTCGTGGGGCACAAAAATGGAGATTTAAGTATTAAAGAAGTTAAGTAGTATGCGAAGGACGCAAAGGCTCTATCTGAACTGAACGGGTTAGTCTAATGGTATCTCTGACAAGAAGGCTTGCCCTTACCGGTTTCAAATCTTCAAAACCAAAGATTAAAAGCTCAAAAAATTTGAGTATAAATGCTACTGCATTGAGAGAAAAAATGTCATTAGTTTTTAGTGAGATAGAAGACCCACCTGTAGAAAGAACCCCTGTCCATTTCTTAACAGATATTTTAATCATTGGAATACTATCAGTGATTGCACGAGGTAAGGGATGGGAGGACATGAAAAATTATGGATTGAGTAAATACGACTGGTTGGAGCAGTTTTTAGCTTTACCAGAGGGCATTCCAAGTGCAGATACATTTCGACGGGTGTTTGAACCCATTAACCCAAAAGTATTTGAGGGATGCTTTCCACGTTGGGTAGAATCAATAGTTGAAGCCCCAGGAGCACAGGTAATTCCCATTGATGGTAAGACCCTCAAAGGTTCCTATGATCGAGAACAGGGTAAATCAGGGTTACATCTAGTTAGTGCATGGTCGATTGATTTATCGTCTTGTTTTAGGACAAGTAAAACAAGACGATAAATCAATGAAATGAAATTACAGCAATCCCTGGATTATTGGAATTATTAGACATGGCTGGATGTATTATTACTATTGATGCCATGGGTACGCAAACAGCAATTGCATCCCAAATCTTTAATGCAAAAGCAGATTATGTTTTAGCATTCAAAGGTAATCATCCTACACTTTACGGACAAGTGAAAAATTGGTTTGAGCAACAGTTCTCTCAAGGCTTTAAAGGTATTATCCATAGTTATGATAAACGGGTAGAGAAAGGTCATCATCGTACTGAAAAACGTCAAATTTGGTGTGTTCCTATTTCTCAACTGCAAACTTTGCATAACCAAGACAATTGGGTTGGTCTTAAATGCGTTGTCATGGTTGTGCGAGTACCACATCTTTGGAATCAAACAACCCGTGAAGTTAAGTTTTATCTAACTAGTTTAAATTGTGATCCTCGTAACTTAGGACAAGTGATTCGTCTTCATTGGGGTGTGGAAAATCGGTTGCATTGGACTTTAGATGTCACTTTTTCTGAAGATGCTTGTGGTGTCCGTACTGGTCATGCTCCACAAAACTTAGCACTTCTGCGGCGAATAGCTCTTAATGCTTGAAACCTAGAGGAATCTTTGAAACGTAGTAATCGCCAAAAATCTAATCCAGCCGCTATGGATAATAATTATATGCTGACTGTTCTTACTGCTTGTTTATCCCAACATGATGATACCTGTCAACCCGCTTGTCAATAGAATTTGAGATGCGCTTACCCTGGGGCTGAAAATATCAAACAGTTTCTTTAGAGGTACACACCATATGTAATTTTTGTTGCCTTACGATTAATCAGGGAATAAGTGACTATAGCCTCTTTCTACTTCCTGTCTGTAATGCATTGCAAGCAGAAGTTTTTGGCTCAAAGTCTACACAACAAATAGCATCTTCTGTACAAGCTTTAATCGGATTGACTGTACATTTCAGGCGGTAATCATTTGTAAAATATTCACAATTAGTACAAGGTATTTTGTGCAATTTTTTAATATGTTTGATTCCAGCAACAAAAGTTTGAAATACACGACAGAATGACAGAACTAACAACGCCCAAGCACATATAGCAAAAATGACACTCATAATTTATTTATCCTCATAATTACCCAAAAAAGGCTCGTAGTTTTGCAGATTAATTGCTCATAAACTACGAGCATAGTGAATTAGCTATGTTGATACAAAATATTGGCTAAAAGTAAGGAGTATCAAAACCTGTCCTCAGGTAATTAAATCCAATTAGAAATTAGTAGCCGCTAACTCCTAACTGAGTGGTATGCCCGATTGATTTTGATAGTTGATTGTGTGCGGGCATCGTTCGACTA
Source organism: Richelia intracellularis (assembly GCA_000613065.1). Lineage (GTDB taxonomy): Bacteria > Cyanobacteriota > Cyanobacteriia > Cyanobacteriales > Nostocaceae > Richelia > Richelia intracellularis_B. Next base: position 8,418 of record CBZS010000259.1, on the reverse strand, counting down.
GGTGTTTGAAAACATGCCCTAGGATGCTATGAGCCAGAGAGCAGAACCTTGCGGTGAATCCATAGCCGTAGACGAATGGTGTAGCTTGCTTCTGGTATCGCTATTACCCAAAGTGACCTTTCCTCTGTTGTAGCGACTTCGGAGAATTATAGTCCCTGGTGGATTTTTGGTATACTAGTCAAAACTAGTATATAAAAACAAAAGTAAATAGTCAGGACACAAAAATTTATCATGAACGCTATTTACAAAAATGCCCATTCCCTATTCCCTAACTATTAATCTGCAATAGTTCTTCCCCGCCAATAGTGCCAAATAAATCCACCAAAAGCTAAAACTCCTAAAAAGAACTGAACATTAGCCATTCCTAATCGTTCAGTTCCATAAAATTCTACAGGAAAGACTGTTTTGTTATACGCAACAAATACAGTCGATATCCAAGCCATCAAAGCTAAAGCTAACAAACTATAGGATAAAATTTCTTCGCCATTTCTAATAGGTAACAATTTTCGTACCCATCCAAAAGGCTGGACTAAGATATGCCAAGTTCCTCCAGCAATCAAAATTAAACCAATCCAAATATGACCACCAATTACATCTTCTAGGTTATTAACGCTTGCCATACCTAAAAGTGTATTTTGACCATCTTTTAAACTAGTTAAATAGCCAAAAATAGTTCCAGGTTCTAAAGTCGGGTTACTAATTACCCGTACTGCATCAATTTCGGTGTCATAAATTCCACCAAAAAACATCGCCTTGAGGACTAAAAGAAAAGCCCCACAGCCTAAAATTATCAAGTGATGCCCCAAGATTAAGCCCAATTGCTTCGGATCGTTCCATTCATAGTGAAATTTTGCTGCATTTCCACCTGAATTATGCAAAATTTTGGAAGAACGAAAAACATGAAAAAGTCCACCTGCACCTAATACTGCTGAGGCAGCTAAATGCAATATCCCGATCGCAAAGTAGGGATAAGTATCAACAATTTCTCCTCCAGCACCAACACCCCACCCTAATGTTGCTAAATGCGGTAATAAAAACATTCTCTGTTCATACAAAGGAACATCAGGGATGTACTTCGTTACTTCTGTTACTGTAATAGCTCCAGCCCAAAACATGATTAAACCAGCATGGGCTATATGTGCTCCTAACAACTGACCTGACAAATCAGTTAACCTAGCATTTCCCACTAGCCAAGAATAATTAGTATCTGCGGCAAAACTTTTATTGATGGAAACTGTCACAATTTTTTCCTTCTTTTCGCGGATTTCAGATATTTGACTACAAGAAACTAAAGGGTAGGAACAGGATGAATCAATTTTGCATACCTCTAAGGTACCAGTAGCAAAGTTACGTCATTATCACTTCTCTTTGCGTAAAGTTATCATCCTATTCCCTGTTATTTTGATGTCCTGCTTTTAAGATTCGCTGCTCCCTGTCGTACTAACTGCATTCAGTGAATTCTCAACCTGCTTAAAGTCAACTCCAATTGCCCGAAGTGCGTGCCACAAATGTCCTTGTAAGAAGAAGAAAGCTAGAAAGAAATGAGCATTTGCTAACCATGCTCTCGCTGTGTGAGCTCCATTTGCAAGTTCTAATGAATCTGCAAAATAGGGACTAACGCCAAACTTCACATCTAGAACGTTACCGTAAAATTCAGGGGGATAAGCTAGAGTATTCACTGCACAGAAATATGCTGCAACAAAACCAGCTAAAGCAATACCACCCAAAGAATAAGAGAGAATTGCTTCCCCAGAGAAAATCAATAGTTTTTTCGCCCAAGGCAATGGTTCAGTAATGATATGCCAAACCCCACCACCAATTAACAAGAATCCAACGAAGATATGACCACCAACCAAATCTTCCAAGTTATTTACATTGGCAAAATGTGTCTGATAGCCAAAAATGACAAATGGATTCAAGGTAGGAGCGGTAACGACTCTGACATTGTGAATGGTTGCATCGTAAATTCCTCCCCAGAACATTGCTTTACCTACCAGCAGTAAAGCCGCAACTCCGAGGAAAAGTAGGTGATGCCCCAAAATTAAGCCCAATTGCTTATGATCATCCCACTCAAAATGGAACTTACGAGCTTGTCCGTTCGCATCTTTCAAATTTTTCGGTCCCTTGAAGGTGTGGAATAACGCCCCAGCACCCAAAACTGCTGATGAAATCACATGTAAAGCACCAATTACAAAGTAAGGATAGGTATCAGTAACAGCTCCACCTTCTCCAACACCAAACCCTAAAGTTACTAGGTGGGGCAACAAAATTAATCCCTGTTCCCCCATGGGAATATCGGGATTATAACGAGAAATTTCAAACCATGTAAACGCACCTGCCCACAACATGGTTAAGGCTGCTTGGGCAACATGGGCACCGATGAATAAACCAGAAAGATCAGCAAAGCGGGAGTTTCCAGCCCACCAATCATACTTTACTCTGGGATTATCGTATATCTGCATTGTTGATATTTACTCCCTATCAGGATGACATAATTTGCTTGTTACGATTTACCACGTAACAGAAATCATTATCAATAATTTCAAAGCTAGAACAAAAAAAACCTCACTAATTAACTTTTAGCATAAATTTGAACTTATTGATAATCTTTTGAAATAAATTTATCGTTATAAAAGTTTATGTTGACTAGAAAAATATACTTTTTAAGTAAGCTTAGTCTTTGCAACTATCTAATTAATTTTTTCGGCGTTGCTGAATCAGGGGATGATTTCACTAAATATTCAACGATTTATCAATGGTTTCAAACGCTAATTCATCCCCTGATTCAGCAACGCCAGAACTTTATTTGAGTGATTCTAAAACGAACTCAGATTCTCATCGCACTTCATTACTTATAAATTTTCTCAAATATTCGCATCTCTATTTTACTAATAAATTTAGATAATTGCAGCAAAATAAGCATTAAAATCCCATTAATGTAATTATATTCTCATTATATTTACAAAAATTAATAAAATAAATAAAAAATAATATCAATAAGCCTGCTACTATTTATTTAGAGTTTAATGATATTAGTACTCATTAAGCTAAGCAGAAAATAAGCTAAAACAATAGAACATGAAGGAGATAATCCCATGACAGGTATGGCGATGAATACGCCAAACTCCATCCCTTGGTGGGCGGGAAATGCACGTTTTGCAAATTTGTCTGGGCGATTGTTGGGTGCTCATGTTGCCCATGCAGGTTTGATTGTATTTTGGGCTGGAGCTACAACATTATTTGAGTTAGCCCATTTGGATGTAACTCGACCGATGTACGAGCAAGGTTTAATTTTGCTTCCTCATTTAGCTTCTTTGGGTTGGGGAGTCGGAAATGGGGGACAAATTATCGATACTCACCCCTATTTCGTAATTGGAGCTTTGCACTTAATTTCATCGGCTTTTTTAGGACTGGGTGGGATTTTTCACTCCTTATGGGGTACAGCTACCCTAGAAGAAAAATTTAGTTTTTTTGGTTATCGCTGGAATGATGCCAGAAAAATGACTACTATTCTTGGAATTCACTTAGTTTTGCTTGGTATAGGAGCAGGCTTATTAGTTGCTAAAGCCATGTTTTTTGGTGGGTTATATGACCCAACGATTGGTGAAGTTAGAGCGCTCGCAAATCCTAATTTGGATATACTGACAACTTTAGGTTATTTATTTGGCGGTATCGGCAGAGATTGGATTGCAAGTGTCAATAACTTAGAAGATGTGGTTGGCGGTCATGTTTGGGTAGCAATTTTATGTATAGCTGGTGGTTTCTGGCACATTGCTACAGAACCATTTCCATGGGCAAAAAGACTATTAGTTTGGTCTGGAGAGGCTTATCTAGCTTACAGTTTAGGTGCAGTAGCGCTGATGAGTTTTATTGCTGCCTATTTTGTCTCTGTAAATACCCTTGTATACCCTGTGGAGTTTTATGGTGAAGCTCTGAGTATTAGTTTTAACCGCTTTCCCTATTTTACTAATGGGGATTTATTATCCTCCCGCGTTTGGTTAGCAAATGCCCATTTTTGGTTGGGGTTTTTCTTTCTTCAAGGTCACTTATGGCACGCATTACGTGCTGCGGGATTTGATTTTAAACAAGGTAAATTAGTTTGTTCCACACGGGGAGAGGTCGCATAAAATGACAACTGCAACCATAGATTCTATAAGTAATTCTGCCATGCCTGATGCTGGATGGTGGAATGGGAATGCTCGCTTTGTTAATCTTTCCGGTAAGCTTTTGGGCGCTCATGTTGCCCATGCAGGTTTGATTCTCCTTTGGGCTGGGGCGATGACTTTGTTTGAAGTGAGTCGCTATGATGCAACTCAACCAATGTATGAACAAGGTTTGATATTACTTCCGCACTTGGCAACTTTAGGTTTTGGTGTTGGCAAGGGAGGCGTAATTGTTGATACTCATCCCTATTTTGTCATTGGCGTTCTACATCTAATTAGTTCGGCTGTTTTAGGTGCAGGGGGTATTTTCCACTCCCTACTCGGTGCGGAAGTTTTACCTCGTAGTGACAAATTTGCCGGTTTCTTTGGTTATGACTGGCAAGACCAACGCAAAATGACTAGTATCCTTGGCATTCACCTCATTTTGTTGGGAATTGGTGCTTGGTTGTTGGTTGCCAAAGCAATGTTTTGGGGTGGATTGTTTGACCCTGGATTTAACGGTGGGGATGTAAGAGTAATTAGCAACCCTACACTAAATCCTTTTACCATTTTTAGCTATTTATTCCCGTTCCATGGTTTATCTGGAATGGCTGCGGTTAATAACTTAGAAGATGTTGTTGGCGGTCATATTTGGGTTGGCTTAATGTGTATTCTCGGTGGTGCTTGGCATCTAGTTAGCAGTCCTTTACCCTGGACGCAAAAAATATTTGTTTGGTCTGGGGAAGCTTATTTATCTTATAGTTTGGCGGCTTTAGCCTATATGGGATTTTTTGCTGCTTATTTTGTCAGCGTCAATAATACCGCTTATCCAGAGGTTTTTTATGGACCTGTGGGTGGTATTGAAACAGCAACAGGTGTTGTGACAGTCAGGGGTTGGCTAGCAACTTCTCATATTGCCTTAGCAAGCGTATTTTTGTGCGGTCATATTTGGCATGGAATTCGCTCCTCTTTAAATCAAAGTGGGTTTGATTTTGCCAATGGTGATATGGTGCAGGCTCCTAAGGTTTGAGGGTACTGATTTTTGGTTAAGCGCTCGGGAGTTTATTTAGGTTAGAAGTTATGTCTAAAATTGGGTTATTCTACGGTACAACAACAGGTAAGACAGAGGAAGCAGCAGTAGCAATTAAAGATGCATTTGGTGGTGATTTAGTTACACTGGTGGATGTTGCTCAAGCAGAAGTTAGTGACTTGAGTGATTATCAATATATTATTATTGGCTGCCCAACCTGGAACATTGGTGAATTACAAGGTGATTGGGAAGGGCTTTATGAAGATCTAGATGATATAGATTTATCTGGCAAGACAGTAGCTTATTTTGGTACAGGAGACCAAATTGGTTATGCAGATAATTTCCAAGATGCCATGGGAATTTTAGAGGAAAAAATTACTGCACAGGGTGGTAAAACAGTCGGTTATACCTCTACACATGGTTATGAACATAGCGAATCAAAGGCTGTGAAAGATAGTAAGTTTGTGGGATTAGCTTTGGATGAAGATAATCAATCAGACTTGAGTGGAGATAGAATTCAGGCTTGGGTGGCTCAATTAAAAGGAGAATTTGGTGTGTAGATAATTGCTAAATTCATTTAGTCAAGCCATGTAAAGAATTATGTAACTACATAAGTAGTGTAAGCATCTAGCTTGTTGTTTTGCCAAAGATAGAAAAGATGCTTAGGCGTTGCATAAGTGCGGGATGAATTAGGGTTTGAAACCATTGAGAAATCGTTGAAAATTTAGTGAAATCATCCCCTGATTCAGCAACGCCATTTTTTTTAGTGATTTAAGCTATGTAAGTTACATTTTTTTTGTAACCATATGTATCTTTACTTACCTCTTTATAAGAGTCAAAAAATCTAAATATTGAGTTTTGTAAACCTCCCCTCTGCCCCTTTCTTCCTTAACCTATTTTGATTATGCTTATAAATAAGTACTAGTTGTATGGGCTACATCCGCCTCTCCTTGGAGTATTATGACCAAATCCAAGAGAACCACCAATCAGATTAATCTTAAAGATCCCAAATACTATATCAATCGCGAACTCAGCTGGCTGGAATTTAATAGTCGTGTTTTAAATGAAGCCTGCGATTCGCGTACACCCCTCTTAGAAAGATTGAAATTTCTTGCCATTACCAGTTCCAATTTAGATGAATTTTTCATGGTGCGGGTAGCAGCACTCAAGCAACAAGTGGAGGCAAAGGTTAGTCAATTAGCTTTTGATGGACGGAATCCTCAACAACAGTTGCAAGACATTAGTTTAACTCTACGCCCCATCGTTGCCCAACAACACCAGCATTTTGAAAAAACTATACAACCCTTGCTAGGAAAGCATGGAATTCATCTGGTTCATTATATTGAACTCAATTCTAAACAAAGAAGCTATATAGATAAATACTTTGAAGAGGAAATTTTTCCAGTTCTTACACCCCTAGCAGTGGATCCTAGTCATCCTTTCCCCTATATTTCTAATCTCAGCTTGAATTTAGCTGTTGTCATCCAAAACCCAGATACAAAAGAGGAATTATTTGCTAGGGTGAAAGTCCCAAAAGTTTTACCCCGGTTTCTGGCATTGCCACCAGATTTGAGTATTCGTAACAATGGTAAAGTCTCGGTATGGACTGGTATACCCTTAGAGCAAGCAATAGCTCATAATCTAGAAGCACTGTTTCCGGGAATGAATATTCTTGAGTATCATCCCTTTCGTATTACCCGTGATGCTGATTTGGCTTTGGAAGAAGACGAAGCAGATGATTTATTATTAGCGATCGAACAAGAATTACGCAAACGTCGGGTAGGAGGAACCCCTGTCAGGCTGGAAATTAAATCTCAAACTCCAGTCAATATTCGGAATCGATTGTTGCAAGATTTACAATTATCAGAAGCCGATATTTATGAATTTGAAGGGCTTTTGGGGTTGGGTGACTTAATGTATTTTATGTCTTTGCCCTTACCAGAGCTAAAAGATGCTCCCTGGAAATCAAAATTACCAATTCGTTTACGGCGTTTGGGACAAAACAATTTAAACCCTAATTTAGAGCAGAGAAACGAAGCCAAAGATTTCTTTGCTGTGATTCGGGAGCGGGATTTACTAGTACACCATCCCTATCAATCCTTTTCAGCATCTGTAGTCAAATTTATTACTGAGGCTGTGAAAGACCCAAATGTCCTGGCAATAAAAATGACCCTTTACCGGACTTCTGGGGATTCTCCGATTATTAATGCTTTAATTGCAGCAGCAGAAAATAACAAGCAAGTCTCTGTATTAGTAGAATTAAAAGCCAGGTTTGATGAAGAAAACAATATTTATTGGGCTAGACGTTTAGAAAATGTAGGGGTGCACGTTGTTTACGGCCTGTTTGGCTTGAAAACCCATAGTAAAATAGTTATGGTGGTGCGGCGAGAAAAAGATCATATCCGTCGCTATGTTCATATTGGTACTGGTAACTATAATCCAAAAACAGCAAAACTTTATACAGATCTAGGCTTATTTAGTTGTCGAGAAGAATTAGGTGCAGATTTAACTGACTTATTTAATTTTCTCACTGGTTACTCCCGGCAAAAATCTTATCGTCAACTGCTAATTGCGCCGGTAAATATGCGCGGTCGCTTTTTGGGATTAATTCGCAGAGAAATGGAAAATGTTCAGAATGGTCTTTCTGGTAGAATTGTGGCGAAAATGAATTCTCTCGTCGATCCAGAAATCATTGCTAATTTGTATGCTGCTTCCCGTGCTGGTGTATCAATAGACCTGATTATCCGTGGTGTTTGTTGTTTGCGTCCTGGTTTAAAGGATATTAGTGAGAACATTCGGGTGATCAGCATTATTGGTCGTTTTCTGGAACATTCCCGAATTTTTTACTTTTATAACAATGGAAAAGAAGAGATTTATATTGGTAGTGCGGATTGGATGCCTAGAAACTTAGACCGACGAGTGGAAGCTATTACCCCTATTCTTGATCCAGAAATTGCCAAGGATTTACAAGAAATATTGGGGATTATGTTAGCTGATAATCGCCAAGCTTGGGAATTACAGCCAGATGGTAGTTATGTACAAAGAAAGCCAGGGGAAGATTGTCCAGAATCCACCTCTCAAGAAGCTTTAATGTCCATCGCTTGATTTTTGTTGGATAAATTAAAGATAACTATAATGCCGGCTTTTTAGTCAACATTATTTAAATAAGCGATCGCCCAGGTATAAGGGAGCAAAACCCTCCACCCACAACATATTGCTGCAAAGTTGGTATGCTCCCTTTAAATT